>JAXHVI010000130.1:0-36391 GCA_034189195.1 Thermodesulfobacteriota bacterium | reverse complement strand
CCATCCACACGTTTCTGAAGAATCTGAAGCGGCAACACCCGGAGTTGATCGACACGGTGGACAGGCAGATCGTGGAGACCTATCTGTCAGAATCCGCCTTGAACTGTTTTTCCCGGGTAAAGCCTTCCGAATCGCGCAAAACCCTGACCGATGTCAGCAGGCACCTTTTTAACCTTTATATACAGTTCAAAGATCAAGCCGTTGTCGCCGACATGTACAGCTTTAAAATGCCGGCGCGGGTATTGAACGAACAATGCAACCTTACCGGCGACGCGGACAATCCCGTTGAGTTAAAACAGCCCAAAGAGATTGCCTCCGACTCCCTGCAAAATCCTTCGGATCCGGAAGCCTCATACAGTGGATATAAGGGCCAGGGCTATCAGGATGGCCCGAATGATGCCGGGAGAGGAATTATGCCCGGCATGACAGGGGCTTCGGCGGAACTTTTTATACAGAAGCGGCGGCCGAAATGAAAAAATCATCACCAGGCCGATTTTTTAACCAATAACCGGCCGCTACTTTTTACGAGGGTATCAATAAATTGCAATTTGACAGCCGGTCCATTTGTGGGTACATTGTAACTACATCCACCACAACGGGAGACGAAGATGACAACTTTAATCAAAATAGGAAATTCACAGGGTATCCGTATTCCAAAAGCGGTGATCGAACAGGCCCGCTTGGAAGACAGGCAACTGGAATTCAAAATAATAGACGACGGATTGTTAATCCAGCCGGTTAAGAAGAACAGGGAAGGCTGGAAAGAACAGTTTGATAAAGCCCTTCAATCCCGGGAATCAGACGAATCGGATCAGGAGTGGCTGGATGCCCCCCTGGTCGATGAAGAGGGCTGGGAATGGTGAAAAAAGCGGTTCACCGATTTGAGATCTGGCTGGTTCAACTGGATCCGACACAGGGTTCTGAAATCAGGAAAACAAGGCCCTGTGTTGTTATCTCCCCTGATGAAATGTCTGCGCTGAAGACCGCGATTGTGGCGCCAATGACATCCAGAGGTTTTGGCTATCCAACCAGGATTCAATATACGTTTCAGGGGGAAAAGGGGGTGATCCTGCTGGACCAGATAAGAACCGTTGACAAATCCAGGCTGATTCAAAAACTGGGGATAATTTCCCAGGGCGCACGGATTAAAATTATCAATTACCTGCAAGAGCTTTTCGCGTATTAACCCGGATATGCCAGGGTTTTGCCGCACCGGGGTGCGGCGCTTCCGGGGATGATGGAATGGGCCGTCTTTCGATCCCGATAGCGATCCCGATCCCGATTTTGATCTGGTTTGTTTTGTTACAGGAACTTCATGATTTGCTGGACATCGTCCCACACCGGGTGTTTGAGGGGAGGGTGGCCTGAATATTTACCGAAGCTTACATCTTCTTGTGAAGAAACTCGATAATATCCCGCCGGCTGATGATGCCCACCAGCTTTCCGGAGGCGGTGATGGGAACCCGTCTGAAGCTGTTTTCAACAAGGCATTTGAAAATTTTGATCAGGGTGTCAAACAAGTTGTGGGGCAGTACACGGACAGATAAGGGGAAAAATCTGAGTTACTCCGCCTCAAGATGCTTAAGAATTTTCTTTGCCAAAGGCTCCTTGATTTCAGTGCGCCGGGGGACAGCTTCTATCGCTCCGTTTTTGGGATTCACCCAGAGAGAATGGGCGGCTCCCTCCCTTTTCAGATAGCAGCCCGCCATTCTCAACCGTTGTTCCAGGTCCCGCCGCTTCATCCGATCATTACCGTTTCGCGAATGGCATCCTTGGGCAAACCGCGCAGGATGTCGGCAGTGCGGTCTTCTAAAATCAGCTCAATGGCCTGGCGCAGGCTGTTTTTCGCCTCTTCCACCGTCTCGCCCTGGCCGTTGGCACCGGGCACTTCCGGACAGATGGCCCAAAAACCGCCTTCGGGCGCAGCCTCTATGATTGCAGTAAATTCCGCTTTCATTTGTTTCCTTTTATCATTGATTATGCGGCTCCCTTGTGAACCAAATATATTTTATCGTATTGAAAAGTCAACATAAAGATTAATCGATCGGTTGCCGCACCGGGGTGCGGCGCTTCCGGGGGTGATGGAATGAGCCGTCTTTCGATCCCGATCCCGATTTTGATCTGGCTTGATGGTTACAGGAATTTCATGATTTGCTGGACATCGTCCCACACCGGTCGTTTGAGGGAGGGGTCGGACAGAATGTCCCGGGGGTGCCAGGTGGGCATGACAGGAATGTTCTTATAATCGTGAAACCGGCCCCGCAAGTGGTCCAGGGGCTCATCCGCGCCGAGAAGGGCCTGGGTTGCTGTTTCGCCCAGAACCCAGATCACGGTTGGCTTGACCTTGCGGATCTCTTCTTCCAGAAAAGCGCGGCAGGCGACCAGGGCCCGGGGCGCGGGAGTTGTGTGTTCAGGCACGGGGCAACGGACCATGGCCGTGACAAACACCCGGTCCGGAGCCAGTTTCATGGCCAAAAGAACGCGGGTAAACAGCTCGCCCTCGCTGCCGGAAAACGGATCCCCTGCCCCCAGGGGCCAGTCGCTGACCACCATGAGCCGGGCCAGTGACGGCCCCCGGCCATGGATCGGGCTGGGACCGGAGGATCCAAGAGGGCACTGGTCGCACCCCTGCCGGACCGCGGTGCCCGGGTCCGGCGCCAGGCAGCCGGGCCGGTCCCACTGCCGCACCGCCTCAAGGGCCTCCCGGCTGCAATCAATGCCATTTCTGCCGGAAACAACATAAAAATCAAGGCCATGGGCCACCTCTTCCAGCAGACGGCAAACTTTTCGGGCAGCGATTTGTCGCGGGGTTGTCATGGCCTCTGGTTACCACTGATCCCTGTTGAAAGTCAAGATTGACGGGTTTGGACTTTTTCCGAAACCACCAATATTCAAGGCCACCGGAAGGCCGGAATAGTCCTTGACAACAATCGTTTGGCTGGTCTATTTTGTCTTTTTTACGGTTCCGTGCGCATGCAGCGGGAAAGGTTTGATCTGTAAATGAAAATTGTTATATGCGGCAAAGGCGGCAGCGGCAAGAGTTCGGTTGTGGCCACGCTGGCCCGGGCACTGGCGACAGAAAATATCACGGTGCTGGTGGTGGATTGCGACGAATCCAACACCGGCCTTCACCGCCTGCTGGGCCTTGACCGGCCCGTGAACCTGCTGGATCACATCGGCGGTAAAAAGGCGTTCAAGCAGAAAATGAACCAGGCCCTGCCCGATGCCACCGACCCCCTGCTGGGGGGCCGGCTTTCCATTGATACCCTGCCACCGGGCTGCGTGTCCAAAAACGGCCGCATTCACCTGGCGGCCGTGGGCAAGATTCACGAGGCCGGTGAAGGGTGCGCCTGCCCCATGGGCGTGCTTTCCAAGAACGTGCTTTCCCGGCTGGACATGACCGGCGACCAGGTGGTGATCATCGACACCGAGGCCGGCATCGAGCATTTCGGCCGGGGCGTGGACGGCGGCTGCGACCTGATTCTGGGCGTGGTGGACCCGAGCTTTGAGTCCTTTGAACTGGCCGGCAGGATCGCCGCCATGGCCGGGGCCCTTGCCACCGAGTTTGCCTTTATTCTAAACAAAGTGGACGACCGGTCCGCCGCTGTTATGGCCGACCACGTGGACGAAGACCGTATTATCGCCCGCCTTCCCTTCAGCGACGATGTGTTCATGAGCAGCCTGAAGGGAGAGCCCCTGAATAGCGACATGCCGGAGATCGCGCCGGTGTGCGACCTGATTAAGAACAGACTGGGCAGGAGAACCTCATGTTAGACGCTGCAATGATCAATGCGCTTGTGATGATGGCCGTGCTGGGATGCGTGATCGGCATCGGCCTGGCGATTGCCTCCCGTGTTTTCTATGTCTACGTGGACCCCAAGGTGGAGGCCGTGGAAAACGCCCTGCCCGGGGCCAACTGCGGCGGCTGCGGCCTGCCCGGCTGCGCGGCCAATGCCGCGGCCATCGTGGCGGGAAAAGCGGCCCCCAACTCCTGCGTGGCCGGCGGCGCCGACCTGGCTGAAACCATTGCGGCCCTGCTGGGCATGTCCATTGAGGCCAAGGAACCCGACATTGCCGTGCCGGACTGCACCTACAGCGTGGCCGAGGCGAAACAGAAATTCGTGTACAACGGCATTTCCGACTGCCGGGCCGCGGCCCTTCTGTCCGGCGGCATGAAGGTCTGTACCGTGGGCTGCCTGGGCCTGGGCACCTGCGTGCGGGCCTGCCCCTTTGGCGCCCTGTCCATGGGGGAAAACGGCCTGCCCGTGGTGGACAAAGAAAAATGCACCGGCTGCGGCACCTGCGAACGGGTCTGCCCCAAGCACATCATCAAGCTCTCATCGGTCACCCGCCGCATCCTGCGGGAATACACCACGGACGACTGCATCGCCCCGTGCCGGCGGGCCTGCCCGGCGGGCATCAACATTCCCGAATATATCCGCCGGATCACCCTGGGCGACTACACGGCTTCCCTTGCCGTCATAAAAGAACGGCTCCCCTTTCCCGCGGTGATCGGCCGCATCTGCCCCCGGTTCTGCGAAACCATGTGCCGCCGCACCCTGGTGGATGAGGCGGTATCCATCAACGGTTTAAAGCGGTTCGTGGCCGACGCGGAAAAAAGCGCCGGCCGGGTCAAACCTTTTATGGCCCCGTCCACGGGCCGGCAGGTGGCGGTGATCGGCGGCGGCGTGGAAGGGCTTTCCGCCGGTTATTTCGCGGCCCGGCTGGGCCATTCGGCCATGGTGCTGGAGGCCTCGGACAAACCGGGCGGCCTTTTGCGCAAGGCCATTGCCGCCGACCGCCTGCCGCAGACGGTGCTGGATGACGACATCGCCGGTATCAGGGAAATGGGCGTTACCGTCAAAACCCGGCAGATCGCGGGCAAAGACTTTACCGTTGATTCGCTGCTGGCCGACAACTTCGAGGCCGTGCTGCTGGCCACCGGCGGGTGGGACAGCCGGCTGGGGTTTGATAATCCCAAAGCCCTGGCCCGGGGCCCGGTGACGGGCATGGCCCTGCTTATCGATGTGCTGAAAAAAGAGGTCCCGGTCAGGGGCAACGTGGTGGTGATCGGCGGCGGGGCCCTTGCCGCACAGGCCGCCAGCGCCTGCAAGGCAGCCGGGGCCGAAGCCGTCACCTTCCTGTTGAAGGAGGCCACCGGCGCCGAGGCCGGGCTGCCCGATGATCCCTCCGGCGTCGAAGTGATTCTGAATGCCGCGGTGGAGCGGCTTTACGGCACAGGCCCGGCCGTTTCCCAGGTGGAATACACCGACCTGGCCACCGGCCAGCCTGTCAGAATGGCGGCCGACACCATTGTTTTTGCGGCAGGCCGGTTTCCGGAACTGATTTTTGCCCGCCGGCCCGAAGATACCACCGATGACGACGGCGTGATCAAACTGCCGGTCCAGTGGCAGGCCGTGCCGCCCTACAAGACAGCCGACGCCGCCGGCCAGCGGGGCCTGCTGGCTGACGGCGACCCGATCTCCGACATGGACGCGGCCATCAAGGCCATCAACGCGGGCCGCAAGGCCGCGGCCTGCATGCACATGCTGATGTACGGCGATCCTCTGGCCCTGCCGGAGAACCTGCTCACCCCCGACGCCGTGGTGCAGACCATTGACGCGGTATTCGGCGTGCTGCCCAAACCCCGCATGATCATGCCCCTGCGAAGCGACGCCGAGGTTGCGGCCGGCATGGAACGGGAGGCCGGGTTCTCCGAAGCGGCGGCCCGGACCGAGGCGGAGCGGTGCTTGAAGTGCGGCATCATCTGCTACCAGCACATGTAAAACAGCCCAACACCGCACACAGCGGCAAAAAGAAGGCGCCATGGCAACAGAAGAAGGCATTGTGATTCGAACCAGCGGAACTTCGGCATGGATCCGGACCCAGCGGTCCGCCGCCTGCGAGCACTGCCATTCCAAGGACTCCTGCAAAACCATGGGCGGCGGAAACGACATGGAGGTGGAGGCCGCCAACCGGGTGGAGGCCCGAACAGGAGACCGGGTGGTGGTCAGCTTTGCAACCGCCTCCCTTCTGAAAGCCACCTTTCTGATCTACATGTTTCCCATTCTCTGCCTCATGGCCGGGGCCGGCATCGGGGTCCGGCTTTCCCAGACGGTTTTTCCCTCGGTGGACCAGTCGGTGCTGTCGGCCGTGATCGGGTTCGGCGCCTTTGTGCTGGCCGTGGTCTTTGTTAGGATTCGGGGCAACCGCATGGCCAAAGAGGACCAGTACAAACCGGTCATCATCCGGATTCTCAAAAACCGCCCCTCTCAATCCGAATAATCATATAGTCCATCGGCTGTTGTGGCCTGTAAACTCCGCAGCGAAAGCACCTGCCCTGTTGAAGCATGCCCGCCCATACCTGCCGCACTGGGGTGCGGCGCTCCCGGGTTTGCGCGGCGATTTTTTTGTGGAAGCGTGGCATGCGACTCCGCAGGAGCGGGCCGCGTCGTCCAGTTTTTCATTTTACCGGATAGACAAACACCTTTCCCTGATAGTTTTTCACCACCAGGTGCCCGGGTTCGCTGGAGACCACATAGTCGGGCAGCAGGGGCACCTTGCCCCCGCCGCCGGGCAGGTCGATCACGTAGCGCGGCAGTGCCATGCCCGGCACCCGTCCCACCAGGGACCGCATCACGGAAAGCCCCCTGTCGATGGGGGGCCGGAAATGGCCGGTGCCCTTTACCACGTCTGGATGGTGCAGGTAGTAGGGCCGCACCCGAATGCGCAGCAGTTCACGCATCAGGGTTTCCATGGTGATTGCGTCATCGTTGATGCCGGCCAGCAGAACGGTCTGGCTGCCCAACGGAATGCCGTCGTTTGCCAGCCGGGCACAGGCAGCCTCGGCCTGGGCCGTGATCTCCCGGGGGTGGTTGACATGCACGTTGACATAAAGCGGCAAAAATTTTTTCAGCAGAAAAACCAGGTCGCCGGTGATCCGCTGGGGCAGGGCAACCGGGGTGCGGGTATGAATGCGAAGGGTTTCCACGTGGCCGATGGCGGCAAATTTTTCTAAAGCGGCGCCAAGTTTGTCATCTTCCAGCATCAGGGGGTCGCCCCCGGAAAAAATCACCTCCCGGACGGCAGGGGCGGCCCGGACATAGGCCGCGGCGGCGTCCACCTGGTCATCGGTAAGAAAAGCGGCGGCCCTTCCGGCCAGCCGCTTGCGAAAGCAGAACCGGCACACCACCGGGCACCGGCCCGATAGCAGCACCACCACTCTGTCCGGATACCGGTGAATCAGGCCCGGCACCGGGGACTGGGCCGTTTCCGTGAGCGGATCATCGTCGGCCGGGGTGCCGGAAAGCTCCCGCACGTCCGGCACCACCTGGCGCCACAGCGGGTCGCCGGGCGCCTGAATCAGGGAGAGATAATAGGGATTGACGGACATGGGATAGGTGCGGCACACCGCTGCCGCGCCAGGGGGCGCCTTCAGCCGGTCCGGCAGGTCCTTCGGGTCGGCAATGGCCCGGCCGGCAATGGTTTGCCAGGCTAACTGATTCGGATCATGGATAATAACAGGGTCTTTACTTGCCATTTGTCGGTTTTTATGCAACCATCTGCCACTTGAAAAGCGTGTTGCCCGAATGCTTCACGAAACATTCGGATGTGTCCTATGTAACCGTCCCCGGGAAAATTGTAAATGAAAAAACGGTGTGACTGGGCGGGTACCGACCCGGACTATATCCGCTACCATGACACGGAATGGGGCGTCCCCCTTCATGATGACGGCAGGCTGTTTGAAATGCTGGTGCTGGAGGGGGCCCAGGCCGGGCTGAACTGGCTGACCATTCTCAAAAAAAGGCCGGCCTACCAAAAGGCCTTTGACAATTTCGACCCGGTCCGGGTGGCCCGGTATGACGCGCGGAAAATCGACCGCCTGACGGCAGACCCCGGCATTGTGCGCAACCGGAAAAAGATTGATGCCGCCGTGACCAATGCGAAAGCGTTTTTAAAGGTGCGGGAGGAATTCGGCTCTTTTGACGCCTATATCTGGTCCTTTGTCAACGGCCGGCCCGTTGTCAATGCGTGGGAAACCGTCAAACAGATGCCGGCGTCCACCCCTGCATCCGAGGCCATGAGCGCGGATTTGAAAAAACGGGGGTTTTCCTTTGTGGGCCCGGTGATCTGCTATGCCTTTATGCAGGCTGCCGGCATGGTCAACGACCACATCGTGACCTGCTTCCGTTATACAGAAATCAACAACCGCCAAGCCATGGGGAACCGACCATGATTCCTGATATTCCGCCCCATCAGAACGTGGGATTTATTTCAACGCGCCTGGCCGGCACCGACGGTGTGACCCTGGAAACCTGGAAATGGGCCGACATTTTCAAGGAAGAGGGGTTTTCCTGCTTCTACTTTGCCGGGGAGCTGGAAACACCGCCCGAGTGCTCCTATCTCTGCGAAAAGGCCCACTTCAGCCATCCCGTGATCGTCGACATCTTTGAAAACTGCTTCGGGGTCCGGGTCCGGGGCCGGTACATCACCCAGCTGATTCACCGGGTAAAAGAGGAGATCAAAGACCACCTCTACACCTTTATTCAGAAGTTCGACCTGGACATGCTGGTGGTGGAAAACGCCCTGGCCATTCCCATGAACCTGCCCCTGGGCATCGGCCTGGCCGAACTGATCGCCGAGATCGGTATTCCCGTCATCGGCCATCACCACGATTTTTTCTGGGAGCGGGAGCGGTTTCTCACCAACTCGGTGTGGGAATACCTGAACATGGCCTTTCCGCCTCACCTGTCCCAGATTCGCAACGTGGTGATCAATTCGTCGGCGGACAACCAGGTGAGCCTGCGCACCGGCATCTCCTCCACGGTGATTCCCAACGTGATGGACTTTGAAAACCCGCCGCTTCCTCCCGATGACTACACCCAAAACGTGCGAAAGGACCTGGGCATCGCCGACGATGAGCTGTTTATTCTGCAACCCACCCGGGTGGTGCAGCGAAAGGGGATCGAACACGCCATCGAGCTGGTCAGCCGGCTGGAGCGAAAGGCCAAACTGGTGATTTCCCACGCCGCAGGTGATGAGGGCATGGAATACTACGAACGGGTGAAAGACTTTTCCGAGCGCATGGGGGTCACCACCGTGTTCGCGTCCGACATCATCAATGACCAGCGGGGCACTCTGCCGGACGGCCGGAAAAAATACACTCTTGATGATATCTATCCCTATGCCGACCTGGTGACCTACCCCTCCAACTTCGAGGGGTTCGGCAACGCCTTTCTCGAGGCCATCTACTACAGGCGGCCCATTGCCGTGAACCGCTACTCCATCTATACCACGGACATCAAGCCCAAGGGGTTTTCCGTCATCGAGATCAACGGGTTTGTCACCCAAAAAACCGTGGACCACACCCGGCGGGTGCTGGATGACGCGGATTACCGCCACCGGATGGTCACCCACAACTACGATGTGGCCAAGCGCTACTACTCTTACTCTGTGCTGCGCCAGAAGCTCAAAACCATTATCACCGACTGCGTCGGCTACCAGTTCTGATTCGGACCCCTGTGCCATGCTGCATGAACTTGCCATTAAAAATTTTGCCATCATCGATGACCTGCGCATCCGTTTTGACCGGGGGCTCACCATTTTAAGCGGAGAGACCGGGGCCGGGAAATCGATCATCATCAACGCCGTCAACCTGCTTTTGGGGTCAAGGGCCACGGCCCGGCTGATCCGCACCGGGGAAAGCACGGCCGAGGTGGAAGCGGTGTTTGACGTGGCGCCAAAAAGCGAGCTGGCCCGCAAACTTGAGATGAACGGCCTTACCGGGGACAATGAGCTGATCATTCGGCGGGTGGTGTCCGACACCAACAAGAACCGGATATACATCAACGGCCATGCGGCCACCATTCAGGTGCTTTCCGACATCACGGCCAGCCTGGCCTCCATATCGGGCCAGCACGCCCACCAGCAGCTGCTCAACGAAGACCTTCACCTTTTGATTTTAGACGCTTTTGCCGGGCTGGCCGGGCAGCGGGAGGAGGTGGGTGAAAAATTTACCGCCCTTGTCCCTATGCTGCGCGAGCTGGAAACCTTAAAATCCCGGCAGGCGGACCAGGCCCGGCAGCAGGAGCTTTTGGCCTTTCAGAAAGACGAAATCGAAAAGGCGCAACTGGTCCCTGGTGAAGATCAGAGCCTGGAACGGGAAAGAAGACGGCTGAAAAACGCCCAGGAACTCTATACCCTGGTGTATGGTTGTGTCGAGGGACTTTACGACGCCCAGGGCGCGGTGATTGAACAGCTGGCCCTGGTCCGCGCCGGCCTGGAAAACGGGGCCCGCATCGATGACACCCTGGAGCCCCACCGGGCCGCCATCGTGGATATCGAGGCCCGGACCGCCGATGCCGTAGAGGGGTTGCGGACCTATTTAAACACCATCGACACCGACGGCACGGCCCTGGAACAGGTGGAAGAGCGGCTGGACCTGGTGGTCCGGCTCAAGAAAAAATACGGGCCCACCCTGGAGGATGTACTGGCCCGGCTGGACCAGATCGCAGCCGACCTGACCGGCCTGGAAAACCTTTCCGGCCGGATCGGGCAAATGGAGTCCGCCATTGCCGCGGCCCACAAGGACCTGGCCCGGGCCGCGACCGCCCTTTCGGCCAAACGCAAAAAAGCGGCCCCCGGCTTCTGCCGGGCCATCGAAGCCGAACTGGCCCAGCTCAAAATGGAGGACACCCGCTTTGACGTGGTCTTTTCCGCCACCCCGGCGGATGCAAAGACCAGCCCGTTTCTGGCGGCGGACGGCAAAATCATCACCGACACCGGCATCGACAAGGCCGCCTTTTCCATTGCCCCCAACGTGGGGGAAACCGCCAAGCCCCTGGCCGCCATCGCATCGGGCGGCGAGCTCTCCCGCGTGGTGCTGGCGATAAAGGCCATGCTGGCGGGAAAGGAGGCGGTGGAGACCCTGATCTTTGACGAGGTGGACGCGGGTATCGGCGGCGAGGCCGCCGAGGTGGTGGGCAGGAAGCTGGCCGCGCTCTCCCGTTTTCACCAGACCCTCTGCATCACCCACCTGCCCCAGATCGCCCGGTTCGGCGATATTCACTACCGGATTGAAAAACAGGTAAAGAACGGCCGCACCGTCACTCGCATGGTGCGGCTGTCCGATGAAGACCGGGTGCAGGAGATCGCCCGTATGACCGGGGGGAAAAAAATCACGGAAAAGACCCTGGCCCACGCAAAAGAGATGCTGGAAACCGCCGCATCCGCCAAAGCCGACTGATTTTTACCGGTCCGTGCCGGGCGCCCCTGCGCCTTCCGTCATTGCGCAGAAACGTGGTCATTGCGAGCGAAGCGAAGCAGTCTTGTCCAGGATCGTGTCATTGCGAGTGAGCAAAGCAATCTTGTCCATGTGCGAAGGAGATTGCGTCGTCGCTTCGCTTCTCGCAATGACGCGGGCCTTGGCTTCGCTCGTAATGACCCCGGGCGTCAGGGCGCAACCATGTGATTCAAAGGCCCGCTTCCCTTGCCGATGCCCGGGGCCCGGGCAATAGCCTGGGTGACATAGGCCTTGGCCCGGGCCGCGGCATCAAAAAAGTCCATGCCCAGGGCCATGCCGGCGGCCAGGGCCGACGAAAAGGTGCAGCCCGTGCCATGGGTGCTGCGGGTTTCTATTTTCGGCGCACTCAGCATTTTAAAGGCCCGGCCGTCAAAAAGCACGTCCACGGCCGCCTCCCCCTGAAAGTGCCCCCCCTTGATCACCGCCTGCCGGGCCCCCATGTCGATCATGCGCCGGGCCGCCTTCTGCATGTCTTCAAGGGAAATAATCTCAAACCCGGCCAGAAGCCGGGCCTCAAACAAATTGGGGGTCACCACCCGGGCCAGGGGGAACAGGTGCAAGGCCAGGGCGCTTTGGGCCTCTTTTTTCAGCAGGGGATACCCGCTCTTGGAAATCATCACCGGGTCCAGCACCACCGGCGGCAGGTCACGGTCCGCCAGGGCCCCGGCAATGGCCTTGATCAGGTCCACGCTGGAGACCATGCCGATCTTCACGGCATCCACCGGGGTGTCTTCAAATATACAGTTAATCTGCCCGGCCACGATATCCGGGGCGATCTCCTGAATGCCGTAAACCTTCTGGGTGTTCTGAACGGTCACTGCCGTGACCGCGCTCATGCCGAACACGCCATAGGCCTGAAAGGTTTTCAGGTCGGCCTGAATGCCGGCCCCGCCGGAGGAATCGGAACCGGCGATGGTTAATGCGATGCGCATGGAACACTTCCTTCCTTATCAAAATCGGGATCGGGGTCGAAATCGAAATCGATTTTTATGCTTTCTTACATGGCCCGAATACTTCAATCCACCAGCACCAGCCCGCAGATGTCCGCCATTTGGGTTTCGCCGGGCTCAGGCGCCGGCCGGGCCATGCGCATGGTCCAGCCGGCGGTTTCAAACAGCCGGGCCACGTCAATGCCGTAGCCGGACATGGAGGGCCGGGCATGCTCCGGATAGCGGCATGCCCCTTTTTGCAACAGCGGCGGGCAGTCGTCGTGGGCGTGGCAGAAGATCTCCCTGCATGAGCCCCCGGCATAGGCCCGGGCACGGGTAAAACCGGCCTGAACGGCTTGTCTTTCAATGGCGGCCGCGGTTTTCTGAAGGTGCTCAAACGCCTTTACGCGCTGCCCGGAAAACAGCATTCCCGCCGGCACATCGATGACAAAAAAGAGCGCCTGGTGAAATGTTTCCAGCTCTTTTTGAAGGGCCAGCGGGCCGGAAACATGGGGCGGGCAGTTTATTGACAGCCCGTAATTGGGGCAACGGGGGGCCCGGCACCGGTCAGCCAGGCTGCCGTCGATCACGACTTCTGCCGCCGGAAGCATGGCGGCGCGGCAGGCACCGGCGCCAAGGGCAAAATCAACAAGCGGTTTGAATTCCGGTGACAGGCTCAATTTTTCCCCTTTGCAAAAACATAAGAAAACGGAATGGCGATCAGGTCCCCGACAATGTAGCTGGCCATGATCACGATCACCGGCCCGGCATAATCCGGCAGGTTCCCGGTCACCACCAGGGGCACGATAACACCGGCCACCCACACCGATTTATACAGCAGCTGCATGCAGAGCACCGGCAGAAACGTCAGCGGCGCCCTCAGCCCGAAAACCGACATGACCCCGAAGGCCAGCCAGATGCTGGCCGCGATACCGAAAAATACCGGGTCCTGGTCGCCCATGCCGAAGAGCCGCTGCGAAAGCCCGGGGGCGAAAAGCATTCCCACACCGGAACCGCCGGCGCCGAAAATGGTATACCAGTACATCCCCTTGATCCAGCCCATGCGAATCTTTCCGGCCGGGTCCATTATTTTCCCCCTTTCATGACAGGTTGATAACATTTTCCAGTAAATTTAACAGCAATCCGTACGGGATGGAAAACAAATTCTTATCTTTTATCAACATTCAGGCCGGGGGAAAGCCGCCCCGGCGTTCGACACCGGTACCGGTTGTAACGGTATTCGGGTGCCCGTCCTTGACGTTCGTCTTTCTGTGATTAATTTTTTGGTTGTAAAGAGAAAGATACACGCCTAAACAAAAGGAGGCCGAATATGTACAACACATTTTTACCGTCACTGATCAACAGGGAGTGGGCGGCCGACGATAACCCTTATTTCGGAAATGTCGCGGACAGCCTGTGGAAGTCATTTGATCTGCCCGTAGTTTTTTCCGATAAAAACGAATGGTCTCCTGCCATTGATGTTTCTGAAACCGAAGCTGCCTATCTGGTAAAGGCCGAACTGCCGGGCCTGGACAAGGAGGCCATCGACATTTCCATCACCGACGGCGTACTGACCATAAGCGGTGAGAAAAAAATGGAAACCAGAGAGGAAAAAGAGAACTACATTCTCACCGAAAGCCGGTACGGCAGTTTTTCCAGAAGCTTTGCGCTGCCCCCGGACGCCTCCACGGACAACGTGGACGCCACCTTTGCCAACGGCGTACTGACGATTTCCGTACCCAAAAGCGAGGCGGCCAGGCCCAGAAAAATCACAGTGTCGTAACAACGGCATTGATGCAGGTTGAAAAAAGCAGGGAAGCAGAGCCTTCCCTGCTTTTTTTATATTTTTTCAAAAATGAAAAACCGCGACCATTTGCATTGCCCGGCAGCAAACCGTCATGGTAAGATAACGGCTGTTCTGACGCGTCTTTAACTTCAGCAAAGGATCTGCCATGCAAATCACACTGCCCTGGAAAAACGAAAAGTCCGACCTTGACCTTCCGCCCACATGGGCCGTAATTTTTCCCAAACCACATGGACGAAACCAGCCGGGGCACGCCGGCTTCTTTGAACCGCCGTGTCAGAGAGGCTGATCGAACCCCACCTGATGGCCGGGTTCGGCGAAGGCATGAAAAACATGTGGCCGTTTTCCCCCATGGGGGATCGACTTTTCCTACACTGAGATAAAACCACTGACACACCGACAGCGAGATAACAGGGGGGCCCATGGTCAAGTACGTATTCAGCCGTGAGGACATTCGGCAAATAAAGGAAAAAGGCCTTTCCGAGCAGACGGTCAACCACCAGTTAAGCCTGTTTGACAGGGGCGTCGCCTCCCCCGAACTGGTGGCTCCGTGCACGGCGGGAAAGGGGGTGCTGGTTCTCTCCGACAAGGAACGGCGGCGACTGGCAGCCCTTTCAGAACCTGTGATTCAGCAGGGACGGGTCACCAAATTCGTGCCCGCCTCGGGCGCGGCCACCCGCATGTTCCGGTCCCTGCTGGCCCTTTATAACAGCCCCGACGCCCTGGACCGGACCTCCATCGACCGGCAGAGCGGGCAGCACAACAAGGAGTACGCCGCCCTTGTCGGCTTCATGGACAACATTGAAAAGTTTGCCTTTCATGAAGCCCTGTCCGCGGCCATGGCCACGGCGGGAAAAGAGTGCCGGGCACTGGTGGCCGCGGGCCGCTACCGGCCGGTGCTTCGCTATCTGCTGACCACCGCCGGACTGGGATATGCCGGCCTTCCCAAGGGCATGATCCTGTTTCACCGTTATACGGATGATACCGGCATATCCCGCGCGTACACGGCTTTTGAGGAACACCTGGCCGAGGCCGTGGAGCTGGCCGCTGACGAAAACGGCGGCTGCCGTCTCCATTTCACCGTGCCCGAGGCCCACCGGAAAACCATTGCCGCCCTCCTGAAACGGGCATGCGATGGCTTGCAGCAGGCGGACGGCATCCGGCCCGACATATCATTTTCCACCCAGCACCCGTCCACCGATACCATTGCCGCGGACCATGCCAATATGCCGTTTCGGGACGAAAACGGCCGGCTTGTGTTCCGGCCCGGGGGCCACGGCGCCCTGCTCGACAACCTGAACGACCTGAACGGCGACATCGTGTTTATCAAGAACATCGACAATATCGCTGTGGCCGGCATGCGGCAAAAAACCACGACGGAAACCCGTGCCCTGTTCGGCCTGCTGGTGGAGCTGCAGCAACAGGTGTTTGCCTGGATGGATCAGCTTGCCGACGACACCTGCCCGGACGAGGTGATTGCCGAGGCCCTTGATTTTGCCCGCAACCGGCTCAACCTCTGCCTGCCCGAAACACTTTCGTCCGCCGGCAGAAAACAGCAGAAAGCCTTTTTGCTGAACCTGCTGGACCGGCCCCTTCGTGTGTGCGGGGTGGTGAAAAACGTGGGCGAACCCGGGGGCGGCCCCTTTTTCGTGCGAACAAAAGACGGCATCCTGTCGGCCCAGATCATTGAGGCGGCCCAGGTCAACGGTACAGACAAGGACCAGCAGGCCATCTGGCAGAGCGCCACCCACTTCAACCCGGTAGTTATCGTCTGCGGCCTGCGCAACGCCAAGGGCCGGCCCTACGACCTGAAAAAATTCGTGGATCCGGACATGGGCATCATCACCGAGAAATCCACCAACGGCCGGCCGTTGCGGGCTCTGGAGCATCCCGGCCTATGGAACGGATCCATGGCCTTCTGGAACACCGTGTTCGTGGAAATATCGCCCCTGGCCTTTAACCCCGTCAAAACCGTGTTCGACCTGCTGCGAAAGGGGCACCAGCCCGAAGGAGGACTGTGATGAAACTGCTGTTATGCGGCGCCAACGGCCAGCTGGGCAGAGACTGCATGCGGCACTTTGCCCACGGCTGGGACATTGTTCCTGTTGATGTGGATGAACTGGATATCACCGACCCTGGCGCCGTACATGAAGCGGTCGAGAACCACCGGCCGGACATGATTCTCAACTGCGCGGCCTTTACCGCGGTGGACGCCTGTGAAACCGAGCAGGAGACCGCCTTTGCCGTCAACGCCCGGGGCCCGGAAAACCTGGCCCTGGCAGCCAGAAAAAACGGGGGCCGGCTGGTCCACATCTCCACTGACTACGTGTTTGACGGCAAAAGGCCGGTGCCGGCGGCCTATATCGAAACCGACCCGCCCCATCCGGTATCGGTCTACGGCCGGTCCAAGCTGGCCGGTGAACAGGCGGTGCTGGGGACCGGCAGCGACAACACCGTGGTGCGCACGGCCTGGCTCTACGGCATGGGCGGCAAAAACTTTTTAAAAACCATGCTGGGCCTGGCCCTGAAAAACCCCTGTACGCCCATTACCGTGGTGGCCGACCAGTTCGGCTGCCCCACCTGGTCTGACACCCTTGCGTTGCAGCTCAAAACCATTGCCGAAAAAGGGGGCCCGGGCATCTACCATGCCACCGGCCAGGGATACTGCTCCTGGCACGATCTGGCCACCTATTTTCTTAAAAAAATGGATGTGCTTCATGCCATCGCCCCCTGCACCACCGCCGACTATCCCACACCGGCCCGGCGGCCGAAAAACGCCATCCTGAAAAACTTACGCCTGGAGACCGAAAACCTGCTGGTCATGCGCGACTGGCAGGACGATGTGGATACGTTCATCGACAACCACCGTATGCGGCTTATTGAGGCATGCGCGCCGGCCGGTCCGAAAACGATATAAAAGAAAACGGAGAAGGAGCATGACTGCCGAAGGCATCCGACTTGAAAAACGCGGCCGCATCGCCCTGGTGCTGCTGGACCGGCCGTCACGGCGAAACGCCTTTAACACCATGCGGCGGACGCATTTATCTCTCTGCCGGTGCCCATTATTGCCGCCATCAACGGCCTGGCCTACGGCGGCGGCGCTGAACTGGCCGGCCGGTGCGACCTGCGGGTGATGGACAAAAACGTAAGGCCGAATTCCCGGATGTATAACCCGGCCTTCCGCCAGACGAACTGATTCTCTCCGGTTGTTTCTTCCGTTCTATTCCTGCACCGTACTCAGTACACATGCGCCATAGCCAGGATGACCGCGTGCATCTGGTGCTGGGTCACGTCGATCCGAAGCTCGTGCTGGGTGTCACCGGGATGGCGGGGCCGGCCCGGCCAGGCCCGGGCCGCGTTCATGATACCGCCGATGGCCGCCGGATCATCGGTGGGATGGGCCACAAGATAAGGGTTGGCATGAACCAAGGGCCCGCCGATCTGCCACGCGGTCAGCTTGTAAAGAGAACGGTCAATGACATAAAGCAGGTCTGCCATGGCCGGAATGTCGCCGCGTTCTTTTGCGATGGCATAGGCGCTGGCAAGTCCTTCAACGGCGTAGGCGTGGTTTCTTCCCCGATCAAGGGTCTCGTGAACATGAACCATCCACCAGCCAAGGGCCAGGGTCACGTCCGCGTAGAGATCAGCCTCTTTCCACCCGGCCAGAACATATTCAAGAAAGGACATGCTGCCCCACTGGTAAAACCCCTTGGTCAGGGAGATGTCGTTGCGGGCTTTCCATGCCTGGACCAGGTAGGTGTTAGCGGCGGCCCGGGCCGCTTTTTCAATGGCCGGCACCAGGAAGTCATAGCCCAGCTGCCGGGCCGCCTTGCACAGGCAGAGCAGGGTTTCGCCGTCATAATAGGGGCTGGAGCCGCTGCTTTTGGTTTTTGTCGCCGGCGTGTAGCTGTCGGCAAAAAGCCCGTTGTCCCGCTGGGTCCACACAAGATATTTCAAAAAGCCTTCCAGCGTTTCGGTCAGCATCTGCCGGCGGGCCGCCGGGATGGGGGTATCGGTTTTCAGGTATTCCACGATGGAAAGGGCCACCAGGGCCACCGTGCCGGTGCTGACCTCGGGATCGTTTCCGTACCGGACCAGAAGGGTACCCGGCACCGGGCCCTCGATGGTCTGGTCCAGCCAGAATGAAAACCCCTTTTGCAACGCCGCTTCGGTTTGATCGTCGGGCCGGTGGCGATGGCAGAGCGCCAGCCCCCAGAGTGAGCCGGCCTGGCGCACCTGGCTGTCGCCCGGCACCCACCCTTTTTTCAGCCAGTCATACATATAGCCAAAGTTGCCGGCGGCACGCTGGCTTTTCACCATGAAATCACGGCCCAGCGCAAACGTTTCTTGCAAAACGGCATCGTTCATCTTCAGCGTCATATAAGACGGCATGTCCGTGGCCGCGCCAGGGACCGGCCGGGCGAAAGCATCCCTTCTGTCCGCCCACTGCTGGGCCCTGCGGATCATCTTCACCGCCGCCGGCAGATCATCGGCCGGCAGGGCGTCCAGATCGACCTTCATCCGCAGATCACGGGCGCTCTTTTTCGGCACAACCGGCAAACCCGGCGCGGCCGCCTCGGGAACCGGCGCTTGCCGCCGATCAGGGCCTTTGTCACAGCCGGTCAAACAAAGGCCGGCCACGGCATAACAGAAAAGAACAACTGGAAAAATGAGCTTTCGCATTTTTGCAGTCCTCATGATGGGTAACATCTGGGGCCACGGGCCTGTGTTGCGGCAGAACCTGCGGTACTTGCGCTTAAGGTCGGCTTCCCTTGTCAGGATGCCTGATCCCCGAACCACTGGGGATAGTACTTGCGCATCTCGGCAATCATCAGGTCAAAGGGCATGTCGTCAAAGGCCCCGTAGTCGTGAACATACTCCATGTGCTGGTTGCCGCTGTTGTCGTAGGGATGAAACACGGAATCGTTTACCCCGTCAAACTCCAGGGGGCGGGTATTGAATTTTTCGCACATGGCCCGGTTAAAAGCAGGGGTGGCCTTGACCCACCGGCCGTCGATAAACAGCACGGTGTAACCGTGAAAGACAAAAAGATCCCCGCCCATGAGCTTTTTCAGGCGCTCCGTGGCCAGGTGGTTGATCACGTTGCCGAAGCCCAGTTGCGCCGGAATGCCCAGGGCACGGGCCGCGGCCGCCAGAAGGATCGACTTCTGAATGCAGAACCCCTCGCCGGCGGCCAGGGTAAAGCTGGCTTTGTAGTTGTCCCGCTCAAAGGTGAAGGCATACGGATTGTAGGGGAACCCGTCCCGCACGGCATAATAGAGGTTCACCGACCTGTCTTTGGCAGTGGCGCCTTTGCCGGCGGTTTTTGCAAAATCCATCACCTCGGGAACGTCGAAATCCATGTACGGGGTGGAAGAAAGGTGCTGATCCATGATATTTTCCTGTGGTTGTAAACGGTTCATGGAAATCACACATACCAGAAAGCAAAAAACCGTACAACCCTTTCCTTGACACGGGCAGGCATGCATCTGTTTACCAGGCTCATGTGTCTTTTCTGGCCGTTTGCCGAAGGCCTGATCATGGTATGGGTCCGCGGCGGACTGGCGTATCTTGAAACCGGCCGTTCCCGCCAGCGGATATACATCCTGTGCCGCCTGGCCCTGTTTGTCACGATTGTGTCGCTGTACCTCGGCAGCTGTCCGCCGTCCCGGTTCCCTTTCTCGTTGTGATGCCCACGCAAAAGGCCTTTTTTGTCCTGGAAAGCGGAATCTTCGGCCTTCTGTTCGAAGTGCTGATCTACACCCTGGCTACGGACACGCGGTCCCTGCTTGACTTTCTGCGAGCCATTATTACCAGGGCCAGAACATGATGCCGATCCACCGGTCTTGTCAAACCGCCCGGCCTGTGGAAGAATGGCCTGCGAACAAGAACCCCTTATCCAGGAGAAATAATGCGAGCTGAATTATGGGCACTGTTAACCGCCGCCTGCTGGGCAACCGGCTCCCTGCTGGAAAAACGGGGAGTGATCTCCGGCGGGCTGGCCCCGGTCATGGGCACTACCGTCCGCACCCTTGTCTCCCTGGCTTTTCTGACAATCATATCATTTCCCTATTGGGGCCAGGTACGCGCGGCCGGGTCAAAGCCCATCGCCCTGATCGCCCTGGGCGGCGGTATTCTGGCCGGGGGCCTGGGCATCATGTTTCTTTACACGGGCCTGAAACACGGTCACCTCTCCACAGTGATGACCATTGCCTTCTGCATGGCCCCGGTGCTGGGCACTGTCCTGGGCTACCTTTTTTTAAACGAGCGGCTCTCCCTGGTGCAGACCGTGGGCATCGTGCTGTGCGTGGCCGGTGCGGCCATGGTCACCTTTTTCAAACAGGGATGATCGAATATTTAATAAATTTTTCCGGAAACAGATCCGTCTCCGGACGGACAAAAAGGGGGCCATCATGATGCAAAAACCGCTGGTTGGCATCAGCACCTGCCTGATGGGAGAAAACGTCCGCTATGACGGCGGTCACAAGCTGGACCGGTACCTCAGGGACACCCTGGGCCAGTACGTGGATTTTGTGCCGGTATGCCCGGAAGTCGAATGCGGCCTGGGCGTGCCCAGGGAGGCCATCCGCCTGGTGGAGACCGACGGCGCCATCCGGCTGATGACCCGGAAGACCGGCATCGACCTGACCGACCAGATGGTGGCGTGGAGCGCCCGGCGGCTGGATGAACTGGCAGGGCTGCCCCTGTGCGGCTATGTGTTCAAATCCAAATCCCCCAGCTCCGGGCTCTACCGGATCAAGATATACCAGGACGGCGGCGGTGTGAAAAACAACGGCACCGGCATATTTGCCGGCCTGTTTGTCAAGCGGTTTCCCCTGGTGCCGGTGGAGGAAGAGGGCCGGCTCAACGACCCCCAACTGCGGGAAAATTTCATTGAGCGACTCTTTGTGATGCAGCGGTGGCGTCTTTTAAACCGGGAGAGAAAAACCGTGGGCCGGCTGGTGGGTTTTCACGCGGCCCACAAGTACCTGCTCATGGCCCACTGCCCCCAGGCCCTCAAAAAACTGGGTGCCCTGGTGGCCGAGGGCAAAAAGCACCCTGCCGGCAAGCTCTACGACCTTTATATTGAGGCCCTGATGCCGGCCCTGGCCAGAATCCCCACGCCCCGGAAAAACACCAATGTACTGCTCCACATCATGGGGTATTTCAAGCAGGCCCTGGAGAGCGATGAAAAAGCGGAGTTAAAAGAGATCATTGACCGTTATCACCAGGGGCTGGTGCCGCTGGTGGTGCCCCTGACCCTGATCAACCACTACGTTCGCAAACACGGACCCGAATACTTAAAAGACCAGGTATACCTCAACCCGCACCCCATGGAGCTGATGCTGCGAAACCGCGTGTAGCGGCAATGCGGCCGCAGGCATGTTTAAATCGTAAAGCGTTCCAGACCCGAACGGAGTTGTTCAGACAGATTGAAAAGTTCGTTGGCATTGATCTCCACCGCCCTGCTCTCCGAGTCGATTTTTCCCGACGACACGGCAATGCCCTCGACCTCCAGGTCAATCTTCTCCAGCGCCTGACTGCTTCTGACAACGCTTTGATTCAAGTCCTGCATGCCGGCGGATATCTGCGATATACTGGCAACGATTTCTGACGAGATGTCCGCCTGTTCGTCCGATGATCGGGATATATATGAAATAATGGGATCCACGGACTCAATGCTGGTAATGATTTCATGGATCCGTTCCACCGCGTCATCGCTGACCTGCTGAATATCATGAACACGCTTGCTGATGACGGCCGCCGCCTCATTGGACCGGCCGGCCAGTTCCTTTATTTCATTGGCCACCACGCCGAACCCCTTGCCAAATTGGCCGGCCTTTGACGCCTCGATTTTCGCGTTCAAGGCCAAAAGGTTGGTCTGGCTGGAAATGTCGGTAATCAGCTCCGTAATCTTATTGATCTCCTCGGCCGCTTTCCCCAGGTTGGCCACGGTGTTTGAAATGACCTCGGAATTCCTGACGGCTGCCTTGGTTATCTGCATGGCCTTGCCCGTCTCACTGGCCACATGGGAGATTGTGGCGTTCATTTCCATCGTAACTTCGTTAATCCGTTGGATATTGGCCACAGCCTGTGTCATGGAGGCGGCGCTGATCCGGACGGCGGTTTTCACCCTTTCCGTGTTGGCGGCCAATTCAACAGATTTTTTGTTGGTATCCCCGACCTCCCGGGACACACTGGCCGACGACTTCAGGAGATTTGAGGAGGAAACATTGATGGTTTCCGCCTTGGCCAGAATGCCGCGAATCATCTGTTGCTGTTTTTCAAGAAAAATATTGAAATTGGCGGACAGCCTACCGGTTTCGTCACTGCCGTTGACGCGCAGGCGTTTGGTAAGGTCGCCGCTGCCTTCGGCGATCCGCCTGAACATCTCGGTTGTTTTTCGCACCGGATCAGCGATTCTGCGGGCCATATACAACCCGACAAGTGATACCAGAACTAAAATAGCCAGGGATATCAAAATGGAATGAATCATCTGCCGTTTCAGGGACTCTTCCATGGCCGCCTCTTTCCGGGCCACAATCACGTCGATGTCTGAAATATTCATACTGGTGGCAATGACCCAGTTCCACTCGTCAAAAAACCTGAAGTACATCAATTTTTTGACCGGCCGGCCGCCCCCCTTCTCCGTAACACGGTATTCCAGGTAGCCCTCTCCTTTCTCCCGGGCTGTCTTCAGCACCTGCTGATAAATATAATTTCCATCGGCGTCCTTGATATCCCTGAGGATACTGCCTTCCAGCTCCTGCCGGGCCGGATATACATGACAGTAGTAGTCATGATCAAAAACGAGGAAACTGTTTTGATGGTCCACGCCGAACCGCATGTCCTTGAAGGCAAAGGTCGCATCGGTATAAAACCGGGCGTTGGAAACAAGGGAATAGGCGTTGGAAAGCAGGTCATGAATCTGGGCCTTGCGTTCATTGGACAGCAGGGCCCGAAGATTTTGCAAATGGTTATCGTTGTTTCTTTGCAGAGACAGGGTGTTTACCACCATCAATAAAACAGAAACCAGAAGCACTGTCGAAACCGTCAGCAGACCGATTTTTGTACTGATTTTCATTATTTTTTCCTCCGTCGAACTGCCTCCCTGCATTCTTGCAAGAGTGACAGTGTCCCCAAAAAAGGTTAGAAAAACATGAGAAACGTATTAGGGATAGATAAGATTGTTTTTATTTTGGGTGTTCCCAGAACCTTGCAGGATCAGCAAAAATGGCCTATGATGCACGCCCGAACGGAAAACCGGCCTGCGGTTTGAACCAATAATTGTCTTAAATGTCTGGAGAAAGAATGCAGCAAATTATCACACGGTTTCCACCCAGCCCCACCGGCCACCTGCACATCGGCGGGGCACGGACGGCTCTGTTTAACTGGCTTTATGCCCGGCACACCGGCGGCAGGTTCATCCTTCGCATCGAGGACACCGACGCGGAGCGCTCCACCGAGCAGTCCGCCGAAGGCATTATCCGGTCCCTGGAATGGCTCGGTATCGACTGGGACGAAGGCCCCTATTTCCAGTCCCAACGCATGGACGTGTACGCGGAATATATTCAGCGGCTGCTTGACTCAGGCCATGCCTACTTCTGTACCTGCTCACCGGAACGGTTAAAAGAGATGCGGGAAAAGGCCCTGGCCGAAGGCCGCAACCCCATCTATGACGGCACCTGCCGGGAAAAGGCCCTGCCGCCGTCGGACGATGCCGTGGTGCGGTTCCGCACGCCGGATACGGGAAAGACCGTTCTGGATGACCGGGTCAAGGGCGGCATCGCCTTTGACAACGCGGAGATCGGGGACTTTATCATTCAGCGGAGCGACAGGACCCCCACCTACAACTTTGCCGTGGTGGTGGATGATATTACCATGGGAATCAACACCATCATTCGAGGAGACGACCATGTCACCAACACCCCCCGCCAGATCCTGATGTACAGGGCCCTGGGCAGCGAACTGCCCCTGTTTGCCCATGTGCCCATGGTGCTGGGCAGGGACCGCTCCCGCCTGAGCAAGCGCCACGGCGCCATGTCGGTGCTGGAATACCGGGACACCGGCTACCTGCCCGACGGCCTGATCAACGCCCTGGTGCGGCTGGGCTGGTCCCACGGAGACCAGGAGTTTTTCACCCGCAAGGAGCTGATCGAGCTTTTTTCCCTGGAGCACATCGGCACATCGGCCGGCGTGTTTGACCCGGACAAGCTGCTGGCCATCAATGCCGAGCACATCAAGAAAAGCGACCCCGCGGCCCTGGCCCCCCGCCTGCTGCCGTTTTTAAAAGAAAAGGGCTACGCGGCCGAGAACAACGATTACCTGAACGGCGCCATCCGCACCCTGCTGCTGCGCAGCAAGACCTTAAAGGAGATGGCCGACAAGGCGGCCTTCTATTACGAGGACCCGCTCTCCTATGATCCGGCGGCCACGGCCAGGTTCCTGGTTCCCGAGAACATTGAAATTCTTGAAATGCTGGCGGAAAAACTGACGGCCCTTGATTCTTTGACGGAGAAAAACCAGGAATCGGCCTTTACGGCCGTGATGGAAAAAACCGGGAAAAAATTCGGTAAAATCGCCCAGCCGGTGCGCGTGGCCCTGACCGGCAGGACTGAAAGCCCCGGCATCTTTGAGACCATCGAAGCCCTGGGCAGGGAAAAAACACTTGACCGGCTGGCCGCTGCCGTGGAAATGATCAAAAAATCCGCTTGACCTTAAGGCCGCCTTTTTGTATCTTGGCAAAACGCACTGAGGGATCGTCTAACGGCAGGACGACGGGTTCTGGCCCCGTTAATCAAGGTTCGAATCCTTGTCCCTCAGCCAAAACAACGCAAAACGGAGCCGCCTCCATGAGGGCGGCTCCGTTTTTGTTTTCAGACCTGCACCCGGCCCGGCAACCCCCTTCCGCCCGTTACCCCGCCTTCGTGGCGAAACATCCGGCAGAGATTACATGGCTGGTCGATTACTAACACGAAGGGCAGGAAAATCTCGAAGCAGAATTACAAGCGGAGCCGGTTCTCTTTATTTCGATTCCAATACCGATGTGGATAAACAGAGGGGACGCTTTCCTGCCGAGTTAAAACCATTCTGGAAAACAGGCGGATCACATGCCCTTGAAAAACGCCTCCTCATCCACCGTATCGGGAGGGTCGGCATACTCGGTGGGTTCGGTGCCCTTCTTAAAACACTCAAAAAAGGTTTCCCGGGAGTCATCGGTTGCCAGCAGCCCGGTTTCGGCGTCAATGCGGGAAAACACAACGCCCTCGGGCACCTCGAAGTCCTTGACCGGTTTGCCGGCCAGTATGGTCTGCATGAACCCCAGCCAGATGGGACTGGCCGCGCTGGCCCCGGTTTCTCCCTTGCCCAGGGACTGCTCCTCGTCAAACCCCACCCACACCACGGTCACATAATCAGGGGTGTACCCCACAAACCAGGCATCGTTCAGGTTGTCGGTGGTGCCGGTTTTGCCGGCAGCCGGCCGGTTCAGATCCCTGGCCCGGCGGCCGGTGCCGTGTTCCACCACCCCCTTGAGCAGGTGGGTCATGATATAAGCGGTGTCACTGCCGATAACAGGGATCGGCTCGGCCCGGTTTTCCTCCAGCACCCGGCCGTCCCTGTCCTCTATCCGGGTAATAAACACCGGCTCAACCCGGTTGCCCATATTGGCAAACACGGCATAAGCCTTTGCCAGTTCAATGGGTGCAAGGCCCGATGATCCCAGGGCAATGGAAAGATCCCGGCTCAAAGGGGACGTAATGCCCAGTTTTTTCGCGTAGTCATGAATATAGTCCACCCCGATATCCATCAGGATCTTGATGGTGGGAATATTGTGGGACTTTTCCAGTGCCCGGCGGAACAGGGTGGGGCCGAAAAACCGTTCTTCGTAGTTCTGGGGTTTCCATGTGAAATTGCGGGCCGTGTCTTCAAACACGATGGCCGAGTCGATGATCACACTGGCCGGGGTATACCCCTTGTCCAGTGCACCTGCGTAAATAATGGGCTTGAAGGCCGATCCCGGCTGGCGTATGGCCTGAACGGCCCGGTTGAACTGGCTTTTTGCCGCGTCCCGGCCCCCGATCATGGCCCGCACAAGGCCGGTCCTGGCCTCCATGCAAATCAGGGCCGCTTCCACTGCCGGCTCCTGCTCCAGGGAAAGCCGTAAAACAGCGGTACCGAGGACCCGGTCCTCAGCCGCCGGGGCCATGTTCTCAGGCGATTCCGCAAGGCTGACAATTCTCACCCATATCACATCCCCGATTTTCAAGGCCTGGGAAGGTTTTTTGATCGAAGCGGCCGGCTGATACCATGCCACATCGGGATCGGGCCGGCGGGCCCATCGCATGTCCTCTAGAGGAATCTCTCCGGCGCCATGGGCCAGGCGCACCCATACGCTCTCCTTTTCGTCATCCACATCCACCACCACGCCCCGGACAATGTCTTCCGCGACGGCCAGATCCATCTTCCCGAGGGCCTCCTCCCGCAGGGATGAGAGAAAAGGCTCGATCGCTTCTTCGGAAAGATGACGAACAGGGCCGCGGTACCCCTGCCGCTTGTCCAGGTCCCGCAATCCCCTGTCCACCTCGCACCGGGCCGCGGCCTGCATGGAAAGGTCAACAGCCGTGTACACCGACAGCCCCTGGTTGTAAAGCATGTCCCGCCCGTATGTGGCCTCCACGTACCGGCGGACATGCTCGGCATACCACGGGGCATTTTCCTGAAACAGGCTTCGCACCGGCAGAATCTCCAGTTCCGCCTCCCTTGCCGCCTGGGCTTCGGCCTCGGAGATATAGCCCTCGGTAACCATCTGGTTCAATACATAAAGCTGCCGGTTTTTGGCACGGGCCGGGTACCGGTAGGGCGAGTAACGGCTGGGGGCCTGGGGAAGCCCGGCAATCAGCGTGCATTCAGCCAGGGAAAGGTCTTCCACGGGCTTGCCGAAATAATTTTCCGCGGCCGCGGCCACGCCATAGGCCCCATGGCCCAGGTATATCTGGTTTAAATAAAGATAGAGGATATCGGCCTTGGAAAACCGCTTCTCAATTCGATAAGAAAGAATCGCCTCCCGAATCTTTCGCGTGTAGGTCCGCTCGGACGATAGAAAAAAGGACTTGGCCACCTGCTGGGTGATGGTGCTGCCGCCCTGAACAATGGCGCCGGCTTCCAGGTTCTTCATAAATGCCCGGGCCACACCCGTCAGATCCACGCCGGTATGCTGAAAAAACCGGGCATCCTCCGCCGCCACAAAAGCGTTGATCAGCATGGGCGGCATGCGGTCTAGGGGCACCACGATACGCCGCTCCGTGTAAAATTCGGCGATCTTTTGCTTTTCGGCGGAATAAAGGGTGGTGACCGTGGGCGGGCGGTAGTCATCTATAGTAAATATCCGGGGCAGATCCCGGCTGATCTGGTAATAGAACACGCCCCCGGCCACCACGGCGATGACCATGCCGATCACCATCAGCAGGGCGAGGGCTTTTATTGCCTTTTTCAGGATAGTTGTCATTTTTCCACCGGTCATGCCGACCGGCCCTGATTGCTGATTCAAAAAAAAGGCCCCGCACATCGCCTGAAGAAAACGGGTTTTCGGCGCCGGGCCATACAGGTGTTGCATATTAACGAAATATGACCGGTTTGTCACCCCCGAAGCGCCCGTTCGCGCCGACCGGCCGAAATCCTTTACATCCGGGCGGCATGCACCGGCGGTATCCTGTCGCGCCAGGGTGCGGCCTGCTCAAGCTGGCCGGCCAGCCGGAACAACATGTCCTCCCGGCCAAAGGGCGCCACGAACTGGCAGCCGCAGGGCAGCCCGCCGGCGCTCCAGTGCAGGGGCACCGACATGGCGGGCAGGCCGCACAGGTTGGCCAGCTGGGTAAAAGGAGTCAACGCCAGGCTGCGATACCCGGTTTTTTCCACCAGGCCCGAGGCGATGAGCAGTTTTTCCAGACCCAGGGCGTGAATCACCGCTGACCCGGCCTTTTCAAAAACCGAAAGCCGGTTGGCGCCGATGACCGGCGGCAGCTGGGCGTTGGTGGGAATCAGGTAAAGATCGCAGCCGGAAAAAAAATCGGCCATGGCCCGGCCCGCCTTGTTCCACTGGCGCTTGGCAGCCACAAAATCACAGGCGGAAAAGGTCTTTCCCAGCCGGCCAAGGGTCCATGTCATGGCCTCCACGTCCCTGCGGGTGGCCCGGCGGTTCAGGTCTTTTCCCATCTGCTCGATATCGGCGGCCACCTCGCCGTAATACATCACAAAATAGCTTCGGGCCAGGGCCGCGCCGTCAACGGCCGGAGCCTTCTCCTCAACGGTGTGTCCCAGGTCCGCCAGCAGCCGGGCCGCCGTGTGCACCGCCTTTATGCATTCATCATGCACGGGCAGGCCGACGGGAGAGACCGTGTTAAAACCGATCTTCAACTTTTCCGGCGCGATTGCCGCCTCTTCCAGGTAGGGCCGTTGGGGCCGGGGAATTTCATATGGGGCGCCCGGTTCCGGCCCGCAAATGGCGTCCAGCATGGCGGCGCTGTCCCGCACCGATCGGGTCAGCACATGCTCCTGGGCCGCGCCCTGCCACAGTTCCCCGCTGTCCGGCCCGGTCGGCACCCGGCCCCGGCTCGGCTTGAGGCCGAACAGGCCGCACCAGCCCGATGGAATTCGAATGGAGCCGCCGCCGTCGCCGCCTGAAGCCATGGGCACCATGCCCGATGCCACGGCCGCGCCCGACCCGCCGGAAGACCCGCCCGGCGACCGTTCAGGGTTCCAGGGGTTGCGGGTGGGGCCGTGCAGTTCCGGCTCGGTGACCCCCAGCAGGCCGAACTCGGGTGTGTTGGTCTTGCCCAGCACCACCAGGCCCGACTTTTTGTAACGCCGCACCAGTTCGCTGTCGTGATCGGGGATGAAATTCCGGTACCCCCGGCACCCCTGGGTAAAAGGCTCTCCGGCATAGGCGGCCAGCAGGTCCTTTAACAGAAAAGGGACCCCGGTAAAAGGGCCGTCAGGCAGGGGCCCGGCGGCGGCCTGCCGGGCCGTGTCAAACATGGTGTGAATCACGGCGTTGATCTTCGGGTTGACGGCCTCGATCCGGGCAATGGCCGCCTCGCACAGCTCCAGAGCCGTGGCCTCCTTATCGCGGACCAGTTGCGCCAGCCCCATGGCATCGTACGTGTCATAATCGGAAAATCCCTGCATGGACACCCCTTTTTTAAAAGGCCCCGCGTCTTCGTGTTCAGCATCTGACCCGGGATCAAACCGGCAAGAAAAATTGACCCGGCAACAAAGCGGGGCGGAAACCCCGTATATGCCGGAACATCCCGAAAGACCCTCCTATCATGGGGGGGACACGCCCAAAAGTCAAGACCGGTCGTCCGCGACTTCCGGCGCTTGAACATCAGGCTGATCCATGATACGGTAACTCGCAATTTCCGACCTTATATTACGGGTGCCAGACCCATGCCAACCGTTACCATGAAAAAGGGGCTCGGCCTCAACATCACCGGCCAACCGGGCCCGAACGTTGAAACCGTGACCGGTTTTGACCGGATCGGCGTGGTGCCGGAACGCATTCCCTTTGTAAGGCCGAAACTCCAGGTGGCCGAAGGGGAAACGGTCCGGCGCGGATCGGTGCTGTTTGTCGACAAGCGCAACCCGGACATCTGTTTTGTGTCCCCGGCCGGCGGCACGGTGAAGGCCATTGACTTCGGCCCCAGGCGGGTGATTCGCGCCATTGTGATCGCCGTGGACAAAGAGGAAACGTGCGAATCCGTTGATCCGCTTTCCGAAAAAAAGATCAGCGCCATGCAAAAGGCGGACCTGGCCGCCCTGATGATGAAGGCCGGGCTCTGGCCGTTTCTGCGCGCCCTTCCCTTTCGGGACATGGCCGACCCGAAAAGCGATCCGTCGGCGATCATCGTCAATCTTGAGGCCTTAGACCCCTTTCATCCCGGCCCCCTGGTCTATATGAAGGACACGGCCGACCTTTTCAAACTGGGCATGTCCGCCCTTTTTCGCCTGGCCCCCCGGGTTCTGGTGGCGGCATCGCCGGAGACATCAACCCGGCTCACAGCGCTTTCCTCCCTGATCTCCCACACCGTTACCGGCCCCTATCCGGCCGACGATCCCGGCGTGCTGCTCTATTACACCCGCTCCTCCCAGGCGGAGAACAGAAGCTGGTACATTCACGGCGCCGACGTGGTGCTGCTGGGCGAATTTCTTAAAACCGGATGCTTTCCGGTTCACCGGGTGGTGGCGGTCTCAACGCCGGCGGCACGGTATTACTGCCGCACCCGCATGGGTGCCCCCCTGGCCCGTCTGGCGCCGGAACCGGACAAAGCGGATACCATCCAGATCATGGCCGGAGGCCTCTGGCGGGGTCAGAGGGTCAGCGCCGGCTCCTTTCTGGGCATGTATGAAACCGCCGTCACCGCCCTGCCCGACGGAAAAACATCCCAGTTTCTGGGCTTTCTGCGGCCCGGGACAGACAAGCCCACCCGCTCCAGGGCCTTTTTATCCAGGTTGCGGAAAGGCCCCCTGCCCATGGATGCCGGAATGCACGGGGAAGAGCGGGCCTGCGTCAACTGCGGCACCTGCGCCACGGTCTGCCCGGTGGACATCCTGCCCCAGTTCACGGTAAAGGCGGTGCTGGCCGGTGAGGTGGAGGAGTCCCTGGCCCACGGCCTGCTGGACTGCGTGGAGTGCGGATTGTGCGCCTATGTGTGCCCGTCCAAAATCGAACTGACCGAACACCTCAAAACGGCCCGGCAGGCCTATTATATGGAAACAACGGCCCCATGAAAGCGATCCGCGCCCTTTTTGATTCCCAGCGCCGCCATTTTGAAAAAGGGGGCCGTTTTGCCCGGCTGGCGCCCCTGTTTGACGCCACCGAGACCTTCTTTTTTCTTCCCGGCATCCCCACGGTCCAGGCCCCTTATGTGCGCGACAGCATCGACCTGAAACGGTTCATGAGCATGGTGATCCTGGCCCTGATGCCGCCGCTTTTTTTCGGCATTTACAACACCGGATACCAGGCGTCAATGGCCGCCGGCCTCTCGCTGTCCCTGTTCGACGTGACCCTGAGGGGCCTGCGGATCGTGCTGCCCCTGATTGTCGTCTCTTACGGCGTGGGCTTTTTCTGGGAACTGCTGTTTGCCTCGATACGAAAACATCCCATCAGCGAAGGGTTTCTGGTCACCGGCCTGCTGTTTCCGCTGACCCTGCCCCCGTCCATTCCCCTGTGGCAGGCGGCGGTGGGCATCTCCTTCGGCGTGGTGATCGGAAAAGAGATCTTCGGCGGCACGGGCCGCAACATTTTTAATCCGGCCCTGACCGGCCGGGCCTTTCTCTTTTTCGCCTACCCGGCCCGCATGTCCGGCGACGCGGTGTGGGTGGCCGACCTGGCCGCCGGCTCCGGGGTGGACGCCGTTACCGGGGCAACGCCCCTGGCCGTGGCAGCCCTGGCCCAGGCCGGAGAGCGCATAGCGGAAACCCTGGAAAATACCGGGCTGCCGTGGCTGACCCTGTTCCTGGGCAACTATCCCGGCAGCATCGGCGGCACTTCGGCCCTCTGCTGCCTGGCCGGCGCGGCCCTGCTGATTGTCACCGGCATTGCCAGCTGGCGCATTATTCTCGGCGGCGTTGCCGGCCTGCTGGCCACGGGCTGGCTGCTCACCCTGTTTGCCGGGCCCGGGGCCCATCCCTGGTTCGGGCTGAATCCGCTTTACCACCTTATCATGGGCGGGTTTGCCTTTGGCATCGTCTATATGGCCACCGACCCGGTCTCAGGGCCGGGCATGGAAAACGCCCGTTGGGTTTACGGGTTTCTCATCGGCATGCTCACCGTGCTGATCCGGGTCTTCAACCCGGCCTACCCGGAGGGCATCATGCTGGCCATTCTGTTTATGAACCTGTTTGCCCCGCTGCTGGACCACGTGGCCATTGCCCTGCGGCTAAAGAAACGAATGCCCAATGTCTGACGCGTTGAAATCCATCGTGTTTGCCCTGGTATTGTGCGGAGTGTGCAGCGCCCTGCTCACCGGCGCGGCCGTTGGGCTCAAGCCCTACCAGATGGCCAACGTGCGCGTCGACCGGCAGAAAAACATTCTAAAATCCGCCGGCCTGGTGCAGGAGGACGAACAGCAGACACCGGCAGAAATCGAGCAGCTTTTCAACGACCGCATCCGGTGTCTGCGCCTGACCCCCGACGGCCGGCCCCTGGAACCGGGGGAAAGCCATGCAAGAGCCCTTCAGGTCTACCTGAACATCAGCGCCGGCCAGGTGATTGAAAACTACATCATTCCCATTGATACAAAGGGGGTGTGGGGAGAAATCAAGGGATACCTGGCCCTGGCCGATGACGGAAAAACCGTGTCCGGCTTTACCGTGTACCAGCACTCAGAGACCCCGGGCCTGGGCGGCGAGATTGAAAAAGCGTGGTTTCAGAAAAACTTCGTGGGCAAAAAAATCGTCAATACCGCCGGCGACTTTGTCTCCGTTGCCGTTGCCAAGGGCGCGGTAAAAGACCAGGTGGCGCCGGACCGGCGGGCCAACTACGTGGACGGCATCAGCGGCGCCACCCTTACCGGCCGATACCTGAGCCGCGGCCTGGAAACGATTCTGCGTGAATATGAACCGGTATCGGTAAAATTCCGCAAGGATCATTTTAAAATGGTGCCCCCGGGCCAGGGGATATGTGACACAAAGGCGGGGAAAAAACAAAAAGAGTAAGAAGATTAAGATTAAGAGTAAGAGTAAGAGAAAAGTGGGAAAGTCATGAAACTTACCAAGACACAGGCATTTAAGACCCTTGCCCAGCCGGTGTGGGAGAACAATCCCATCAACATCCAGATGCTGGGCATCTGCTCGGCCCTGGCCGTGACCGTTCAGCTGAAAACCGCCATTGTCATGGGCCTGGCCATGACCTTCGTGGTCTCGTTTTCCAGCCTGATCATTTCGGCCATGCGAAACCTGGTTCCGCGAAACATCCGCATCATCGTGGAGCTGGCCGTGATCTCCTCCCTGGTGATCCTGTGCGACGAGTTTCTCAAGGCCTTTATGTACGACACCAGCAAGCAGCTGTCGGTGTTCGTGGGCCTGATCATCACCAACTGCATCGTGCTGGGCCGGGCCGAATCCTTTGCCCTGGCCAACCCGCCCCTTCTGGCCTTTCTGGACGGCATGGGCAACGGCGCGGGATACGCCTCGGTGCTGGTTCTTGTTGCCGCCATTCGGGAGCTGCTGGGCGCGGGCAAGCTGCTGGGGATCCAGGTGGTTCCCGGCGCCGCTTACAGCGCCGGTTACGAAGACGCCGGTTTCATGCTGCTGGCGCCGGCCGCCTTTATCATCATCGGCCTGCTGGTATGGCTGCAGAAAAGCCTGAAAAAGGAGTAGCATGCAGGACCTGATCACCCTATTTTTAAACTCGGTCTTTGTGGGCAACATCCTGCTGGCCTATTTTCTGGGCATGTGCTCCTTTGTGGCGGTCTCGAAAAACATTCACACCGCCACGGGCCTGGGATTTGCCGTGGTGTTCGTGCTGACCATCACCACGCCCCTCAACTGGCTGGTCTACACCTACCTTCTGGCCCCCGGGGCCCTGGCCTGGGCCGGCCTGCCCAACGTGGATTTGAGTTTTTTAAAATTCATCACCTTTATCGCCACCATCGCGGCCATGGTCCAGGCCATTGAGATGATCATCGACCGTTTTTCCCAGGGGCTCTACACGGCCCTGGGCGTGTTCCTTCCCCTGATCGCGGTGAACTGCGCCATTCTGGGAACATCGCTCTTCATGGTGGAGCGGCAGTACACCTTTCTCGAATCCCTGGTGTTCGGGTTCGGCTCGGGCCTGGGATGGCTGATGGCCATTGTCTCCATGGCCGCCATTCGCAAAAAGCTGCGCTACGCGGACATGCCCCACGGCCTGGAAGGATACGGCATCACCATGGTGGTGACCGGGCTGATGGCCATGGCATTCATGCTGTTTTCAGGAATCACGCTATGAGACGGCTTTGTAAAACAAAGCCGCCTGAAAAACTTTTTATGGCCTCTGCGATACAACATGATAAATACCGTGTGCTATAAAAGCACGGGGGTTTAAAAGGAAAGCCAATGCCGCGACTCACCGAACAGGAGCAGCAGGAGATTATCCGCTACATTGAAGCGGACAAGCCGTTGCCGGACAAGTACCGGTTCCTGCTGTTTGACGAGAAGCGGGAGGTGGAGCTGGTCTGGAACGGCAAGACCAATGAGGTCTGCAACATCGTGCTGCCGTTTCAGGTGATCGAGCAGGTGGATGAGCCCAGGGCCGAAAAGCCGGAAGACACCAAAGACGACTCCCCCCTGCTGACCTTTGCCGGTGTCTCCTTAGACGGCCGGGGCCGCCAGATCAAGGGATGGACCAACAAGCTGATCTGGGGCGACAACAAGCTCATTCTCTCCAGCTTGAAAAACGGGCCCCTGCGGGAAGAGATCGAAGCCCAGGGCGGGCTCAAGCTGATCTACATCGACCCGCCCTTTGACGTGGGGGCCGACTTTTCCATGGACATTGAGATCGGGGGCGACACCTTTACCAAGAAGCCCAACATCCTTGAAGAAATCGCCTACCGCGACACCTGGGGCAAGGGCGCTGATTCCTTTATCGCCATGATTTATGAGCGGCTGATCCTGATGCGGGATCTGCTGGCCGAGGAAGGAAGCATCTATGTGCATTGTGATTGGCGGGTTAATGCTTGGATGAAAATGGTTTTAACAGAGGTCTTCGGAGCGGAGAACCTAATCAGCGAAGTGATCTGGAAGCACCAGATTATGGGTGGAGCGCACGGCCGAAGTCTTCCGAAAGCACACGAAACTTTGTTGTGGTTCAAGAAGTCTGACCTATTCAAGATTTGTGTTGATTCTCCTCAGATTCGCGTTTCTTTCAGCGAATATGTGCGCTCGACGATGCAACAAGATGCGGAGGGAAGATGGTTCTACACTCGACATCGGATGAGTCGAAAGGCAACTAATGAAGAGCGAGAATCTAAGGCTCACACCGTGACGTATGTTGATGACCCCACGAAAGGCACTCTGGCCTCAGATGTATGGGATGATTTCCCTTCATATCAACCGAAGCCGACCGATAACACAAAATATCCAACACAAAAACCCAATGAAATCTTAGAGCGTGTAATTGGATCTGGGACTAACGAAGGCGATCTGGTGGCTGACTTCTTCTGCGGCTCCGGTACTCTCGCGGCGGTGGCGGAAAAGCTGGGCCGTAAGTGGATCTGCACCGACCTGGGCAAGTTTGCCATTCACACCACGCGCAAGCGTCTGATCGGGGTCCAGCGGCAGATGAAAGCCGATGGCAAAAATTACCGGGCCTTTGAAATTCTCAACCTGGGCAAATATGAGCGGCAGCATTACATCGGGGTGAATCCCAACCTGCGCGAGGAAGAAAAGAAAAAGCAACTGGAGGCAAAAGAGGCCGCCTTTCTCGACCTGATCCTGCGGGCCTACAGGGCGGAAAAAACCGAGGGCTTTGTCTGCTTTCACGGCAAAAAAGCCGGACGCCTGGTCTCGGTCGGCCCGGTCAACCTGCCGGTGACCCGGCTGTTTGTGGAGGAAATTATTCTGGAGTGCCGTAAGAAGCATATCACCAAAGTGGACATCCTGGGCTTTGAATTTGAAATGGGTCTGTTCCCCAATGTGCTGGATGAAGCCAAGGCCAAGGGCATCGACATTGCCCCGAAATACATTCCCGCCGAGGTGTTTGACAAGCGGGCCGTGGAAAAAAATCAGGTGGTGTTCCATGATGTGGCTTATATTGAGGTCAAGCCGATTGTCAAGGCGGGTAAAAAAGGGAAGTCCGCTACCGTGGCGGTGGGGCTGACCGATTTCTCGGTATTCTATTCCCAGGACTCAATCGCCAACGCCGAGGCAGCTATCAAAAAGAAGGGCAGCCGCATAGTGGTGGAAAAAGGTCAAATCGTAAAAGTGAACAAGGACAAGGACGGCATCGTCACCCGCGAGGTGCTGACCAAGAACTGGACGGACTGGATTGATTACTGGGCCGTGGATTTTAATTTTGAAAGCAAGCGCGAGATCATCCGAGTCAAGCGCGACAGCGGCGCCCAGATGAAAATCGACGGCAGTGTCGAACCGACCCGGTTGACCCTGGATGCGTATGAGGAGGTCTGGACCGGGGATTATATTTTTGGGCTCTTCCGGCTTTTGAATGGGTCTATACAACATATTGTGTTAGAAGGATACAAAGTATAATTCGGGAATGGGGCGGGGGATTTTTTTGTTATCCCCCGCTCCCCATTCCCTATCGGTTACCCTCCAACCGGGGCTATAAACTTCTTATGGGTGCATCGAGATGGACGA
>JAXHVI010000013.1:0-31105 GCA_034189195.1 Thermodesulfobacteriota bacterium | reverse complement strand
GGGGCGGCCGCCGGCCGCCCCGACTGTTTTATTCCGATACCGGTTTTCCCTGCTTCAAGCCCTGGTTGAGCTGCTCAAACAGCTTGCGCTTGCGTTCCTCTTCTTTGGCCTTGATCTCTTCTATTTTTTTGTCCCGCTCCTGCTGGGTTTTTTTAAACTTTTCGATCTCCTCCTCCATGCCGCCGGTGGGAAGATCTCTGGAAATCTCCTCAATCGCTGTATGGTCCAGCACAAAGAGCCGGGCTCCGTAGGCCCCCTCCACCGCCTCCACGATTCCCCTTTTTTCCAGCTTGCGGCAGACCAGGAGCACCTCCTCGGAAGAGGCGCCAAGCAGTCCTTCCACGTCCTCTGCCGTCGGCGGTTTGTTGTTCAGGTAGGTCAGAACGCGGATTGCCGCCACCACCAGGTGCGCTTTTTTGTATAATGAAAGAGCTTCCATCGGGCCTCCTGTCTGTTGCCGGCATTTGAACCGGGCCTGTTGTTCAAGCCCGGCTTCATTTTTGGGGTGCGAATTGGCCTTCACGCCCTTTTTTCAGGCAATTATAGGCCGCTTCCAGCCTTGACACAAGCGCCTTTTGATAGTAGCATCGGCTTGATTTTCAGCACGCGACTTTCAGCCGCCAACCCCTTCCATGGAGGAGAAAGATGATTGAAATCATAGAGGTAAAGGCAAGAGAAATCCTGGATTCACGGGGAAACCCCACCGTTGAGGTGGATGTCACCCTTTCCTGCGGCGCCATCGGAAGGGCGGCGGTGCCGTCCGGGGCCTCCACCGGCACCCGGGAGGCCCTTGAGCTGCGCGACACGCGCAAAAAACGGTACCTGGGCAAGGGCGTTGAAAAAGCGGTTGAAAACGTCAATACCCTCATCGGCCCGGCCCTTTACAACATGCCGGCGGACGAGCAGTTCATGGTTGACAGCGCCATGATCGGCCTGGACGGCACGGCCAACAAGTCCAAGCTCGGGGCCAACGCCATTCTGGGGGTTTCCATGGCCGTGGCCCGGGCCGCGGCCGACGCCTATGATCTGCCCCTTTACCGGTATCTGGGCGGCATTCACGCAAAGCACCTGCCCATGCCCATGATGAACATCATCAACGGTGGGGCCCACGCCCCCAACAGCCTGGACATTCAGGAGTTTATGATCATTCCGGTGGGCGGCACGACCATTGCCGAGTGCGTGCGCATGGGCGCCGAGGTGTTTCATACCTTGAAGAAACTGCTCAAGGCCAAGGGGTTTGCCACGGCCGTGGGCGATGAAGGCGGGTTCGCCCCCGATCTGGAGTCCAACGAGGCGGCCATCGGGTTTATCGTGGAGGCCATCGAAAAGGCCGGCTACAGGCCCGGCAGGGATATCGGCATCGCCCTGGATGCCGCGGCCAGCGAGTTTTATGAAAAGGAAAAATATGTTCTCAGGGGCGAGGGCAAAACGCTGTCTTCCAAGCAGATGGTGGACTACTACGAAAACCTCGTCGACAAGTATCCCATCCTGTCCATTGAAGACGGCCTGGCCGAGCAGGACTGGGACAACTGGGTCATGATGACCGACCGGCTGGGGAATACCACCCAGATCGTCGGGGACGACGTGTTTGTCACCAACCCCGCCATTCTTGAGAAGGGGATACGGGAAGGCCTGGCCAACTCCATCCTGATCAAGCTCAACCAGATCGGTACGGTGTCCGAGACGCTTCAGGCCATCGACATGGCCAAACAGGCCGGTTATACCACGGTGATCTCCCACCGGTCCGGCGAAACCGAAGATGCTTTTATCGCCGACCTGGCCGTGGGGGTCAACGGCGGGCAGATCAAGACCGGATCTTTGTCCCGGTCCGACCGGATCGCCAAGTACAACCAGCTGATCCGCATCGAAGAGTCCCTGGGCGCCGGCGCGGTGCTCTCCAACGACTTAACCGCTGTCGTCCGATAGCGCGTGCACGGTCCATGACTCCCAGATTCAAACCGGCCCTGCTGTTGATCCTTGTGGGGACATGCCTGTGGAGCGTGTTGCCGGCGGCCGGGTATGTGCCGCCCGGAGAACTGATACTCGATCGCATGACAAGCACCCTGGGCCAAACGGGAAAATTTTCCGTTGTTCACACCACGGCTGTGGGCGACAGGGCGTGCCCGGCCCTTCATGAGGCGACCGCCACGGAAACCGCGTGGTATGACCCGCCCGACCGGTTCCGGTTTGAGTCGGTTTCCGAAAAGACAAAACGGATCCATGTGGCCACGCCTGAGGCGACGCTGACCGTTGTGGACGGCCACGTGGTCTCCACCGCCCAAAGCCCCCTGATGGGATACCGGGAGCCCCTGCTGTGCCGGGACCGCAAGCTTCTGGCGGCGCGCCTGGCGGGCATGGGCATCGACACAACGGTTTCTTCCCTGGGCCGGCTGGACGGTACCGTGGCCTACGTGGTGGGGGCAAGGTTTCCCGACACCTCGGCATCCCAGATCTGGGTGGACAAGGAGACCTTTCTGCCTTTTCGCCTGATAACCCATGATCCCCGAGAAAAAACTCCGGTGGAGGCCCGCTATTCCCAGTGGCACAAGGCGGCGTCCTTCTGGTTTCCCATGCACATCGAGATATACCGGAACCACCGCCTGATACAGACCATCTGCAGTCATGCGGTGACAAAAAAAAGCGCTTTTGAAAGCGGGCTTTTTGACATTCCCGCGCTGCAGCGGCGGTATCCGCCGGCCGGCGCGGCCGAAGGCCGGCCGCCGGACAGCGGCACCGACGAGATTCAGCAGGCCATCGACGAGTTCAATAAACTGTATGAATAACGCGCAGAGGTGGGCATGACGTCAAAATCCAAATTCATCTTCGTCACCGGCGGCGTGGTATCATCGCTGGGAAAGGGCCTGGCATCGGCATCTATCGGCGCCCTTCTGGAGAGCCGGGGGCTTACCGTCACCATTCAGAAGCTGGACCCTTACATCAACGTTGACCCCGGCACCATGAACCCGTTTCAGCACGGCGAGGTCTTTGTCACCGACGACGGCACCGAGACCGACCTGGACCTGGGCCACTATGAGCGGTTTACCCACGCCGTCATGGGCCGCAACAACAACTTCACCACCGGCAAGATATACCACTCGGTCATTTCCAAGGAGCGGCGGGGCGACTACCTGGGCGGCACCGTTCAGGTGATTCCCCATATCACCGACGAGATCAAGCGCAGCATCCGCATGGTGGAAAACGATGCCGACATCGTCATCACCGAGATCGGCGGCACCATCGGCGACATCGAGAGCCTGCCCTTTCTGGAGGCCATCCGGCAGATGCGCACCGACATGGGAAAGGAAAACGTGCTTTACATTCACCTGACCCTGGTGCCCTACATCCCCACGGCCAAGGAGGTGAAAACCAAGCCCACCCAGCACAGCGTCAAGGAGCTGCGCAGCATCGGCATTCAGCCTGATATCCTGCTGTGCCGGACCAGCGGTCTGCTTTCCGACGAGCTCAAGGCCAAGATCGCCCTTTTCTGCGATGTGAGCAAGGACGCGGTAATTACGGCCAAGGATGTGGACAACATCTACGAGGTGCCCTTAAACTTCAACCGGGAGGGGCTGGATGACAAGATCGTCGAGCTGCTGCATATCTGGACCCGGGCGCCCCGTCTGGACTTCTGGGAAAACCTGTCGAGTGCCATCAAGGCGCCGGCACACGACGTGACCATCGCCATCGTCGGTAAATACACCAACCTTACCGAGTCTTACAAGAGTTTAAACGAGGCCCTCTACCACGGCGGGTTTGCCAACAAAAGCAGGGTGAGCCTCCAGTTTATCGATTCGGAGACCATCACGGAAGATAACGCGGACGAGGTCCTCAAGGACGCCCACGGCATTCTGGTGCCCGGCGGTTTCGGCCCCCGCGGGATTGAAGGCAAAATCGCGGCCTGCGAATACGCGCGGACCCGGAAAGTTCCCTATTTCGGCATCTGCCTGGGCATGCAGATCGCGGTGGTCATGTTTACCCGCCACGTGGCCGGCCTGGCCGGCGCCCACAGCACCGAGTTCGACAGGAACACGCCGGACCCGGTGATTTACCTGATGCGTGAATGGTTTGACGAGCGGCTCAACACGATCCAGAGGCGGGACGCGGATTCGGACATGGGCGGCACCATGCGCCTGGGGGCCTACACCTGCGCCGTTGCGCCCGATTCCCTGGCCCACGCCGCCTATGGACGGACGACCATCTCCGAGCGCCATCGTCACCGGTACGAGTTCAACAACGACTACAAGGCCCTGTTGCAGGAAAAGGGCCTGATCATCAGCGGCACGTCACCCAACGGCGAGCTGGTGGAGATCGTGGAAGTGGGCGACCATCCCTGGTTTCTGGGATGCCAGTTCCATCCGGAATTCAAGTCCCGGCCGGAAGATCCCCACCCGTTGTTCCGGGAATTTATCAAGGCGGCCCTGACTTGCAAAAACCGGCAATCCTGATTGATCGTTCAACAATGTTTTCTTTGAAAAAAGCGCCATGACAAAACTTCACGACCGGGAAAAGTCCCAGTTCAAAAAACTGTTTCGCAACGAGGGTGTGGACCGGTTCGAAGAGATGATGACCGTGCTGGAGGTGTTCCTTGAAACCGAGGGGCATATTACCGCCAATGAGCTGATCGACCGGCTCAAGGAACACGGCTTTGATTTCGACCCCTCTTTCGTGCGGGACTCCCTGCGGCTGCTCACCCAGTTCGGGTTTGCCAAGAAGCTTCGGTTCGACGACGGCAAGATTCGATACGAGCACTGTCATCTCGGTGATCACCACGATCACATGCTCTGCCGAAAGTGCGGCAGGATCATTGAATTCGTGGACGATGCCCTTGAAACCATTCAGGCCGAGGTGGCCGCGGCCCATGGATTTCACATGCTGGGCCACCGCATGGACATCTACGGCATCTGTTCGGATTGCCTGAAAAACCGCATTCGGGTGGTTCCCCTGTCCCGGGCCAGGCAGGGCGAGCACCTGGTGATCGAGGAATTTACCGGCGGCACCAACGCCCGCATGCGCCTGATGTCCATGGGTCTGAAAACGGGAGACCCGGTGGAGGTGATCACCTCCGACCCAAGGGGCCAGGTGGTGATCGCCTCGGGCAACAAGCGGTATGCCATCGGCCGGGGCCTTGCCGGCAAGGTGATGGCCCGGCACACGGATCATCCTGCCGCCTGACACTGTTCGCCGGAGTATCCGCTCTCTTTCCCCGCCTTTACCGCCACGTCGTGCTTTTATTGGTTTTTCGACAGCGATTGACAGCCATTGTACTTGTTCTTTCAGGTCGTTTCTGGTAGGCTTTTCTATTAACGTTTTTTGTTTATTCTGTTTTAAAAGGGGTTTACACGTGTTGTTGAGTCAATTGAAAGAAGGGGAGTCGGCCCGGGTGGTTCGCGTGGGAGGCCGGGGGCCTTTTCGCCGTCGCATCATGGAGATGGGCATCGTGCAGGGTACGGACCTGCATGTGGAAAAATACGCGCCGCTCAAGGACCCTCTTGAAATTCTGGTCAAGGGATATCACGTATCGCTTCGCGTGGAAGAAGCGGCCCTGATAACCGTGGAAAAAATACCGGACAACGGGTAGCCCGTGATGGAAAAAAAGCGATTCACCATAGCACTGGCCGGCAATCCCAACTCCGGCAAAACCACTATCTTCAACAGCCTTACCGGCACCCGCCAGAAGGTGGGCAACTGGTCCGGTGTCACCGTTGAAAAAAAAGAGGGCCTGATTTACCGGCGGGGGTACGAGATTCAGCTTGTGGATCTGCCCGGCACCTACAGCCTCACTCCCTTTTCCATTGAAGAGATCGTTGCCCGGGACTTCATTATCGACGAAGCGCCGGATGTGGTCATCACCATCATTGACGCCTCCAACCTGGAGCGCAGCCTCTATCTTGCCACCCAGGTGCGGGAGCTGGACTGCAAGGTTCTTTTTGCCTTAAACATGGCCGACCTGGCCCGGACCAAGGGCATGACCATTGACGCGGACACGCTTTCCCGGCTTCTGGACGTGACCGTGGCCTTTACCGTGGGCAATAAAAATGAAGGCGTGGAGACCCTGCTGGACCTGGCCATCGACCTGGCCGAGTCGGGAAAAGTCACCGTGCCGGAACGGCGGGTGAAATACAACCGGGACGTGGAAGCAACCATCTCCCGAATTCGGGAAAAAATCGAACAGGCCGGCCCGCCCATCTACAACAGCCGCTGGATGGCCATCAAGCTGCTGGAAAACGACCAGATCGTCCGGCAGCGGCTGGTCAATGCCTGTGAAGAGCGAAGCCGGTCGATCCTGGAGACGGTAGACGCCTGCCGCAGCCACCTGACCGATATCTTTGACGATGACCCGGAAATTGTGATGACCGACGAGCGATACGGGTTCATCGCCGGGCTGATCAAGGAGGTGGTCCATGTCAGCCCCAGGGCGCGGGCCGATATTTCCCGGAACATCGACCTGGTACTGACCAACCGGTACCTGGGGTTTCCGATATTCATCTTTTTTATATGGCTGATGTTTCAGGCCACCTTTTCCCTGGGGGCCTACCCCATGAGCTGGATCGAGAGCGGGTTTGCCCTGCTGGCCGCCGGCGTGGACGGCCTGCTGGCCGACGGCCTGATAAAAGACCTGGTTATTGATGGTGCGCTGGCCGGCGTGGGCAGCGTGGCCGTTTTTCTGCCCAACATCCTGATTCTGTTTTTCTGCATCGCCCTGTTTGAAGACACCGGTTACATGGCCCGGGCCGCATTTCTAATGGACCGGATCATGCACCTGATCGGCCTTCACGGAAAATCGTTTATTCCCATGCTCATGGGGTTCGGGTGCAGCGTGCCGGCCATCATGGCCACCCGCACTCTGGACAACCGCAAGGACCGGATCCTGACCATTCTGATCACCCCTTTCATGTCCTGCTCGGCCCGGCTGCCGGTTTATATCGTCCTGGCCGGCACCTTTTTTCCAAAAAATGCGGGCACCGTGATTTTTATGATCTATCTTTTGGGCATTGTGGTGGCCATGATTACGGGCCGGCTTTTTCGCTCCACCCTGCTCAGAGGGGCCGACGCCCCCTTTGTCATGGAGTTGCCGCCCTACCGCATGCCCATGGCAAAAAGCCTGATGATTCACATGTGGGACCGGGCCAGAATGTTTATCAGGAAGATGGGGACCTACATTTTTGTCGGCGCCATCGTGGTGTGGGCGCTGTCGGCTTTTCCCCGGAACGTGGCCTATTCGGTGGATTATGAGTCAGAGATTGAGAAAGTTGAAGCGGCTTACACTCAACGGATCGCGGCTGCGGAGAGTTCACAGGCCCTGGCCGCCATTGGCGAGGAAAAAGAAAACGCGATTACCGCCATCAGGACCGCCAGAAGCCGGGAGCGCAGCGAGCAGGTTTATATGGGCCGTATCGGCCGATTTGTGGCGCCGGCGTTCGAGCCCATCGGTATCGACTGGCGGGGCAGCGTGGCCCTGCTGACCGGGTTTGTGGCAAAAGAGATTGTTGTCAGCACCATGGGGGTGCTTTATGCCGTTGCCGACCAGGACGGCCGGGCCCTGGGCAAGGCCCTCCGGGCTTCGGGCATGACCCCGCTTTCAGCCCTGTCGCTTATGGTGTTTGTGCTGCTGTATATCCCCTGTATCGCAACGGTTACCACCATTTCCCGGGAGGCGTCGTGGCGCTGGTCAATGTTTACCGTGGCCTATACCACGCTGGTGGCCTGGTGCGTCTCCTTTGTGGTGTTCAACGCCGGGAAAATCATGGGCATCGGTTGATTTTGACGGTAAGTGGGGCTACACTGCAAAAGTTGACAAAAAACCAATCAAACAGTGCCGGAACGGATGCGCAGTGAAATCACCATGCGTTGCCGGCCTGTAAATACTGAAAAAGAAAGACGTCCGCAGGATGGGAAAAATTTTTGCCGTCGGCGATATTCATGGATGCTATAAAAAGCTTCGCGTGCTGATGGACAGGATTCCCATTGATTACAAGGAGGACACCCTGGTTTTTCTGGGTGATTACATCGACCGGGGGGATGAATCTTTTGAAGTGGTGGATTACCTGACCGGCCTGTGGAAAAAACACCCGGGCATTGTGTTTCTCAAGGGAAACCATGAAGAGCTGTTTTTCAACTATCTTTCCGGCGAGGACGAGGTCAGTTTTCTGTTTAACGGCGGCGAACAGACCCTGAAAGGATACATGAGCCCGGACGGCAACATCTCTGTGCCCAAGGCGCACCTGAATTTTTTTAACGCCCTGCAGCTCTACTACGAAACCGATGACTATATTTTCGTCCATGCCGGGCTCAAGGACGGTGTGCCCCTGGAGCAGCAGAAACCCGAAGATTTGCTGTGGATTCGAAAGCCGTTTATTGAATCTTCTTATGATTTTGGTAAAATAGTGATTTTCGGCCACACACCTTATCCCGAGGTGGTGGTCAAGGATAATAAGATCGGCGTGGACACCGGCGCGGTGTACGGATACAAGCTCACCTGCATCGAATTGCCGGCAAGAAAATTTTACGAGGCATAAATTCGACAACTGGAGAGATATATGACAAACCTTCGGCTTTTTCAGTCCTTCTGCACGGTTTTTATCTGCGCGCTGCTGGCCGCGTCCCCGGTGTTCTCCCAGGAACGGCTTTCGGTGACGGCCACCACGGCCAATATTCGGACCGGACCGGGCACCCATTATGACAAGGCCTGGCAGGCGGAAAAAAATTACCCGGTAGTGGTGGTGGAAAAAAAGGACGGGTGGGTGAAATTCAAGGACTACGAAGGCGATGAAGGATGGATTTATGGCGCACTGGTGTCCGCCACCCCCACGGTGATTGTGAAAAAAACACGGGTCAATGTCCGGTCCGGCCCCGGCACAAACCACCCGGTGGTGTTTAAGGCGGAAAAGGGGGTCCCTTTTGAAGTGATCAAAAACGAGGGGGACTGGCTTCAGATAAAGCACGCCGACGGTGACACCGGCTGGATATACAGCACCCTTGTGTGGTAAGCGACCCGGTTTCCATCCCGGGTTAAGGCCTGAAAAAGAATTGACTTTGCAAAAAGAGCGGTGCCGGCACCGCTCTTTTTTTATGCACAAATCGCCCTCTTCCTGCCGGCGGGGTAAAAATTTCTGTTGACACTTCTCTTTTCGTCCGGTAGTGTAGCGCCCAGGCTTGTGTATCAATATATTTTGATATTGTTATAAATGAATATAATTAAATATTTAAAGGCTATTTCAGACGAAACCCGGCTGCGGCTGCTCTTTCTGCTGCTTCACTACGAGCTGAATGTAAACGAGGTGGTGGCCGTGGTGGAGATGATCCAGTCCCGGGTGTCGCGTCACTTGAAGATTCTGACCGAATCGGGCCTGTTGCAGTTCCGGCGGGACGGCGGTTTTGTCTACTATTCGGCCCTTACCGACGAGGCCAACGGCCCGGTGATCCGGCTGGTTTCCGACGCCCTGGCCGATGATCCGGTGTGCGGAGCCGACCTGGGCCGGGCCGAAGCCCTGATTCGGGAAAGGAAAAGCCGGACCAAACGGTTTTTTGAATCCGTGGCCGATACATGGGAGGTGCGCAAGCACGATGTTCTGGGCGACCTGGACCTGAATCGGATAATTGCCGACAGGGTGGGAAACTGCCCGGTGGCGGCGGACCTTGGCTGCGGCACCGGCGCTTTGCTGGCGGCCCTGCACGGGCAGGTTTCCACCGTGATCGGCGTGGACAGCTCACCGGGCATGCTGGAGCAGGCCCGGCTGAAAACAGGGGCCATGGCCGGTGTCAACCTGCGGCTGGGCGAGCTGGAGTATCTGCCCATGCGGGACCGGGAGGCCCACTGCGCGGTGATGAACATGGTGCTGCACCACATTTCCGAGCCGGTCAAGGTGCTGGCCGAGGCCCATCGCATCCTGCACCCCGGGGGGGCCTTTTTTATCGCGGATTTTGACAAGCACAACAAGGTTGCGGTGCGGGAAAAGATCGGCGGATCCTGGTTCGGGTTTTCACAAAACGAGATGGAGTCGTGGCTGGCGGGCGCGGGGTTTGTTCCTGCCGGCATGGAGCGGTTTGCCGTCAATTATGGGTTGACGGTCAACCTGTTTGTGGCAAAAAAACAGTCGTGATTAAATACACGATAACAGGTAAGAGGCATTATTTTCAACCGTCATCGAGCCGAAGGCGAAGCAATCTTGTCCATAGAGATGCGAAGGAGATTGCCGCGTCGCTTCGCTCCTCGACAACCCCGTGTCCGGACGCACCGGGATCGTTTTGAGCGAGAGGAAACAACCCATACATACAAAGGAGAAAACAGATGAGCATGGCAAAAGGAGATCATTACGAGGTAAAGGATATGTCGCTGGCGGCCCAGGGCAAGAACAACCTGGAACTGGCCGAGCTGAACATGGGGGCCCTGATGGAGGTGAAAAAGCGGTTCAAGAAGGAAAAACCGCTCAAGGGCGTGCGCATCGGCATGGCCCTGCACGTGACCAAAGAGACCGGTGTCCTGGTGCGGACCCTGCTGGCCGGCGGCGCCGACGTTTATATCACCGGGTGCAACCCGCTCTCCACCCAGGATGACGTGGCCGCGGCCCTGGCCAAAGAGGGGGTCAAGGTCTGGGGCTACAAAGGGGAGAACAACGAGGATTATTACCGGTACATCAAGTATGTCATCGAGGCCAGGCCCCACATCACCATTGATGACGGCTGCGACCTGGTCTCCGAGATTCACAAGAATCATCCGCAACTGATCAAGAACATCATCTGCGGCTGCGAAGAGACCACCACCGGCATCATCCGGCTTCAGGCCATGGCCAAAGCCAAGGCCCTCAAATACCCCATGATCGCGGTCAACGACAACAAGACCAAGCACCTGGTGGACAATTTTTACGGCACGGGCCAGTCCTCCATCGACGGCATCATGCGGGCCACCAACCTGCTTTACGCGGGAAAGACCTTTGTGGTGTGCGGTTACGGCAGCTGCGGCAAGGGCCTGGCCGACCGGGCACGGGGCCTTGGCGCCAACGTGGTGGTGACCGAGGTGGACAATTTCTGCGCCCTGCAGGCCCACTATGACGGGTTTCGGGTCATGAAGCTGGCCGACGCGGTCAAGATCGGCGACATCTTCTGCACGGTCACCGGCAACAAGCACGTCATCCGCGTGGAACACATGAAAAAAATGAAAAACGGCGCCATCCTGTCAAATTCGGGCCACTTTGATATCGAGCTGGAGCTCTCCCGCCTTAACAAGGTGGCCGATTCCAAGCGCCGGGTGCGGCCCTTTATGGATGAGTATGTTCTGGCCGGCAAAAAAATATTTGTCCTGGGCGAAGGCCGGCTGGTCAACCTGTCCGCAGCTGAAGGCCATCCCAGCGAGGTGATGTCCACTTCCTTCTGTGGCCAGGCCCTGGCCTGTGAATACGGCGTGAAGAACAAGGGCAAGATGCCGGTGGGCGTGATTCAACTGCCCGGCGAGATCGACGACACGATTGCCGGGCTCCAGCTTACGGCCATGGGCATCAATATCGACGAGATGACCGCGGAACAGAAACGGTACATGGACACCTGGGAAGAGGGCACCTGATCCGAAAATTTTTACCCTTCGGGCGAGTCACCCTGGACGCATCTGCTGCGTCGCAAGCCGCTTGCGGATATACGGTAGGGGCGAACCCTGTGTTCGCCCTTTGACAGGCAACCACAGGGGGTTGCCCCTACAACATTTTGTCCCGCGCCGCCGGATTGAAGCCGGGGGTGCGGGTCGTTTCTTTTCATTTACCGAAAGATGAACAAACCCTCTTCCAATATTCCATCACCCCCTCCCGCCCGGATGCGCTTCTTTGGCGCCCTGCCCTCAGGCGTCTGGGTGCTGGGCCTGGGATCGATGTTCATGGATATCTCTTCGGAGATGATTCATAGCCTGCTGCCCGTGTTCATGGTCTCGGTGCTGGGCGCCTCCATGGTCACGGTGGGCGTCATTGAGGGGATTGCCGAGGCCACCGCCGCCATCACCAAGGTTTTTTCCGGCGTACTCAGCGACTACCTGGGCAGGCGAAAACGCCTGCTGGTTGCCGGCTATGCGCTGGCGGCATTGACGAAACCTGTATTTCCCATGGCCAACGCCATCGGCTGGGTGCTGGCCGGCCGGTTCGTGGATCGCATGGGAAAGGGCATTCGCGGCGCACCGCGCGATGCCATGGTGGCCGATATCACGCCGCCCCGGCTGCGGGGCGCGGCCTACGGGCTGCGCCAGGCCCTGGACTCACTGGGCGCTTTTCTCGGTCCTTTGCTGGCAGTGGTGCTGATGCTCTGGCTGGCTGGTAACATTCGGGCCGTGATGTGGGTTGCCGTTGTGCCCGCCTTTATCACGGTGGGGCTGCTGGTGTTTTACCTGCGCGAGCCCGAACGCGTGTCCACCGCCCGCCCGGTGTCCCCACTGGCCGGGGCCCGCCGGCTGCCGGGACGGTACTGGATGGTGGTGCTGCTGGGCGGGGTGTTCACGCTGGCGCGCTTCAGCGAGGCGTTTCTGGTGCTGCGGGCCCAGGACGTGGGGCTGGCCCTTGCCTACGTGCCGGTGATAATGATGATCATGAATGTCTTTTACGCGGGATTTGCCTATCCCCTGGGTGCGGCCGCTGATCGCGTCAGCCGCCGCACACTGCTGCTGGCCGGGCTTGGCCTGCTGGTCGGGGCCGACCTGGTGCTGGCGGTTGCCGCTTCTCCGCTGACGGTTTTTATCGGTGCCGGCCTGTGGGGGCTGCACATGGCATGTACCCAGGGACTGCTGTCCAAGCTTGTCGCCGACACGGTTCCCGCGGATCTGCGCGGCACGGCCTTCGGTGTCTTCAACCTGATAAGCGGCGGGGCACTGCTGCTGTCCAGCATTATTGCCGGCGCCCTGTGGAGCGCCTTTGGCCCGGGGGCTACCTTCACCGCCGGCGCCGCCTTTGCCTTGCTTGCCGCCTGCGGCCTGCTCGTCTACGGGGCAAACCGCCACATTGCAAAGTAGGAAGAAATCAGGCGGGCAGCGGGTCGACCTGTTCAACAGGGCCGGGTTGGCGTCGATGCCGGTCTACTGCAATGCCTTTAAAATGCTCCTTTGTTCCGGCGTTTGAGAACATCGCCCGGCAGCCGGCGGAAGACTCACTGCCGGATATTCATCCGGCCGATCAGGAAGCCCTGGCCATAGACGATGCCCTGCGCCGCCACATTCAACACGTCCTGAACCTGACAAAAGGCCGCATTCACGGCCCCAAGGGGGCCGCGGCCCTGCTCAAAATCAATCCCAGCACATTATGAAACCGTATGAAGAAGCTGGGAATATAAATCCGGAAACCCGCACCCGGAAAGACAGCGATCCGCAATCGGACATATCCCGTTGTTTTATTAGGAATCATCGTTGATGCCCTGCGCTGGTGCCATGGCGGCAGCCGTTTTTCGAAAGACCTTGATTTTGTCACGCCCCTTGAGGCCGAAGCCGTTCAGCGAATGATCCGCGCCGCTGTCAGGGGTGCTGAAAAGCTTATGGTCCCTCACTTTGGCGTGGGCGAGGTCTCGCTGAATGAAAAACGCACGCGCGCGGATGCGATGAAATGGTTTGTTTCTTTTCAACCGGCCGGTTCGCGAAGAAAAATTTCCGTCAAGCTGGAGTTTGAAAAACTGGCGGACAAAAGACGGCCGGATACGCAGAATCATGTTCTTTCCCTGCTCAGCCCGGTTGCTTATTTAATCGCGGCCGGTGAATTCCGCGTACCCCGTCCGCATACGGTGCTGGTCGCACAGACACCCGCCGAGATTCTTTCCGATAATATCCGCGCCCTGCTGGAGCGGAAATATCTCAAGGGCCGGGATTTTTTTGACCTGTGGTATCTTTATTCCGTTTTAAAAACACCGGTGGAAACCAACACCATTGAAAGAAAGTTCACCCTTTACCGGGCGGCTTTTGTTGCCAGAAGAAGCAGCCGTTTTTTTACCAGCCCTTCTCCATCGGAGCGGGAAACAATGCGCGAGGCCATTTATCAGGACCTGGCGCGATTCCTTCCGCCCGAAGTGCTGGCCGTGCACCAGGCGGAAAAATTCAGGGCCTTTCTGGAAGCGGCGCGTTCACTTTTTGCCGACTTAAAAGCCGGGGGCGTGCGGTTGCCATGAAGACCGTCAATGTTTTAAAGCAACTGCCGCCGCTGTTCCATTATGCCGATGTTGCCAAGTTTACCGGAAACGCCAATGTTTTTCTGACGCGGGCGCAGGCAAACGGCTTTGTCCAACGGGTAACACGGGGCGTCTACCTCAACCTGCTGCGGGAAACCAGACCGGGCATCGAGGAGATCGCCTGCTTTCTGCGGACACCTTCCTATATCTCCTGTGAGTGGGCGCTGAATTTTCACGGGGTTCTTCTGCAGGCACCGACGGCCTGCACGGTTCTGACCCTCGAAACATCGGTGGGCGCTTCCCGGAACATTCAATTCGGCGGTGTGACAATTGAATTTTCCCGTGTCGCGGCCCGCCTTTTCAACGGCTTTGAAACGCGGGAGGGGTTTAATCTGGCCCTGCCGGAAAAAGCGCTGCTGGACACGATTTATCTGCGCCGGCGCGTACCGTTTGCCGACGAACTGGAACTGGATAATATTGAGAAAGACCGGTTGATGTCGCTGGCCGGGGCTTTTCCCGCCTTTGTGAAAAAACGCCTGGCCGTTATTGATACAATCGGACACGACAACCCCTAGGGGCTTCAGGCCGCCGCAGAAAGCGCCGGCATACCGAGATGTGGATGCCTTACTCTTTAACCTGAAAGAACGACTCGTCAAACTCCGGTTTGCCGGCAAACTTCTGCATGAAAAAGGCGGGGAGCTGGTCGATCTGCTCAAACAGGGCCGGGTTGGCGTCGATGCCGGCCTGGTGCAGGGCCTTTAGAATGGTTTTGGGCTCCGGCGGGCACCCCTTGATGGGAATCATCTCCTGAATCACCGGGTTGTCCTTGTGTTCCTGGTACATGCACTTTCCCACCAGAATGGTCTTGTGCATGCCCGGGGTGGGCGCCATTTTTTTGCCGGTAAGCACCTCGATGTTGTCCCAGGGCTCACCTTTCCAGGCATACCGGATGGCCGACAGGATGATGCCGTTCATGGCCGCGCAGTAAGTGCACATGGTGGAGTCAAATTTCCGGTAATAAAGGCCCTTGATGCCGTCCTTGACCAGGGGGGCCGGAATGCACCGGTCCGCGTCCTCGTGATAGGCAAAGTCATACTCGTGAAACGCGGCCACGCTGTCGATGGACTCGCCCGCAACGGTCACGTCGGAAAGGTCCGTGGGCCGGTTGTGGTTGGCCGCTGCATGGACCATGTAGGCGATGCCGGCCGGATCGTGGCCCAGAATTTTCGCGCCCACCATGTCCGCGGACAGAACATCGGTGGAGGCCACCAGAATGTTGCTGGGCCGGGGCTTGCCGTCAAAGCCGGGCCCCCGCTCTAAAGTGTAGATACCGTCGATCAGGGTGAGCATGGGCGGCAGTTTGTCGGCCAGCCGGGCAATGGAAAAATAGAGATCCTTTACCGCGTCCGGGCTGTGGGCCTTTTTGCGGGAGGGAATGTCCATCAACCCTTTGAGGTTCTTGATGCCCAGGCTCACCACGGTCTGGTTGTGGGTTTTCATCACCGGCAGGTCCACCACGAAATCGCTGTGCAGCATGTCGGTGTTAAAGGAAAACTCAACGCCGTCGCCCAGGTCCACGGGTTCAAAGTCGTGGTCAAACACGTTGATATGCCGGATCCCGTACTTTTTTGCCAGGGTTTCATAGCCCAGGGTTTTAAAGGCGTGGACCGGGGTCTCCCTGTCTTTCGGGTCGCACACAATGCCTTCGCCGATGGTGATGTCATCGATACCGTGCTCCTTTAACAGCACCACCATGTCCTCGATGACCCGGGATGTGGTGATCACCCCCCACTTGGGAAAAGCCGCCGCCTTGGACCAGAACACGATGTTGGGCTTGAGAAAGACCTTCGCCTTTGGGGGCAGATGGTCCAGGCCCCCGGCGAGATCAACGGCTTTTCTGATCGACTCCAATGGTTTTTCGTATTTTACGACGGATACGGTATGCTTTTTCATGATTGGGTTCCTTTACCTGGTCACGGTTGTGAAATTTTGCTTTCATTAATATTTCTACAGCAGAGTCGGCCCTCATGGCAAGGCGATTGTTTTAAGCCCGGCATCAGGGTAAAACCCTTTGAAAAAGGCAAAAAACTGTTGCGCAGGCATCCGCGGGTACGATAAAAATGCAGACACATTCAAAATAACAAAATAATAAAGGGAAACACATGCACTACGAAGGCAACATGATCCGCCCACCCAGCGAGGCCTACAGCATTCTGCTTCAGGCCACGGTGGGGTGTTCCCACAACAAGTGCACCTTCTGTGCGGCCTACAAGGGCGAACGATTCAAGATCAAATCCGACGACATTATTATGTCGGACATCGAATTTGCCGCCCGGCACTGCAGAAACCAGAACCGGCTTTTCATCTGCGACGGCGACGCTCTGATTATTCCGCAAAAACGGCTGCTGGCCATTTTAAAGGCGATTGAGCAAAAGCTGCCCTGGGTCAACCGGGTGGGGGTGTATGCCAACACCAAGGGCATTGCCATGAAAAGCGCCGAAGAGCTGGCCGAGCTGCGGGCCCATGGCCTGAAGATCGCCTACATGGGCCTGGAGTCCGGTGATGACGAGACCTTAAAGGCCGTCAACAAGGGCGCGGATTCTCAGAAAATGATCGACATGGGCAAAAAGATCCGGGCCGCGGGGGTTGCCCTCTCCATCACCGTGCTGCTGGGCCTGGCCGGCCGGGAGCGCTCCGGGATTCACGCGCAGAAAACCGGCGAGGTGCTGTCCGCCATTGACCCCGAGTATGTGGGGGCTTTAAGCCTGATGCTGATTCCGGGAACCCCGCTTTACGATGAATACGCGGCCGGCCGGTTCCCGATTCTGACACCGGAAGAGACCCTGGTCGAACTGCGCACCATGATCGCTCACACCAGCCTGTCAAACGGCCTGTTTCACGCCAACCACGCGTCCAACTATCTTCCCATCAGGGCCAAGCTGCCGGAAGACAAGGCCAGGACCCTGCGGCTGATCAACAAGGCCCTGGCCGGGGAGGTCAGGCTCAAACCCGAACATATGCGGGCGTTATAGCTTGAATATTATAAAACGACCAAAAACGCTTCGCCAAGAGAGGAATAAACACACAAGGCCATCCAAATCGGGATCGCTATCGAAATCGAAATATGGCACTGGGACACGAAAAACCGGACGTTTACCTTAACAGTGAATCAATTTTTTAAATAAACCATATAACAGGAGAAAAATTTCATGGCCACCAGAAAAACCGCGGGCAACAAGCCGATCGACGAACGCTGCATCAACACCATTCGATGCCTTGCCATGGACGCCGTTCAGCAGGCCAACTCCGGCCATCCCGGGGCACCCATGGGCCTTGCGCCGGCGGGATATGTTCTGTGGACAAAGGTGATGAAGCACAACCCGAAAAATCCCCAGTGGTTCAACCGGGACCGGTTTGTTCTGTCCGGTGGCCATGCCTCCATGCTGCTCTACAGCCTGCTCCACCTGACCGGTTATGACCTTTCTTTAAAAGACATTCAGCAGTTCCGCCAACTGGGCAGCAAAACCCCGGGTCATCCGGAGTACGGCCACACCCCGGGCGTGGAAACCACCACCGGTCCTTTGGGCCAGGGGTTTGCCAATGCCGTGGGCATGGCCATGGCCGAACGTCACATGGCGGCCCGGTTCAACCGCAAGGGCGCGACCATTGTGGACCACTTCACCTACGTGATGTGCGGCGACGGGGACCTGATGGAGGGCCTCTCCTACGAGGCCGCCTCCCTGGCCGGCCACCTGGGCCTGGGCAAGCTGATCTGCCTGTATGACGACAACGGCATCTCCATTGAAGGCTCCACGGACATCACCTTTACCGAAAACGTGGCGGCCCGGTTCAAGGCCTGTAACTGGCAGGTGGTGCCGGTCAAAGACGGCAGCAGCGTGGACCAGATTCTCGACGCCTTGAAAGCGGCCCGGGCCGAGACTGAAAAACCGTCACTGATCATTTTAAAAACCCATATCGCCCACGGCAGCCCCAACAAGCAGGACAGCGCCGAGGCCCACGGCGCGCCCCTGGGAATCGAAGAGGTGGCCCTGACCAAGAAAAACCTGGGCTTTGCCGAGGACAAGGTGTGCCACATCACGGAAGACGCCCTTAAGGTTTTCAGAAAGTGCATGGAAAAAGGGGAAAAGGCCCAGGAAAAATGGCGGGCTGCGGTGGACCGCCACGCGGAAAAGTTTCCCGACCTGGCGGCCCGGTGGACCGAGGCTGTCACGGGCCGGCTGCCCGAAGGGTGGGACAAAAACCTTGCCGGTTTTTTACCGTCCGACAAGCCCATGGCCACCCGGTCCGCATCGGGAAAGGTCTTAAACAGGCTGGCCGAAGCCATTCCCACTATCATCGGCGGGTCCGCGGACCTGGCCCCGTCCAACAACACCTTTTTGGCCTGTTCCGGCGAGTTTCAGAAAGGCAGCTACGACCAGCGCAACATCCGGTTCGGGGTAAGGGAGCACGCCATGGCATCCATCATGGCCGGCATGTACCTGCACGGCGGCCTGCGGCCCTACGGCGGCACCTTTCTGATCTTTTCCGATTACATGCGGCCCGCCATACGGGTGGCCAGCCTGATGAAACTGCCCCTGATCTACGTCTTCACCCACGACAGCGTGGCCGTGGGCGAAGACGGCCCCACCCACCAGCCCGTTGAACAGCTGGCCTCGCTGCGGGCCATGCCCGGCCTTACCGTGATCCGGCCGGCGGACGCCACGGAAACCGTGGATGCCTGGAAGGTGGCCGTCACCAACACCGCCGGGCCGGTGGCCCTGGCCTTAAGCCGCCAGAACCTGCCGGTGCTCGATGCCGCCAAAACAGCGGGCAAACTGGCCAAAGGCGCCTATGTGCTGGAGGAGTGCTCCGGCCGGCCCGACATCATCCTGATCAGTACCGGCGCCGAGGTGCATGTCACCCTGGAGGCTGCCAATCTGCTGGCGCAAAAAAATATTGCCGCAAGAGTGGTCAGCATGCCCAGCTGGGAACTGTTTGAAAAAACCGACACGGCCTACCGGGCGTCCGTGCTGATTCCCGGGGTCCCCTGTTTTGCCGTTGAAGCGGGATCCCCCATGGGATGGGAGCGGTACACAAAAGACAGCCATGCCATTCTGGGCATCGACCGGTTCGGCACATCGGCCCCGGGCGGCACCGTGCTGAAGGAGTACGGCTTTTATCCGGAAAATATCGTAGAAAAGGTGGAGGCGGTACTGGGAAAATAGGCGTGGTGTACTTTTCTTGGCGGCAAGAAAAGTACCAAAAGAACCGCGCCCTGCGGCTTGGCCACTGGCTTGCCACGCCACAGGCGTGGCTCCCCTCGCGCAAGCGGTTTTTCCGGCGCGGGCGATTATGTAGGGGCAACCGGTGGTTGCCCATCAGTCGGGCGGCCGCCGGCCGCCCCTACCTCGGTTGCCCGCTTTTCCCGGAAAACCCGCTTGCGCTCGGCTGCGCCGCAAAGGGCGGGGAGCGTCATTGTGGAGACGGGCCGGGGTTAAAACATCAGGGTTTGTAGTGTGCCCGTAAGGGCATTCGGCAGAACAGTTTCAAACGCCTGACGGCGTCACTACAAACAGGGAAACGTCATGAAACGTTTTTCCTCGTTTAAAAATACCAGAGTCCTTCAACCGGCGGTTCAGCTTCACCGGGTCAGGCCCGGCAATAACAAAGAGGAGGACCCCGGGAGCGCCGCACCCCAGTGCGGCATGTCCCCCTGCCCGCATTCTGATCTCACCCCGACCCCTGAAAAACATCACGCCACCGTTGCCCCGCATGACGACAAAGCCCATGGCTGCTATTGATTCTGCGGCATGACGCATACTTAATAGCAAAATTTCAGTTGACATTTCAGTACAATAAAATATAGGGTTTCAAAAGTGAGGAGGAAACGGGCGCTTTGCGTTAGGACATACAATCTATAATGCGCAGGCCTTCCAGCGTAAGGTTGGGCTCCACCGCCTCGATGGTGGCGGACACTCCGGCGATCAGCGGGGCCAGGCCCCCGGTGGCGATGACCGTGTGGGGCCGGCCCCGTTCCGTGATCATGCGGCTGACAATGCCGTCCACCAGGCCGGCATAGCCGAAGATGATGCCGGATTTGATGCTGCCGGCCGTGTCTTTTCCCACCACGGTTTCCGGCACGGTCATCAGGTCCACCCGGGGCAGCTTGGAGGCGTGGCTGAACAGGGCGTCGGCCGAGATGCCGATGCCCGGCGCAATCACCCCGCCCTCGTAGGCGCCGTCCGCGGACACCAGGTCAAAGGTGGTGGCCGTGCCGAAATCCACCACGATCAGGTCGGTTCGATACTTTGCGTGGGCCCCCACCGCGTTGACAATGCGGTCGGCCCCCACCTCCTGGGGATTGGCGTAGCGGATGGTGATGCCCGCGCAGTTGGCCGGGCTTACCCACTGGGGTTGGCAGCGCAGGTATTTTTTGCAAAAGGCGTTGTAGATGCGCTCCACCGGCGGCACCACCGAGGCGATCACCGCGCGGGAGATGTCGGCAAGGGCCACGGACGATCCGGTAAACAGGCCGGTCAACAGCATGTTGAGTTCATCCTCGGTGGTGTTGCGTTCCGTGCGGATGCGCCAGTCGCGCACCAGTTTCTGATCCTCAAATATGCCGAAAACAGTGTTGGTGTTTCCAATGTCGATGACCAGCAGCACGGCGGTTTCTCCCTATTTGTCAGGTGCGTTTTTTACGGCATCGGCCAGCTTCACGGTGATCACGGCGTCGGCCACGTCGTGGACCCGCACGATGTGTGCCCCGCCCAGCACGGCGGCGGTCACCGTGGCCTGGGTGCCCAGCCGCACGGCCGGCGCGTCCACCGGCGCGGGCTGGCCGTCAGGACCGGCAAGGGTTTTGCGGATAAACGCCTTGCGCGAGGTGCCGATCAGCAGGGGCAGGCCCAGGTGCTCAAAGGCGGAAAGGTTTTTGATCAGGGTAAGATTGTGGTCCAGGTTTTTGCCGAACCCGATGCCCGGATCCACGATGATTTTTGCCCGGTCCACGCCGCCGGCCCCGGCCCTGTCCGCTGCTGCTTTAAGAAAGGCCATCACCTCGCGGGTGACATCTTTATAGGCGGGGGCCTGCTGCATGGTTTTGGGGTTGCCCTGCATGTGCATCAGGATCACCGGCACCCCGGCTTCTGCGGCCAGGCCGGCCATGGCTGAATCAAAGGTCAGGGCGCTGACGTCGTTGATGATGGAGGCCCCGGCATCCAGGGCGGCCCTGGCCACGGACGCCTTGTTGGTGTCGATGGAGATGGGAATGTCGATCTCTTTGGCCAGCCGCTCGATCACCGGCAGGACCCGTTGTTTTTCCTCGTCTTCGGCCACCGGGTCGGAAAAGGGGCGGGTGGATTCGCCGCCGATGTCCAGAATGTCCGCGCCTTCGGCTGCCATGCGCCGGCCATGGGTGACGGCCCGGTCAAGGGTGGCAAACCGGCCCCCGTCGGAAAAGGAGTCCGGCGTCACGTTCAATATGCCCATCACCAGGGTGCGGCGGCCCAGATCCAGCCGGTGGTTGTCCCACGACAGCGTAAAAAGACTCATGGCGATTCGGTCTTGTCCTCTTTTTCCGGTTCTTCGGGTTCGGTGCCGGTATTGGCCGGGGTCTTATCCGCCGGTTCGGACGGCTTCGCCGGTTTTTCTTCCGGCATGTCGTCGTCCGGCGGCACGGAAAGCTTGATGTCCGGCCGCAGGGACCGGATCAGCGCATCCAGTTCCGGCCCCAGTACAGTCTCCTTTTCGATCAGCAGGTTTGCCAGCGCGTGCAGAATATCCACGTTGGCTTCCAGCAGGCGCCGGGCCGTGTCGTAGGCGGACTTGATGATCCGTTCCACCTCGGCGTCGATGCGCCGGGCCGTCTCTTCCGAATAGTCCCGGTGCTGAGCGATCTCCCGGCCCAGAAAGATCTGTTCCTCGTTGGAGGAATAAGAGAGCAGACCCAGGTTTTCGCTCATGCCCCACTCCCGTACCATTTTCTGGGCCAGGTTGGTGGCCTGCTTGATATCGTTGGCCGCGCCCGTGCTGATCCGGTTGAAGATGATCTCCTCGGCGATGCGGCCCCCGAAAGAAATGGCCAGTTCGCTTTCCAGCTGGTCCTTGAACCGGAAGTCCCGCTCTTCGGGCAGAAACCAGGTGACGCCGGCGGCCCGGCCCCTGGGAATGATGGTGATCTTGTTGACCGCGTCGGTGTCGGGCAGCAGCCGGGCCACGATGGCATGGCCCCCTTCGTGGTAGGCGGTCATCTTCCTGTCTTCTTCCTTGATCACCTTGGACTTGCGCTCAAGGCCCATGTACACCTTGTCCTTGGCGTCTTCGAAGTCGGCCATCTCCACCTTTTCCTTGTTGCGCTTTGCCGCGAACAGGGCCGCCTCGTTGACCAGGTTCTCCAGGTCGGCGCCGGAAAAGCCGGGGGTTCCCTTGGCCAGGTTGTTGACATTTACGTCATCGGCCGCGGGGATTTTTTTGATATAGACATCCAGGATGGCCCGCCGGCCCCGGATGTCGGGCAGGGGCACGACCACCTGCCGGTCGAAGCGGCCCGGCCGGAGCAGGGCCGGATCCAGCACGTCCGGACGGTTGGTGGCCGATATCAGGATCACGCCCTCGTTGGACTCAAACCCGTCCATCTCCACCAGCAGCTGGTTCAGGGTCTGCTCCCGCTCGTCGTGCCCGCCACCCAGGCCGGCACCGCGGTGGCGGCCCACGGCATCGATTTCGTCAATATAGATGATGCAGGGCGCGTTCTTTTTGCCCTGCATGAACAGGTCCCGGACCCGGGAGGCGCCCACGCCCACGAACATCTCGACAAAATCCGAGCCGCTGATGCTGAAAAAGGGAACCCCGGCCTCGCCGGCAATGGCCCTTGCCAGCAGGGTCTTGCCCGTTCCCGGCGGGCCCACCAGCAGCACGCCCTTGGGAATGCGGCCCCCCAGCCGGGTGAATTTCTGGGGGTCTTTCAGAAATTCGATGATCTCGCCCACCTCATCCTTTACCTCGTCGATGCCGGCCACATCCGCAAAGGTGACCTTGTTGGCCCCTTCGGACAGCAGCCGGGCACGGCTTTTGCCGAAGGAGAGGGCCTTTCCGCCGCCGGCCTGCATCTGCCGCATGAAGTAGATCCATATGCCGATCAGCAGGATCATGGGCAGCCAGGAGATCAGGGCCGTGATAAACCACGGGGCTTCGGCCGGGGGTCTGGCCTCAATGGCGATGCCCTTGGCCCGCAGGGTGGAGATCAGGTCCTTGTCTTCCGGCATGTAGACACTGAACCGCTCGCCGGTGTCGCTGGTGGCCCGCAGGGTCTGGCCCTGAATCAGCACTTCCCTGATCTTGCCGTTGTCCACCATGGAGAGAAAATTGCTGTAGCCGATGGTCCGCTCCAGGTTCTGTTGCTGATTGAACATGTTGTAAAGCATGACCATCACCAGAATGATGACCAGCCACAGCGCCATGTTTTTCGAAAACTGATTCAATGGAGAATCCTCCAACAGGCTTGATTTGTTATTAAAGTATAAACAGACACAAAAGGCCTTGCAAAATACAGGCAATTCAAAATATCATCGGGCCTTTGAAAAAGGCAAGCAAAAACAAAATTCAAAGCCCCTGTGAGGGCCGGGGGCAAAAAGCGATTCCTTTTTTTGCGGAAAGGGGTCGCCGGGGGGACGGTTGCCAAAATCGGTGCGGGGGATGGGAAAAGATAAATTTTTTTCTTGCATTTGCCGGTTGTGGTATATAGTATAAAAAATTTTGAAAAATATAGAAGCGCAGGTGTTGTCGCACGACAGCGGGAACCGGTCGGATACAACAGGCCATGTGTCCGTGACTGATCCTGAATAAATCCATGAACAAAAGGAGGTCGGCATAGCTAGGGATACGAAGCAGACACCCAATATCAACAGGGAAATTCGGGCCAGGGAGGTCCGGCTGATCGACGCCGAAGGCAATCAGCTCGGGGTTGTTCCCATGCACCGCGCCATTGCCGCGGCCGAGGATGTGGGGCTTGATCTGGTGGAGGTATCGCCCAATGTGGACCCGCCGGTCTGCAAGATAATGGATTATGGGCGTTACAAGTACGAGCAGACGAAAAAACAGCACGAGGCAAAGAAAAAACAGGCCTCGTTCCAGATAAAAGAGATAAAGGTAAGGCCGAAAACCGACACCCACGACCTGAACACAAAAATCGGCGCCATGCGCAAGTTTCTGGACCGGAAGGACAAGGTCAAGGTGACGGTGTTTTTTCGGGGCCGGGAGATCACCCTTTCCGCAAAAGGCATGAACCTGCTTCAGGAGATCGCCCGGCAGGTGGAGGATGTGGCGGTGGTGGAGCACGCGCCCCGGTTTGAAGGCCGCAGCCTGTTCATGATCCTGGCGCCCAAGGCGTAGCCGGCGTGTTTTATTGTAAAAGTTGAGATTACCGGCCCTTGCCGGGCATGCCATATTATAGTGAGGAGTTTGAGCGATGCAGAAGATAAAGACCAACCGTTCGGCTGCCAAGCGGTTCAAGCGGACAAAATCAGGCAAGTTTGTCTATTCCAAGTCCCACGGCAGTCACATTCTGACCAAAAAGAACCGCAAGCGGAAGCGGTCGCTTCGGAAAAGCCATATTCTGGACGGCAGCAACCACAGGGAATTAAAGCGCCTGCTTCCCGGCATGTAGATCGCCCGATTCGGCGGTGCGGGGCAGGACCATGAAACAGGAGTAAGAACCATGCGAATCAAAAGAGGATTCAAGGCGAGACATCGCCGTAAAAAGATTTTAAAGCTTGCCAAGGGATTCCGGGGCGGGCACAGCAAGCTGTTTAAAACGGCGAAAAACACCGTTGACAAGGCTTTGAGCTATGCCTACCGGGATCGCAAGCAGCGCAAGCGGGATTTCCGGCGGTTGTGGATCGCCCGGATAAACGCGGCCGTGCGCATGCACAGCCTGAGCTACAGCCGGTTCATGCACGGCCTGAAAAAGGCCGGTGTGGAGCTGGACAGAAAAGTGCTGGCCGAACTGGCCATCTCCGACCCCTCCGGCTTTTCCAAGGTGGTGGCGGTAGCGGCGGAACAGCAATAACGGCGCGGCCGTTTTACGGCAGGCACAGGCAGCAATTGAAGAGAAACGCGGCGGATACAACCGGAACGCCGCGTTTCGGCGTCATGCGGCAAAAACAGGTTACGGCCTTTTGATCAACAGGCGGCACGGCAGGTGACGGAATCTCTTGACGGCATAAAAGAGCGGGCCTTGCGGGAAATCGCGTCAGCCCGCGACACGGAAACCCTTCAGTCCGTGTCCGTGAAATATCTGGGCCGCAAAGGCGCGGTCACCCTTTTTCTGCGGAACCTTTCGCAACTGCCGGCTGAAGAGCGTCCCCGGGCCGGACAGGCGGCCAACCAGGTCAAACAGGACTTGCAGGCGGCCCTGGACCGGGCCACCGAACAGATTGCCGCGGATTCGGCCGCCGTTGACGCCATCGATGTCTCCCTTCCCGGCCGGCCGGTTTCCCGGGGCACCCTGCATCCCATCACTCAGATTACCCGCCGCATCTGCGAGATTTTCGGCCGCATGGGCTTTGATGTGGTGGAAGGCCCGGAAATCGAGACCGACTACTACAATTTCGAGGCCCTCAACATTCCCAAGCACCATCCCGCCCGGGACATGCAGGACACCTTTTATATTTCCGACAACGTGGTGCTGCGCACCCACACCTCTCCCACCCAGCCCAGGGTCATGGAGAAAACGGCCCCGCCGCTGCGCATCATTGCGCCGGGCAAGGTGTACCGGTGCGATTCCGACGTGACCCACACCCCCATGTTTCACCAGGTGGAAGGGCTCATGGTGGACCGGAATGTCTCCTTCGGCGATCTGAAAGGCATTCTGACCCTTTTTATTCACCGCATGTTTGACCCGGAGACCAGCCTGCGGTTCCGGCCCAGTTATTTCCCCTTTACCGAGCCCAGCGCCGAGGTGGACATTCGCTGCGTGGCCTGCCGGGGCAAGGGATGCCGCATCTGCTCTCACACGGGCTGGCTGGAAATCCTGGGCGCCGGCATGGTGCATCCGGCGGTGTTTGAAAAGGCGGGATACGACACGCAGACTTACACGGGCTTTGCCTTCGGCATGGGAGTGGAGCGGATCGCCATGCTCAAGTACAACATAGACGACACCCGCAAATTCTTTGAAAACGACACCCGGTTTTTAAGGCAATTTTAAATGAAAGTCAGCCTTCACTGGTTGCAGGAATATGTTCCCGTAGCAATGCCCCCCGCGGACCTTGCCGAGGCCCTGACCATGGCCGGCCTGGAAGTGGAGGCCGTGTCCGACCGGTATGCCGGCCTGGACACGGTGGTCACCGGAAAGGTGACCCGTGTCTCTTTCCATCCGGACGCGGACCGTCTTACCGTCTGTCAGGTGGAGACCGGGGACCGGCCCCTGACCATCGTGTGCGGGGCCCCCAATGTGGAGGAAGGCATGGTGGCCGCCGTAGCCCTGCCGGGTACCGAGCTTCCCGGCGGACTGACGGTTCGAAAAAGCAGGATACGGGGTGTGGCTTCCGAAGGCATGCTGTGCAGCGCCGTGGAACTCGGCATCGGTGAGGACGGCGCCGGGATTCTTTCCCTGGACGGCGCCACGCCTGTGGGCATTCCGGCAACCCGGGCACTGGGTCTTTCCGACACGGTGCTGGAGATCGACCTGACTCCCAACCGGGCCGACTGTCTCAGCATGATCGGCGTGGCCCGTGAAGTGGCGGCCCTGTCCGGCGGCCGAGTCGCCAGACCTGTTTTCTCGGTGCCGGAAGCCGCCGCCGGCGTGGCCGATTACGCGTCGGTTGTCATTGAAGAGCCGGACCTCTGCCCCCGGTACACGGCCCGGGTGGTCCTGGATGTCACGGTGGGGCCTTCCCCCTTCTGGCTGCAGGACCGGCTGCGCTCCGTGGGGTTAAAGCCCATCAACAACGTGGTGGACATCACCAATTTCGTGATGATGGAAACCGGCCAGCCCCTTCACGCCTTTGACCTGGACCGCCTTTCCGGAAATCGCATTGTTGTGCGCCGGGCCGTGGCCGGTGAACGTTTTGTCACGCTGGACGACAAGGAGCGGATCCTTTCCGACGACATGCTCATGATCTGTGACGCTGAAAAGCCGGTGGCCGTGGCCGGTGTCATGGGCGGCCTTAATTCTGAAATCGTTTCCACCACCCGGCGGGTGTTGATTGAAAGCGCCTGCTTTGCCGCTCCTTCCATTCGCAAAACCGCCAAGACCCTGGGCCTGGCCAGCGATGCGTCCCACCGCTTTGAGCGGGGCGTGGACCCGGAGGGCACGGTGTTTGCCGTTGACCGGGCGGCCCGGCTCATGGCCGATGTGGCCGGTGGAAAACCGGCCAGGGGAGTAATTGACAACCATCCGCGGCCGGCCGGCGAAAAACGGATTGCCCTGGGCATCGGCGACATCAACCGCCGGCTGGGCACCTCCCTGGGAGTCGAGGATATGGCCCGGCTGCTGGCGTCGGTGGAGATTTTTTCGGAACCGGCGGACAGCGACCGCCTCACCGTTACGGTGCCGTCGTTTCGCGTGGATATCGACCGGCCCGAAGACCTCGCAGAGGAAGTGGCCAGGCTCTGGGGGTATAACAACATTGCCGTGACTTTTCCCGTGATCCCGGTCGGCGGCAGGCTGCCCTCAGGGGCCCTGGCCCGGCGGATTCGCATCAAGGAGGCCATGGTGGGTTTCGGTTTTGCCGAAGTGGTCAACTACAGTTTTATCGGCGCCGACGCCTGCCGCAGCATGTGCTTTGAAGCCGGCACCGCTGAAGACAGCCCCATTCCGATTCTCAATCCCCTGTCCCAGGACCAGGCCGTGATGCGGACCTCGCTGGTGCCCGGGCTTTTGAAAAACACCCGGGACAACATCTTTCAGCAGGAAAAGACCATTCGCCTGTTTGAAACCGGCAAGGTGTTTCTGCCCCGGCCCGGTCAGGAGCTGCCCGACGAGCCGGAAATGCTGGCCGGCCTCTGGTCCGGTGCCCGGCAGCCCCGTACATGGCTCACCATGGAGGAGCGGTGCGACTTTTACGATATCAAAGGGGTGCTGGAAGCCCTGATCTCCGCCCTTGACCTGGAAGCCTCTTTTTCCGCCCTGGTCGTCGACCAGTGCCGGTATACCCTTGCCGGCCGGACCGCCCGGGTGATGGTCGGTGAAACAACGGTGGGCCTGGCCGGGGAGGTGCGGCCTGATGTGCTGGAGTCCTTTGGCGTCAGGCAGCCGGTCTTTGTTTTTGAAATCAATCTTTCCGTGCTGTTTCCCATGATCACGGACGACAGGTGCGCCCGGCCCATTTCCCGGTTCCCCTCCGTGTCCCGGGACATCACCCTGATCGTGGCCAACACCGTGGAGGCCGCCGACCTGTTGAAAAGCCTTGCCATGCAGGGCCAGTCCCTGATAGAACAGGTGTATCTGATGGATGTTTACGAAGGGGACCCGATCCCTTCGGGAAAGAAAAGCCTCTCCATACGGGTTGTCTACCGGTCTTTTGAAAAAACGCTGAAAGACGCGTTTGTCAACCGGATTCATACGGAGACAACCGAGGCGCTGGTCAAGGCGTTTAACGCCGACCTGCCCGGTTAACGGTGTTTCTTTCCCGGCGGCACACACAGCGGGGCGGTCATGTCGACACAGGACGAAACGAAACCCACCGGGCCGTTGCTTTTTCCCGAACCTGCCGACAGGGTGGAAATTCCCGACAAGCTCTATTTCAGAATCGGCGAGGTGTGCCGGATCACCGGTGTGGCGGCCCATGTGCTGCGGTTCTGGGAGTCCGAGTTCCCCCAGATTCGCCCGGGCCGGACCGAGGCGGGCCAGCGGCTTTACAGCCGGTCCGATATCGAGCGGGTTCTCAGCATAAAACATCTTCTTTATAATCAAAAGTTTACCATCAAAGGCGCCCGGCGTTATCTCTGTGCCGGCGCCAAAGCGGATCATGCGCCCCGCCTGTTTCAGGAGGTCGTTGACGAGCTTGCCGCCATTCGAGATATTCTGAGTTAAACCAGATTATTGTTTTGTCTTGACATTTAATTTTTTTTATCATACATCTCTTTACTCAGAGCGGGCATAGCTCAGTTGGTAGAGTACAAGCTTCCCAAGCTTGGTGTCGCGAGTTCGAGTCTCGTTGCCCGCTCCAGGCGATGTTGCAAAGACCGCCACTGGTCGTTTCACGGTCGTTTTTAGAGCAGGACGACCGGCACCGGCCGAAAGCAGGAAATCAGTTATCTGGGTTGGGTGGAAACGGGCAAACGCCCGTTTTTTATTTGACCAAGAAGGAAGGGGAGTTCCGTGATGTATGCGCAGAACAGCGGATCCGATGCAGGCGCCATTCAGCCGGAAACGCCCCGCCTGATGGGCGGCGGCAACCCGGTGGTCGCCCAGGTGTGGAAGCTGGTGGAGCCGGTCTGCGCGGCGGAGGGCCTGGAGCTGGTGTTTGTTGAGTTCCAGAAGGAGAGCCGGGGCCGGGTGCTGCGGCTCTACCTGGCAAGCGGAGTCCCCGACCGGGGCGTCACGCTGGAGGATTGTGCCGGGATCAGTCGGCAGGTCAACGGGCTTCTGGATGTGTACCTGCCGGAGCTTGATAACTATACGCTGGAGGTCTCTTCCGCCGGGCTGGAGCGGCCCCTGGCGAAAGAGACCGATTTTGAGCGGTTTGCCGACCGCCGGGTGAAAATCCGGACGGCGGCGCCGGTGTCGGACCGGAAAAATTTTACGGGTATTCTGCTTGGCGTTTCCGACGGCAGTGTCAGGCTCATGGTGGACGACAAGACGTTTGTCATTCCCTATGGGGAGATTACCAGGGCGAAACTTGTGAATGAAGACGGAGTCAGCCAATGATCATACAGGACGTGAAACGTGTTGTAGAACAGGTCAGCCGGGACAAGGGCATCGATAGGGGCACTCTTGTGAAGGCCCTTGAAGAGGCCATCAAGTCTGCGGCTCGGAAGCGGTATGGCGCGGCTATCGATATTGAAACCATGTATGATGAGGATACCGGCGAAATTGAGATATTCCAGTTCAAGGAGGTGGTCGAAACCGTCCAGGACCCGGATTTGCAGATCACGTTTGTGGAGGGCAGGGCGCTGGATCCGGAGTGTGAACTGGGAGACAGCCTCGGTGTGAAGATGGACACGCAGTCCTTCGGCCGTATCGCGGCCCAGTCGGCCAAGCAGGTCATCATTCAGAAGATGCGGGAGGCGGAGCGAAGCGCGGTCTACAAGAATTTTGTGGAAAAAGAGGGTGAGATCATCAACGGTATCGTCTCCCGCATGGAGCGCGGTAACGTGATTGTCAATATCGGCGAGGCCGAGGCGATTCTTACCTCCCGGGAACAGATTCCCGGCGAAGGCTACCGCCGGGGGGACAGGGTGCGGGCCAATGTGATGAAAGTGCTTGAGGAGACCGCCGGCCCCCAGATTATCCTGTCCCGGGCCCATCCGGATTTTGTGGTCAATCTCTTCAAGACGGAAGTGCCGGAAATCAGCGAAGGCATCATTACCATCAAGGCCATTGCCCGGGAGGCCGGCGGGCGGACCAAGATCGCTGTGGTTTCCAACGACATGGATATCGACCCGGTGGGCGCCTGCGTGGGGGTCCGGGGCAACCGGATTCAGAACGTGGTCAAGGAGCTCAAAGGGGAAAAGATCGATATCGTTCCCTGGAACCCGGACCCGGCCAAGTTCGTCTGCAACGCGCTTTCCCCGGCAGAGATAGCCCGTGTGATCATCGACGAGGACAATGCGGCCATGGAGATCATCGTGCCTGACGAGTCCCACTCCCTTGCCATCGGCCGGAGGGGGCAGAATGTGCGGCTTGCCTCCAAGCTGACCGGCTGGCACCTTGATGTACAGAGCGAGTCCATATACACCCAGGCCATGGAACGGGGGTATGATACCCTTCTTCAAATACCCGGTGTGGATGGGTCCCTGGCAAATGCGCTGTGTGAAGTCGGGT
>JAXHVI010000129.1:0-6415 GCA_034189195.1 Thermodesulfobacteriota bacterium | reverse complement strand
CCGATGGACGGGTCGATTTCAAGGGCCATCATGTAATACTGGACCGCCTTTTCCATGTTGCCCAGGGCCCGGTAGTTGACGCCGATGTTGGCATAATCGATGGCCGACCCGGGATTCAGGGAAATTACCTTTTTGAAGCAGTCAATGGCCTTTTCGTGTTCCTGCCGTTTGAAACGGCAGAACCCCATGAGGTTGTAAATGTCGGTGCGGTCTTCATCCAGGTCCGCGCCCTTTTCAAGCACCTCCAGGGCCTGGTCAAACCGTTCCGTTTCTTTTAAGGCCACACCCATGTAAGAGTAGATGCTGGACCGGTCCTGGTCTGTCGGGTTTAAGTCCAGTGCCCGCTCAAAATGGGGGATGGCGGATTCCGGGTCGCCCGTGGCCAGCCGGCAATAACCCAGATAAAACTGAATGAAATATTTTCCGGGCAGGATACGGTCCATTTCATTCAGGCGGCCAATGGCCTGGTCCGGCGGCATTCTTTCGGCCACCATTTTGGCGCAGAACATGGCCACGCTGGTGCCCGCGGCCCGTTCCCGGAAGTGCGCCCCCGGCACGATGGTGTAAAAGGCCGGAACCCCCAGTTGTGGATGGGTGGTTTCCACCAGCAGCACCTCCATCCCTCTCTTCTTAAGGGCAGACACGCACCGCTGGATTTCCACCTTTATATTACGGTCCGACAGGTCGGGCAGTTGGGTGATGGGAAGGGTGGGGCCGGGACCGGTGATGAAGTCGGCATCTTCTATGTTTTTGAACTTGGGCAGGCCGCTGGCCACGTAGTTGGCGCCGGTTTCAAAGTCTCCGGCCAGCTGGGCGGTCTCCGTCAATGCCCGGCTCAAGGCCTTCTGTGGGTCGGCCGCTGTTCCCGCCGTCCACACGATTTCACTTTTACGGGGGAAGGTGACCGGATCATAGGCCAGGACCCCTACCGTGGGAATGCCCATGTCCAGGGTGAAATCGGAAAGAAAAACACGAATACCGGCGGCCTTGTATTTTCTCAGCATGTCAATGACCACCGGATCGGTGACCGATGCCGGATCGATATGCGGTACCCGGCGTTTTTCCCGGCTGATCAGGGAGGAAACATGGCGTTCCACCACTTCGCAAAGGCCCTGGAGAATCGCCTCCTCCGCGCAGTTGCCGGCCGACGGGCCGTTGAATTCGTTGATCATGAAAAACCAGTCAAAGGGGATCATCATGTCCGTGTTCCGGGTCAGGTTGTACCCCTCCACCCATTGCAGGGGAAGGGATTCAAAAAGGACCCGGGCCTCAGCCAGCTCGTCGGACTCATCGTGTACCGACCGGGCGATCAATTCAAAGGGAATCGCACGGGATGCAAGGCCGGCGTAGGTGGCGGCGTGAAAGTTTTCAGCGGTGTCGGCAAAGGAAAAAAAGCTGAACCGTTCGGCCAGCTCCATTACGGCGCTGGCCTCGGCCTGATGGACCGTGGCGCCTTTGCCCATCTGTTTGGTGGTCCGGGTGACGGCGGTGGCGTCCGGACCACACACGCTGAAATAGACCGGAATATCCAGCCTTCCGGTATCAATGCGTTTGGTCTCCTTCAGGATACGAAGACCCAGATCCCGGGTCTTTTCCCGGAATCGCCGGACCGTCTCTTCCGGCGCAATGGTTTTGTCCTGGTCGGTGGTAACGGTTTTAAATGCATCCTTTAAGATTACAGGCGACATATTCTATCCTTAAAAAGCCGGCACGGCGTAAAACCGCGACGGGGCGGGAAAAGAAAAAGGCAGCCGGGCGTAGAAATGCTTACTCCGTGCGGTCTTTGTCTTGGGGCCGGATGGTTTTGGGAAAACCTCATGGAACGTATGCCGCGGTATTTAGATACGGTCACACCGCACATCAGCCAGCCGGTTTTCAAATTCCTCGTCCATCTGTTGTGTGTACTGTTCCGGTGTAAAGCGTGCGTTGCAGAACCTGCACCGCAGGTAGACGGCTTTTCAGGTCCGGTGAATCTCCACCGGACCTTTACAGTAAAGGCACTGCATTTCAGTTGTCATGATACAGGTTTCCTCTGGCACCTGTTTTCGCGCTGCTGTGTGGTGCCGGAACCGGTTACCGGTGATTGCAAAAGACGAATGCCGGCAGCAGGCAGCGGGATGCTGGTCCAATTAAAAAATAATCATTTGATTTATTATGGTTTTGCGGTCGTATCCGTCAACAGCAGGTGTATCACGTCGGACAGGACCTGGTCAAAGTCGAACCAGCCGCGGTCAGGCCGGGGGGAAAGGGGCAGTGCAATATAAGAGATTCCCTGGGCCACGGCCCACATGGCGGCGGAAACTCTTTTAGCGGGAAGACCTTTTAAGAGTTTTCTGGATGCATCGTCCCGGTTCATCCGTTCCGCAATGCCGTCGAGAATGCGGCCCACGACAGCGCCCAGTTCATTGAGGAGTTCCTTTGAAACCACCGCGTACCCGTTTTCGTCGGTGATCAGCAGGTCCATCACGTTGACGTACCGGCCGAACCGGGAATAATAGGCATTATAATCATTTGCTATGGCCACCAGAGCTTTTATCGGATCATCGATTTTCAGGCTTTTTGCGATTGTTTCTTCCAGGAGCTTCATATTGTGAATCAACACATAGACAACCAGCTCTTCCTTGCTTTTAAAGTAGGTGTAAATGGTGCCGGGGGACACATCAATGGTCTCTGCCACACGTCGGATGGTCACTGAATCATATCCCTCTTCATGAAAAAGTTTTTCAGCGACATCAACAATCAGTTGTTGTCGGGCCAGTTTTTCTCTTTCTTTAAGTTCTTTAAACATAAGCAAAATCTCTTTTTTTGGGTTGTTTGGCCATCTAAACTGCGTTTAATTTCTATTAGAGTAATATTTTTCGGCCTTTAAGTCAAGAAGAAACTGTATTTATGATAACTTATTGAATGAGCCTGTATTTTTATCGCCTTAAGACCGGCAACCCCGGTAAAATTGTCGACAATTTATTTTGACAAAAACCTGACACCGGCCATGAAAGCTGCTATTCACACCACAGGAAAACCAAGGGAAGAGAAAGACAGTGAATTCCGAATGAAGTATTTTTCGCGGGATCTGCCGGGTGTCACCCGGATTGTTGAAACCCGCATTTATCGCATCACCAAAGGAAGTTCCGGCCGGTTCAGGGACTACTGCCTGGTCGGCCTGGCCATTCTGGAGCAGCAGAGCGGAACAACCGAAGGTGTCCCGCTCTGATTCGCATCAGGAAATGCACACCTTGCGCACCATGATCAGGTCGCAGTACCCCTGAAATATCTTCTCAATACCGTCCTGCATCAGGGTTCTCATGCCCTCTTCAATGGCTTTTTCCCGAATCTCTTCCACACGGGCCCGGGTCTGAATCAGCCGTTTGATTTCCAGTGTGCCCATAAGGAGCTCGTGAAGGCCCATACGTCCTCTGTACCCGGTGTTGTTGCAGGCGTTGCAGCCGGCAGGACGGTTAAGCACAAGATCATCGGTGTAGGGAATGTTGATTGATTTATCAAACAGTTCCTGGCCGCCATAGAGACGCACCAGCTCGTCATATTCTTCCTTGCTGGGGTGGTAGCTTTTCTTGCAGTCCTTGCACAGGGTCAGCACCAGGCGCTGGGCCAGGATGCAGAGTACGGCGTCGGCAAAGTTGAAGGGGTCCATGCCCATGTCCAGCAGACGGGTGATACTTTCCGGCGCGCTGTTGGTATGCAGGGTAGAGAAGACAAGGTGGCCGGTGAGGGAGGCCTCGATACCGATGTGAGTGGTCTCCTTGTCCCGCATTTCACCGACCATGATCACATCCGGGTCGGCGCGGAGAAAGGCCCGCATGGCCGCGGCAAAGTCAAAGCCGATTTTCGGCTTCACCTGGACCTGGCGCAGGCCCCGCTGGGTGATTTCAACAGGGTCTTCGGCGGTCCATATTTTTGTTTCCACCTTGTTGATATATTTCAGGGCCGAGTGCAGGGTGGTGGTTTTACCGGAACCGGTGGGGCCGCAGACAAAGATGATGCCGTAGGGCCGGGTAACGCAGGTGATGAAGTTGTCATAGTTGTGCTTGGAAAAGCCCATCTTGGACAGCGGAATGGGCTCGCCCGCCGCCAGGATACGCATGACGATATCTTCCAGCCCGCCCTGGGTGGGGACGGTGGCCACACGAAGCTCGATGTCCAGGCCCCCGTACTTTTTAAACTTGATCTTGCCGTCCTGGGGTTTTCGTTTCTCCGCGATATCCAGGTCGGACATGATCTTGATGCGGGATGCCACCGCGTTTTTGTAATGGTAGGGAATGGTCTGATACAGTGCGCACCGGCCGTCCACTCGAATGCGCACCTCTGTGTTGCCCTTTCCGGGGTAGGGCTCGATATGAATATCCGAGGCCCCCCGGTTGTAGGCGTCGATAATGATCTTGTTGACCAGCTGAACAATGGCGCTGCTCTCTTCACTGACCCCCATGGTGGTGTCTTCGATCTCCTCCTCCTCTTCCTGCATCTTGGACAGGATCTCGTCAATGGAGGAGGTTTCCACCTCGTCGGTGGTGAACAGCTCAATGAAATCGTAAATGTCTTCCTTGAAGGAGACGCAGAACTTGATCCGCTTGCCGGTAAACAGGGCCTTAATCTCATTGACCCGCTGAATGTCGTGGGGATTGTCGATGGCGATCTGGATGTCGCCCTCAGGCGTGGTGCACAGGGGCACCCATGTGTTGTTTTTCATGAACGGCACTTTCAGGCCGCCCAGGAGTTCGCCGGGAATGGGGGTTTCTTTGTCGTAAGGCCGGTAAGGCGCGTCATAGTATTTGGCAAGGGAGGTGCCCAGTTCATCCTTGGGAACATTGAACTCCTTGATCAGCACCTCCTCAACGGTCTGGCTGTTTTCCCTGGCCAGGGTAACGGCCCGGGTCAGCTCTTTTTGTGTAAGAATATGGTTTTCCATCAGGTGATCGTACTTGCTGCGCCGGCTTTTTTTCGCGGCCGCCATCTTTTTCTGGTTGTACAGGCCGATGCCCATGGTCTCGGCCAGCTCGGTAAGGTTTCGTTCATCCTCCTCGGTAAATGGTTTGCCGTCCTTGCGGTTGACCAGCTGAATGGCGCCGATAAGCATTTTTTTAAACAGAATAGGGGCCACCAGCATCTGCTTGGAGGTAAAACCGCTGCGGCGGTCCCATTTTTCGTCAAAGGAGAGGGCCGGATCGATCTTGACCAGTTCGCGCTGGTTGTACACATCCTTGATGTTGACCATGCGCTGCTTGTAGGCGGCAAAACCGGCAATGCTGTCCGGCGACAGGGGGACACGGATCTCCTCCACTTCTTCACCGGACTTGTGGCGCGACACCAGTTCCCGCTTGATGCCGTCCACGTAATAGATGGTAATGCGCTGGGCGGCAAAAAGGTCAATGATGTCTTCCTTGATGTCGATAAGGATCTCATCGAGGTTGGCGGCGGAAAAGATGCGCTTGTTGACCCCCTGCACCTTTCTTCTGTATTCGGCATCGGAAGAGGAGCTATGAACTCCTGTACCTGTCTGGGCGGTGGAGAGCGTCACTGCCATGGCTGTTTCCTTGTGTTGTCTGTTAACAGTTGACGGTTAACCCGGAAGAGAAAATTCCATGCGTCGGTCAGGGGGCCGGGTCTGCCTGGTCGGCCCGCGGTCGGCTGTAATAGTGCCGGATTTTCTTTATTCCCCCGCCTGCCAGCAGTATTCCCATGATGTAAAGACAGATGCGGATGAAAAGGGCCGTGGCAGGAGCGCCGGCGATTTCCTCAATACGGGGAATCATCTGGTGGGTCCGGTAAAAGACGCCGCACCCCATCAGCAGGAGCATGATCCCCCACACCAATCCCCAAATCGGTTGCCTGTTTTCAGTTGTCATTGTGAAACAGTGTTTATCCTTTTTAAAGCATTAACTGTATATTGGGGCCGGACCCATGTCAAGCCCGTATCCACAACCAATTTGTTCTAATTCCGTATTGGGCAGCAAGTATTTGCTGTCATACGCAAATAGTCAAATACCAGTCTGATGTTTCGCGATAGTTTGCGCATGGCTTGGGCGACACCGCGGGCTTTTTGGGATTTTATGATCCCGACGGCAAACCGTCGAAGACGCGTGATGTTCTCAGGGTCATGGTCTTTGCTGAAGAAAAAACGGGCCGGACGATAACTTCGTGCAAGTTGAACATCGGCAAAACTCCCGTATGCGTTAACGTTCACACTACGTACATCTCATCATGGAACCGATGTTCAGAATTATCTTCAACTATTCTATAATATGTCGCTTGCAGAATGGAATGAATTCACCCTGGGCCGGCCCCCAGGGCTCCGTCAAAGTCGGGCAACCATCAAAAAACAAAAAGGTAAAAAATAATGCTGGCTTTTTTGTTTTTGATTTGATACGTTGCTTGCATGAACAGCTTCAACAGTTTATCCCCA
>JAXHVI010000128.1:0-4054 GCA_034189195.1 Thermodesulfobacteriota bacterium | reverse complement strand
GAGCCGAGAATAAACTGGGCCGCTTCGATCAATGCGTCGCCGAGCTTTTCATGGGTGACTATCAGTATGCCGATCATGTGGTCTGGCCCGCCTCTTTGAGGTCTCTGTGTGATATCTCCACGTGGCGCTCCTCCCGTTTTTTCATGTGATTGAACACGGCGGTCGCCACAGCCACGCTTCGGTGGCACCCACCGGTGCAGCCCACGGCCACGGTCAGGTATGCTTTGGGTTCATTCTTGTATAAAGGCAGAAGGAAGTCAATCAAGTTTAGGAACTTTTCCAAAAAAGCGCTGCCGGTGGAGTGGTGCAGCACATGGGCCGCCACCTCGGCGTCCGTGCCGTTTTTATGCTTCAGGTGTTCCACGAAATAGGGGTTGGGCAGAAACCGTACATCCATGATGATGTCCGCGTCATGGGGAATGCCGTACTTGTAGCCGAAGGACATGACATGAATCCGCATGGGCATGTGGTCGGCGCTTTTGCGGATTCTGGCCAGCAGGCGGATTTTCAGCTCGTGAATGGTCAGGGCCGAGGTGTCGATGACGGTGTCCGACGACGCGCGCAGATCCTCCAAAAGTTCCCGTTCCCGCCGAATACCGAAAACCAGCCCCTTGTCCCCGGCCAGGGGATGGTGCCGGCGGGTCTGGCTGTAGCGCTGGATCAGGACATTTTCCTCTGCTTCAAAAAAAAGAACGGTCAGCCGGTATCCCTGGGCCTTAAGGCCGTTGAAAACAGAAGGGTAGGAGGCAAGAAAATCGGGCTCCCGCAGGTCCATGACAAAGGCCAGCCCCGATATGCCGGATGCGGTGTTTACCGGGATTTCCAGAAATTTCGGCAGCAGGGCCACCGGCATGTTGTCCACGCAGTAGAACCCGGCGTCTTCAAAGACATCCAGGGCCGTGCTTTTGCCGGAACCGGACAGGCCGGTGAGAATGTGAATGATGAAGTTGCGCATAGCGGATCACGGCTCTTCGTCATACTCCTCAATGATCTCCAGCACGGTATCCGCGTCCGGGGCGTCGGCCAGCCGCTGTCTGAAAATATCGTTTTTCAGCAGCTTGGAGATGCGGGAGAGCAGCATGAGGTGGAGCTCGGTGGAACCCTCCGGCGTAAAGAGCAGAAAGAAGATGTGGACCGGCCGGCCGTCCATTGCGTCAAAGTCCACGCCTTTCCGGCTCAGGCCGACGCACAGGATAACGGTTCCCAGCTCCTTGAGCTTGCCGTGGGGAATGCCGATGCCGCCGCCGATGCCGGTGGTGCCCAGACGCTCCCGTTCCATGAGCATGCGCACCAGTTTGCTGTGCTCAATACCTGAAATTTTTGCCGCCGGAACGGTCAACTCCTCCAAGACCCCTTTTTTGTCCCGGGCCTCCAGGTTGACAAGAACCGCCTCCTTACGCAGTACATCCAGAAGTTTCATGTTTACTACCTTTATAAAACAGCCGCCGGTTTCCCGGGTTGATATGCCAGGCTGGAAAAATACGTCACTTGGCCGGCGATGTCAACCCGGGGCAGGAGACCGCGCAAGATGGGGAAGGAGACGGTTTTTCCCGGTGCAGTCCGTTTTCCCGGCGCCAACGGCCCGAAAGGCGTGTCCATTTAGGGCAGGTCCGTGTCCTCCCGCTTGGCGGCTTTCCGGGTGGCCGGCCGGTGCTGCTTGATTTTCTGTTTGTTTTTCTTGATCTGTTTTTCTATTTTGTCCATGACCAGGTCGATGGCCGCATACATGTCCTCTGTCTCTTCCTTGCCGATGATATTGAGTTTGTCGCCGGTCAGGCTGATCTCCGCGATGTTGCGAAATTTTTCCACCGAGAGCAACACCTCGGCTTTGGCAGGGGAGTCGAAGAGCCGGTCGAACTTGTTGAGTTTGTCCGACACGAACTGTTTCAGATGCTCCGATGCCTCGAGGTTTTTGAATGTGACGGTTACCTGCATGACATTCTCCTTAAAATTGTTTGCGTTTGGTGGATGACAGGATGCCCATGGCTTCCCGGTATTTTGTCACCGTGCGCCGTGCGATGTTGATGTTGGCCGCTTTAAGTATGTCAGCGATCTTGTCGTCGCTGAAGGGTTTTTTGGGGTTTTCGTTTTTAATGATCTGCCGGATCTTGTCCTGTACGCTCACCGACGCCATGCTGTCGCCGCCGGTCCGGTTGATGGCGCTGTTGAAAAAATATTTCAATTCAAAGATGCCCTGGGGTGTGTGGGCGTATTTGTTGGTGGTGACCCGGCTGATGGTGGATTCGTGCATGCCGATGTCTTCGGCCACGTCCCGCAGGATCATGGGCCTGAGGTGGGCCACCCCCTTTTCAAAAAAATCACGCTGAAATTTGAGGATGCTGTTCATGACCGCGTAGATGGTCTTCTGCCGCTGCTGAATGCTCTTGATCAGCCAGGTGGCGGACCGGATTTTTTCCTGCAGGTACTCTTTGGCCTCTTTTGATCCGGCGGCCCGGCCCCGCATCGCCTGCCGGTAGTAGGGGCTGATGTGCAGTCGCGGCAGGTCGTCGTCGTTTAAAACAATGACAAAATCGTTTTCGAATTTGTGAACATAAATATCGGGAATGATGTACCCGGCGTCCTCCTGCCTGAAACTTCTGCCGGGCCGGGGCTCTAAGGTCCGGATCAGATTGACCGCGGCCACGATCTCTTCCGTGTCGGTTTTTAACGCCCGGGCAATGGCCTTGTAGTTTTTGGACTCCAGATGCTTCATGTGGTTGTTCAGGATGCCGGCGATCACCGGGGTGTCGATTCCCAGCTGGCGGGCCTGGATCAGCAGGCATTCCGCAAGGGTCCGGGCGCATACGCCGGGCGGGTCAAAATTCTGGAGCATGGCCAGAATGGTCTCCACCTGCTCTATGGGCGCATTGGCCGTGGCCGCGATCTCCGCCACATCGGCCTTGAGATAACCGTCGTCATCCACGTTGCCGACGATCAGGCTGGCAATGGCCTCTTCCTGCCCGGTGGGCAGGGTCATGAGAAACTGCCACAGCAGGTGGTCCTTTAAGGACTTGTGGGAGGCGACAAAGGATTCATACTGGGGCTGCTCCCTGGCCTCGCTTTCGAACTGGACCCCGCCGTAGGAGTTGTATTCACTCAGGTAGTTTTCCCACTCCACCTGGTCGGAGATCTTTTCTTCAATAGAGACCTCCTTTTCGGCTTCAACCCTTTCGGGAAGGGCCTCCGCTTCCCTGTCATCGGTTGAGAGCTCATCTTCGGGCGCTGTTTCCGGGGCCTCTTCCAGCGCCGGATTTTCCGACAGTTCCTGCTGGATCATGTCCACCATCTCCAGCCGGTTGAGCTGCAGCAGCCGAATGGCCATCTGCAGCTGGGGGGTCATGACCAGTTGCTGGCTCAGCTTGAGGTGTTGTCGCAGATCAAGGGCCATACTATAATCTGAACCCCTCTCCCAGATAGATGCTTTTCGCGGTTTTGCTCTCCGCGATCACCTGCGGCGTGCCGGCCTCAATGATCTGCCCGTTGTTGAGAATATAGGCTTTGTCACAGACCCCCAGGGTTTCCCGCACGTTGTGGTCCGACACCAGGACCCCCAGTCCCCGGTCGGTGAGGTGACGGATGATGGACTGAATATCGGCCACGGCCAGCGGATCAATGCCGGCAAAGGGCTCGTCCAGCAACACAAAAGCGGGGTTGGTGGCCAGGACCCGGCAGATCTCCAGGCGGCGCCGCTCTCCGCCGGAGAGCAGGCCGGCCCGCTGCCCGGACAGGCGCTCAATGCCCAGCTCTTCCAGCAGGGTATGGGTCCGTTCCACCTGCTGCGCCACGGGCAGGCCCAGGTATTCAAGAACGGCCCGAATGTTCTGTTCCACCGTCAGCTTTTTAAAGACCGACGACTCCTGGGGCAGGTAGCCGATGCCCTTGCGTGCCCGAATGTGCATGGGGTCACCGGTGATGTCGTCGCTGTCCACGGCGATGGCGCCGCTGTCGGGACGGATCATGCCCACGGTCATGTAGAACGTGGTGGTTTTGCCGGCGCCGTTGGGCCCCAGCAGGCCGGCCACCTGTCCGCTTTCCAGCTCCAGGCTCACCGCGT
>JAXHVI010000127.1:0-14765 GCA_034189195.1 Thermodesulfobacteriota bacterium | reverse complement strand
TTCGTAGTGACGGCCTCAGGCGTTTTCGGCTGTTCGGCTGCAATGCCCTCACGGGCACACTACAAGCGGGCATGCGCTCGGGATTTCTTCCTGCTCGTAGTGACGCCGTCAGGCGTTTTCGGCTGTCCGGCTGCAATGCCCTCACGGGCACACTACAAGCGGGCATGCGCTCGGGATTTTTTTTGTTCGTAGTGACGGCCTCAGGCGTTTTCGGCTGTTCGGGTGCGATGCCCTCACGGGCACACTACAAACGGGCATGCGCTCGGGATTTTTTTTCGAATGATGAATGATGAATATTTTACCTGGACTCTGGCGCCAAATTCAGTAAAATACCTCTATTTCCAACTGTTCCCATAATATTCAAATTTCACAGAAAAGGGCGTCATGAAAAAAGTGCTTCTGACGGGCGGGGCCGGTTATATCGGGTCTCACACGTGCGTGTCCCTTCTGGAGAGCGGCTGCGAGGTGCTGGTGGTGGACAACCTGTGCAACAGCAGCGCAACGGCCCTGGAGCGGGTAAAGGCGATCACGGGCCGGGCCGTGATGTTTGAAAAGGTGGACATGCGGGACAGGGCCGGGCTGGACAGGGTGTTTGAGGCGTTTGTGCCGGACGCGGTGATCCATTTTGCCTGCCTCAAGGCCGTGGGTGAATCCACCACCGACCCGCTGGCCTATTATGCCAATAACGTGGCCGGTTCGGTGGTGCTGTTTGAAGCCATGGAAGCGGCCGGGGTGAAAAACATTGTGTTCAGCTCATCGGCCACGGTGTATGGCGACCCGGAAACCGTACCGGTGACCGAAGCCGCGGCCATTTGTCCCTGCAACCCCTACGGCCGCACCAAGCGTATGCTGGAGCAGGTTCTGGAAGACATTCACGCGGCGGGCAAGGGCTGGAACATTGTTGTTCTGCGATACTTCAATCCCGTGGGGGCCCACGCCAGCGGGCTTATCGGCGAAGACCCCAGGGATGTGCCCAACAACCTGGCCCCCTATATCGCCCAGGTGGCCGTGGGCCGGCGGCAGCAGCTTAATGTTTACGGCGACGACTATCCCACAAGAGACGGCACCGGCGTGCGGGACTACATTCATGTGTGCGACCTGGCCGAGGCCCATGTAAAGGCCCTTGAAAAGCTGGCCCAGAACCCGGGCCTGGTGACCTACAACCTGGGCACCGGCACCGGCCATTCGGTGCTGGAGGTGGTGGCCGCCTTTGAACGGGCCTGCGGCCGGCCCATTGCCCGCGCCGTCACCGGCCGGCGGGCCGGCGACGTGGCCGAGTGCTATGCCGACCCTTCCCTGGCGGAAAAGGAGCTGGGCTGGAAGGCGCGGCGCACCCTTGACGACATGGCGGCCGACACCTGGCGCTGGCAGTCCGGGAACCCGGAGGGGTACGGGGGAAGGATGAAGGATGAAGGATGAAGGATGAATTAGTTTTAGGAATTTAGGGTTTTAAATGCATACGTAGTCGTCATTACCCGGCTTGACCGGGTAATCCAGCGTAAAATTGATCTGGTTCTTTATCCGTCAGTATCCCTGCTGCGTTTTCTGATTGAAAAACCACTCTGTTCCCGTTAATCTTGTGCTGTTTGTCACCCTGTAGCACAAGGAGGATTCCCATGCACACGTCCCGCCTGACCGATCTTGATCTCTGGAAACAGCTGAAGGCCCACGCTGAAAACATGGCGCTTCCGGAAAACCATTTAAAACACCTGACCCTGGCGCCGGAGCGACTTGCCGAGTTTTCCATTCAGGCCATGGACATGGTGTATGATTTTTCCCGGCAGCGGGTGGACCGGCAGGCCATTGACCTGCTCATGGAGCTGGCGTGGGAACGCAAAGTAACCCGGCAATTTCAGGAGATGACGGCCGGCGCCGTTGTAAACACCACGGAAAACCGGGCCGCCCTGCATACCGCCTGCCGGGATTTCTCAAAAACCAAGCGCGTTGTAAACAAAATCGATGTAACAGCGGAGATGGCCCGGGTCCGCGAGGAAATCAGGGAGTTCAGCGACGCCGTGCATGCCGGCCGAATCACCGGCGCCACCGGCAAACCCTTTGCCCATGTGGTGGTGGTGGGCATCGGCGGCTCTTACCTGGGCACCGAATTCGTGGCCCGCGCCCTGGCCGCCTATGCCGACAAAGGCATTTGCCTTCACTTTCTGGCCAACGTGGACATTCATAACTTCGGCGAAATCGCGAAGGCCATTGATCCGGACACCACGCTGTGGGTCATTGTTTCCAAAAGCTTTACCACTGCCGAAACCATGGCCAACGCCAACCAGGCCGCTGCTTTCATGAAGGAGCGGGGGCTGGACCCGGCCCGCCATTTTGTGTCGGTTACCAGCAAGGGCAGCCCCGGAGACCGGACGGGCCAGGACGCGCCCTTTCCGGTGCTTCGGTCGTTCCACATGTTTGATTTTATCGGGGGCCGGTACAGCGTCACCTCTGCCGTGGGCGGGGTGCCCCTGAGCCTCTACCTGGGATATGACCGGTTCGAGGCATTTTTGAAAGGCGCCCACCGGATGGACCTTCACGCGGCCACGGCCCCGCCCACCACCAACATGCCGCTGACAGCGGCCCTGCTCGGCATCTGGAACAATAACTTTCTGGAATACCCGGCCCAGGCCATTATTCCCTACGCCTCTCCCCTGAGCAAGCTGGCGCCCCATGTGCAGCAGCTTTACATGGAAAGCAACGGCAAGTCGGTGACAGCCGAAGGAAAGCCCCTGGGTGTGCGGGCCGGGATCATCATCTTCGGCGAGCCGGGCACCAATGCCCAGCACTCCTTTTTCCAGCTGGCCCACCAGGGCGCGCCCTTCCCCATTGACTTTATCGGCGTGGTAAAGCCTCAATACGATGCGTTCCAGGCCCTGTCCAGGGGGGTGACCAACCACCAGGAGCTGTGGGCCAACCTGATCTCCCAGCCCCGGGCCCTTGCCGAGGGGAAGGAGAGCGAAGACGGGCACCGGTCTTTTTCCGGCAACCGCCCCTCTTCCACCATCCTTCTGGAAGACCTGTCCCCGGCGTCGGTGGGCAAGCTGCTGGCTTTTTACGAGGCCCGCACGGTTTACGAGGCCTTTGTCTGGGGCATCAATCCCTTTGATCAGTATGGTGTGGAACTGGGGAAAAAGCTGGCGTCGGAGATAAGAAGCCAGATGGCCGCAAAAAACAGAAATACCGGCCACACCTTTGAGAATGTGGACTCCATATCAAGGTTCTACCTTGAAAAGCTGATGGGGAAAGGGAATGATGAATGATGAATGATGAATGATGAATACGTAATCGTCCTTGCCGGGCTTGATTCAGCTTGGGTTCCCTGGCCTGCCCGGCTGCAATGCCCTTACGGGCACACTACAAACGGGCATACCGACTCCCACCACCGTCATTTCCGGGTCCCGGATCGGAGTCCGAGATGACGGACCCGGCAATCCAGCTCCCACCACCGTCATTGCCGGGCTTGCCTGCCGGGCCATAGCCCGCAGGGTGAAGGCCGGACCCGGCAATCCAGTATAAAATTGATCTGGTTCCTTACGCGTGCCGGTAAAGGTTGGCGCCCCAGGTCACGCCCGCGCCAAGGCCCAGGAACAGGGCGGTATCGCCCTTTTTGAACCGGCCCTGCTCAATCACCTCGTCTAAGGCCAGGGGAATGGTGGCGGCCGTGGTGTTGCCGTATTTCTGAATGTTGTTGTAGACCTTGCCCTCCGGAATCTTCAGGGTCTCCTGGTAAAACTGGTTGATGCGAAGATTGGCCTGGTGCGGAATGATCAGGTCGATTGCATCAAAAGAGGCGAGCCCTGCCTTTTCCATGATCTGAAGGGTCAGTTCCGGCAGACGGGTCACCGCCAGCTTGAAAATCAGCTTGCCGTTCATCTTGGGATAGTGACGGCCTTCATCCAGCATCTCGTGGGTGATGCGCTCCGGTGACATGCGCGAGGCAGGGGCCTCCAGCATCAGGCTGGCCGCGTGTTTTCCTTCGGCGAAAAGAAGTGATGCCAGCACCCCCACCGGCTCTTCGGTTTCCACTGCCTCCAGGCACACGGCGGCGGCGGCGTCGCCGAAAATAACGGCCACATCCCTGCCCCGGGTGGTTACGTCCAGGCCGGTGCTGTGGACCTCAGACCCCACCAGCAGCACCCGGCGGGCCATGCCGCTGCGAATATAGGCGTCAGCGGTGGCCAGGCCGTATATAAAACCCGTGCACTGCTGGCGGATGTCTAACGCCGGGGTGGAAGAGAGACCCAGCTTGTCCTGTAAAAGGCACCCTGATCCCGGGAAGAAGATGTCCGGACTTAGAGTGGCAAAAATGATAAAGTCAAGGTCTTCCGGCTTCCAGCCGGCCCGCTCCAGGGCGATTTTTGAGGCTTCCAGGCCCAGGTCGGAGGCCCCGGTCTCACCGCCTTCAGGCACCCAGTACCGCTGCTCTATACCGGTGCGCTGGCGAATCCATTCGTCGGACGTCTCCATTCGTTCTGAAAGATCGTCGTTGGTCACCAGCCGTTCCGGCACGTACCGTCCTGTACCGCGAATCAAGGTTCGAATCATCTGTGCCGCTCCCTTTTGTTTTTTGCTTACACCTTTCCGCCCGATCCGGCCGGCCGGCCCGGGTGAAAATAAAATCCCGGTCCCTTTTGGTTTTTCCCGGGACCGGGATTTTCATTATATACGCTTTACTGCCTCAATCCTAAAGTGAAGGATGATCCGGCATGTCCGGCAGAGGCTCGGTAACTTCATCCTGAATGACCTCGTCAACATTTTCCTCGATCCCCTCAATAATTATCGAGAGATCATCCAACGGATCTCCATGGTCACCCCACGCCCCCTCTCCTTCCGGATTTTCCAGAAGATCGGGATTCAGAAGCGGGTCACTTTCTCCACTATCATCGTCATCATCGCCTTCATCACCATTCCCATCGCCCGCAGTGACGCCTACCCCTTTCATCATTCATCACTCATCGTTCCCCATACAAATAGCCCATACGCAAGATTAAGGCGCATACGGCGACACCGGACGCGTGGGCTCCGGAAAGCTCGGTGGTTCCGGCGGAACACCGGTCATGCCGGTATCATCATCGTCATCGTCGGCGCCCCCACCGGTTCCCGGGCCGTCCGTGGGAATACCCATGGACTCCAGAATGGCCTGAATCTCTTCCGGTGTCACCTGGATCGGGCTGCCCGGCAGCTGGCCGAGTGTAACAATCAGTTGTTCAAAGGAATTCACCACTACCGGTTCGGCCAGCGGAAAATTGGGGTTGGAGACCTCCAGCACGGTCTGGCCAAGGGTGGTGATGATGGTCTTGTCTCCCACCTGCTGAATGATAAAATCCGAGCCCCGCACCACTGCCACCGATGTGGCGGTACGCACCTTAAAGGTGGAATTTTTCAGGGCCGCGAACTTTTTTACAAAAAAACGGGCCTTGCCCGTCAGCAGGTTGACCAGCACCGATCTGTTGCTTGCGCCGGGATCGAAAACGCTCTGGTTCAGCACCATTTCGGTTTCGGGGCCCAGGGTCAGCACACTTTCATCATTAAGCGCCAGAACGATCCGCCCCCCTTTTTTGGTGACCAGGGTATCAGCCTGGTAAACGGCAAGACCCGCCGTTACCGGGTAAACCGCCTGGCGGTCCGCATGCATGATAAAGGCCTTTCCGTGCACCGTGCGGATTTTTCCCACCGGTACACCGGCACCCGGTGCATAACCGGATTGAATCATCAACCCGTCTGGAATGGCGCCGGCAATTGCCGGGGCTGAAGTCACACAGCCCAACAACAGCACAACAGCCATGAAAACCGTTCCTGTAATAAAAATGGTTTTGCGATCGTTTTTCATAAAAATACTCCTTTTATTCAATTGGTTTACATCCGCGCGCTCAGAAACAGCCTGAACTCCTGGCCTCGGTATTTATAATTGGCAATATTGGAATCATTGTCCGTGTATATGTAACCGGCGCCCGCTGAAATCATATCCCGGTAAAGATCCTTCTCAATGCCCAGGGACCCCCTGTAACGGGTATCATCCCGCACCACGCCATACTCGGCTTCTGAAACCCTGTCGAAAAGCCATCCGGCCCCTTTGAATCTCCGCGGCGTCCGGCCCGGCCCAGACAGGCAGGTGCAGCATCGCGACAATCAGCAGGCCGGCACCGGCCCTCAGCAGAACAGTTCCCATGCCCCCATCCATTATTTTAGGTTGTTTTGAAATAAGCATCCACCAGCCGTTCGGCCATTCCCGTATAGGCATCACAGGAAAGCCGTTTCATTCTCTGTTTGTGGGCCTCCGGTACTTTAGACAGGTTGCCGATCATACCGGCGAAGTCCCCGGATGTAACCTTTTTCCCCCGCGTGAGAGATTTGAGTCTTTCGTAGGGGTTGTCCTCCCCGAAAACCCGCATAACGGTCTGCAGGGGCTCTGCCAGCAGCTCCGGCGTGGCGGCAAGGTCCCCCAAAATCTGTTCTTCGTTTATATCAATTTTATACAGTCCCTTCAAACAGTTTTTCATGCCGATGACAAAGTAGCCGAACACGGCCCCGAGGTTACGCAGCACGGTGCTGTCCGACAGGTCCCGCTGAAAACGGGACTGAAGCAGTTTGACGGACAGGTGTTCCATCATGGTGATGGCCACGCCCATGTTGCCCTCGCTGTTTTCAAAGTCAATGGGATTGACCTTGTGCGGCATGGTGGAAGACCCCACCTCCCCTTCTTTTACCTTCTGGCGAAAATAGCCCAGGGAGATGTATCCCCACATGTCCCTGTCCAGGTCGATCAAAACGGCCGCGATCCGGATCATGGCGTGCAGGATCTCGGCAATGTAGTTGTAGGGGTTAATCTGGGTGGTAAAGAGAAGCGGTTCCACCTTAAGCGACTGGGAAAGAAACCGCCGGGAGGCGTCGATCCAGTCGATTTCCGGAAACACGAAGACGTGGGCGTTGAAATTGCCGGAAGCGCCGTTGAACTTGGCCTCAACAGGGGCATGAAGGAACCGGTCCTGCTCCCGCCGCAGGCGCCAGGCGAAATTGACCATCTCCTTGCCCACGGTTGTGGGGGTGGCGGGCTGCCCATGGGTACGGGACATCATGGGCACGGACCGGTACTGCCGGGCCATGGATTCGAGAGTTTCCAGGACCATGCCAAACGTTTCGGCCGCCTGCTGCCGGCCCGCCTGAATCATCAGGGCGTAGGCGGTGTTGTTGATGTCCTCGGAGGTGCAGGCAAAATGGGTCCACTCCCGGATGGCGGAAAGTCCGGCCCGGTCCAGCTGCTCCTTGATGTAATACTCCACGGCCTTGACATCATGGTTGGTGGTCTTTTCTATCTCCTTGATCCGGCGGGCGCCCTGTACGTCAAAGCCTGAGGAGATACCGGCAACAGCCTCGGCCTGCTGGCTGTTCAGGTCGAACAGGCCCAGGTCCCGGCCCAGAAAAACAAGCCAGCCGGTTTCCACACGCACCCGGTGGCGAATCAGGCCGTATTCGGAAAAGATATCGCCCAGCTCGCCCACCAGTTTCGCGTATCGCCCGTCTAAAACCGACAGGGCCGTCAGTTGCTCCATTTTTCCTCCACACCTGCTAAGGTCTCAGCATATTCAGATACCAGGCCACCAGCTCCGGCCCGAAAAACAGATAGACAATGGCGCCCATGGACAGAAACGGGCCGAACGGCAGGGCCAGCTTCATGTTCTTTTTCTGTATCGCCATGATGACCATGCCCACAACCGTGCCGGCAAGAGAGCTGGTAAAGACGGTAAACAGCACCCCCTGCCAGCCGCACAGCGCCCCGATCATGGCCAGCAGCTTGATGTCTCCCCCGCCCATGCCCTCCTTGCCGGTGATCAGCCGATAGATCACGGCCACGGCCAGCAGGCTGCCGCCGCCGGCCAGGATGCCCAGAAGCGAATCGGTCACCGGGGTGCGGACGATAAAGACCGATGCCAGAAAAAAGAGGGGAATTCCGGGCAGGGAGATCGCATCCGGAATGATCTGGTAATCAATGTCGATAAAGATCACAACGATAAGGGCCGCAATAAAAACAAAATAGACAAGGCTTTCCGCGGTTAACCCGAAATTGATGGACACGGCCGCGGCACTTAAACCGGTGATCAGTTCCACCAGGGGATAGCGCATGGAAATGGGCATGCGGCAGTGCCGGCACCGGCCCAGCAGAACCAGGTAGCTGATAATGGGAATGTTGTCCCAGGCCGCAATGGGCCGTTTGCACTGGGTGCAGGCCGACGGGGGGGACACGATGGACAGGGAGAGGGGAAGCCGATAGATGCAGACATTTAAGAAACTGCCGATGCACGCGCCAAAAACAAAAAGCACCGCGGCGATAAGGGGTTCCGGTATCATCGTTCTGTCCTGAATCTCATGGAGACCTCTGAAAATCGGGGTTTCCCCCTTTTGTTTTTGCACTGCAAAGGCGCAAAGAGCGCAAAGGATTTGGCTCTGCTTCGCAATACAGCGACCACTGTTTTACGCGAAAGCGTCCGCGTTTATCTTTGCGGTTGTCGCGTCTCCGCGGTGAATCCTAATAGATCCTGCCCTGTTTTGCCCATGAATCTTACGGTCTTTGCCGCCAAAAAGCAATAATGGCGTTGTAAAAAGGCAAATCTGCATTATAATACGCTCTTGTCACAAGTTAACTAAGGAGAAAACAATGGGTGAAACCGATAGAGACGACCTGATCAGCATCATCGAAGAGCAGGCCGAAACCCCTGACATACCCGAAGAACTGCCGCTTCTGCCCGTGCGGGACGTGGTGATCTTCACCGACATGGTGCTGCCCCTGTTCATCGGCCGGGAAAAATCGATCCAGGCCGTGGAAGCGGCCATGGCGGGCACGGACAAGTTCCTGATGCTGGCCACGCAGAAAAATCCCATGGATGAGATGCCCTCGCCGGACGATATCTACCGGGTGGGAACCGTTGGAAAAATTTTAAGAATGCTCAAGCTGCCCGAGGGCAACCTCAAGGTTCTCGTGCAGGGCATCGCCAAAGCCAATATATTAAATTATATTGAAAAATCAAAAGGATATCATGTAAAGCTTGAGGTTATAAATGAGCCTTACCCCGAGACCATCGATATTGAAACCGAGGCCCTGATGCGCAGTGTCCGGGAGCAGTGCGAGAAGATTCTTTCGCTGCGCGGCGAAATGTCCGCTGAAATCGACACCATTCTGGAGAGCCTGGAAGACCCGGGCAAACTGGCAGACCTGATCGCCTCCAACCTGAAGCTGAAAACCGACGAGGCCCAGCAGATTCTGGAGCTGGCAGACCCCATAGAACGGCTGAAGAAAATAAGCGAGGTGCTTTCCAAAGAGATTCACCTTTCCACGGTGCAGGCCAAGATTCACTCCAATGTAAAGGATGAAATCTCCAAGTCCCAGCGGGACTATTACCTGCGGGAGCAGATGCGGGCCATTCACAAGGAGCTGGGAGAGAGCGACGAGCGGTCCCAGGAGATGGACGAATACGAGCGCAAAATCAAAAAGGCCCGCATGCCCAAGGAAGCCAAAAAAGAGGCGGACAAGCAGCTCAAGCGGCTGGGCCAGATGCACCCGGACTCTTCCGAGGCCGCCATTGTCCGCACCTACCTGGACTGGCTGGTGGAGATGCCCTGGAGTAATTTTTCAAAGGACCTGCTGGACATCAAAAAGGCACAGAAGGTGTTGAACGATGACCACTACGGCCTGGAAAAGGTCAAGGACCGGATTCTGGAGCACCTGAGTGTGCGCAAGCTCAACCCGGAGATGAAGGGGCCGATCCTCTGCTTTATCGGGGCCCCCGGCGTGGGCAAGACTTCCCTGGGCAAGTCCGTTGCGCGGGCCATGGGCCGGAAGTTCGTCCGCATCTCCCTTGGCGGGGTGCGGGACGAGGCGGAAATCCGGGGCCACCGCCGCACCTATATCGGCGCCATGCCGGGCCGCATCATCCAGGGACTCAAGCAGTGCGGCACCTCCAACCCGGTTTTCGTGATGGATGAGATCGACAAGATGGGCAGCGACTTTCGGGGCGACCCGTCCGCGGCCCTGCTGGAGGCCCTGGACCCGGAGCAGAACACCGACTTCAGCGACCACTACCTGAACCTCTCTTTTGACCTGTCCAAGGTGCTCTTTATCCTGACGGCCAACCAGCCCGACACCATTCCATCGGCCCTGTACGACCGCATGGAGATCATCAACATTCCGGGCTACAGCGAAGATGAGAAGCTGATCATCGCGGAAAAATTCCTGATTCCCCGGCAGATCAGGGAGAACGGCCTGAAAACGACGGACATCTCCTTCAGCCGGCAGGCCCTTTCCGCCATCATCAACCAGTACACATCGGAATCAGGCCTGCGCAACCTGGAGCGGGAGCTGGCTGCCCTCTGCCGCAAGGTGGCCCGAAAGATCGCCGAAGGCAACCGCAAAAAGCACATGATCACGGTCAGCAGCCTGGAAAAATATCTGGGCGTGCCCAAGTTTATTCCCGAGATGGACCAGGAGGAGAGCCAGGTGGGGCTTGCCACCGGCCTTGCCTGGACCCAGAGCGGGGGGGAGGCCATGTATGTGGAAGTCTCCCTTTTCACCGGCAAGGGGGAGCTGATTCTCACCGGCCAGCTGGGCGAGGTGATGCAGGAGTCGGCCCGGGCCGCGCTGAGTTATGCCAAGGCCAACATGAAACGGTTCGGCCTGCGCCACAACGACCTGGAAAATATGGATGTTCACATTCATGTGCCGGCCGGCGCCATTCCCAAGGACGGGCCTTCAGCAGGCGTGGCCATGGCCGCGGCCCTGATATCGGCCCTTACCGGCGCGCCCATCAGAAACGACGTGGCCATGACCGGGGAGATCACGCTGCGGGGCCGGGTCCTGCCCATCGGCGGGATCAAGGAAAAGACCCTGGGCGCCCTGCGGGCCGGCATCAAGACCATCCTGGTGCCGGAGAAAAACCGAAAAGAGGTTTCTGAAATTCCCAACCACATTGCGCGCAAAATCGATTTTGTGTTTACCGACAGCATGGACAAGGTGATTGACCTGGCCTTTGAGCGGCCCCCGAAAAAAGAAGCCGCCGGCAAGAAGAAAACCGCCGCCGCTAAAAAACAGGCGCCGAAGAAAACGGCAGCCCTGCGCAAAACCGCCGGAACCCGGAAAAAGTGAAGCTGCTTGCCGTTGACACCGCCACCACCAGCTGCGGGGTTGCCGTGGCCGATGGCCGGACCATTGTCGACCGCCACGCCGTGATCAGCCGGGTGACCCACTCCCGCCACCTGCTTTCTATCATTGATGATCTGCTTCGGCGCAACCGCCTGGCCGTCTCCGACATGGACGGGTTTGCCGTCACACGGGGACCGGGCAGTTTTACCGGCCTGCGCATCGGCATCAGCACAATCAAGGGGCTTGCCGCCGCCACAGACCGGCCCGTGGCCGGCATCTCCAGCCTGGAGGCCCTGGCCTGGCATTTTCACGAAAGCCCGGTGATGGTCTGCCCGCTGATCGATGCCCGCAAGGGTGAGGTCTATACCTGCCGATACCGGTTCGACAACGGCAGGATCACGGCCCTCTGCCCCGAGGCGGTGCTGCCCCCGGACCAGGCCGTGGCCGGCATCGATCAGCCCTGTATTTTCGCCGGCACCGGCGTGGAGGTATGCGGCCCGGCCATCACCGCCATGGCCGGGGAAAACGCCCGGCCGGCCCCGCCCGACCGGAACGCCATTGATCCGGCCATTGTTGCCCTCCTGGGCATGGAGCGCCTGGAACAGGGCCTGGCTGAAAACCTGGACGCCTTTGCGCCGGTCTACCTTCGCAAACCCGACGCCGTGGTTCAGCAGCAAAAATAGGCGTCATTACCCGGCCCTTCTGATAGCGTTTTCCGGGCTTCACGGCTTTTCTGTCCCCTCCCCTGATTTTTTCCTTGACAACCGTTTTCCCCTTGGCTAAAAATCAAGACGGTTCTGTTCAGGTTCTTGTGTGAAGATGAAAAGGGAACCCCGTGAAAATCGGGGACGGGCCCGCCGCTGTGATCGGGTACGAAATCCGCAACATGTCACTGTTCCGGCGTAAGGGAATGGGAAGGCGCGGAGATTAGGTCAATCCGAGAGTCAGAAGACCTGCCTGAGCAACAGCCTGCCCTTGCGTGGCAACGGGGCACGTGCGATCGTTCGCGGATAAAAAAGGGAAATCCCGGATCGAAACAACTTGTTTTGGTCCGGGATTTTTTTTGCCCGGACCCCGAATGAAAAGGAGGTGGTGTCATTTGAGGACCGGGGTTATTGTATACCTGATGGGGGAAAACACAGACCCGGACAACGAGCCGGCCATCATTGCCGCAGTGAAAAAATCCCACAATGCCGACCAGGTGGAAGTGGTCTCCCAGGGCCAGAAACATTTTGACGTGATGGATGCCTGGTGGAAACTTACCGCCCGGGGCATGCAGCGGTTTATCTGCCTGCTGGCTGTGGACAAACCCACTACCACAAAAATTTTACCCAGACCGTGCCTGCGAATCTGTAAATAACCAAGGAGAAGAAATGAAACTTGCATTTCGCACCCTGCTTTTGACGGGTTGTATACTCTATTTTGGAACCGCCGTGACTGCGCGGGCGGATGAACAAAACGCCCAGGCCACGGCCATGCTGGACGAGATCGTGGTGACGGCCACCAAGACCGAGGAGACCCGGAAAGATGTGCCGAATGCCGTAATCGTTATCGACCAGGCCGCTATTGAAGCCTCCACCGCCGACACGGTGGGGGAACTGCTGGCCAATGAGCCGGGCGTGGATTTCCGGACCCGGGGCGACTACGGCGGCGCGGCCCAGTCCCTTAACATCCGGGGTATGAGCGATACCGAGGTCCAGGTCATGATCAACGGCGTTTCCGTCAACTCCCCTTCCCTGGGATCGGCGGATATCGGCACCATTCCCCTGAGCAGCATCGAGAGAATCGAGATCGTAAAGGGATCGGGCTCCATGCTGCACGGTTCCGGCGCCATGGCCGGGGCGGTCAACATCATCACCAAGCGGCCGAAACGGGATCGCATGGACGCCAAGGCCTCGGCCGGTTACGGCACGGACAACACCTACCAGCTTGCCGCCGAGCACGGGCAGTACATCGGCGACTTCGGCTACTACCTTACGGCCGGGCAGCAGGAGACCGACGGCCAGCGGGACAACGGCGACATGGAGCAGCAGGACGCCTCCCTGGCCCTGGTTTTAGACAGGGGTGATCTTCTGGATGTCACCCTGTACGGCAGCGTGGTGGACCGGGAGTTCGGCGTGCCGGGCGTAAGGCCGCCGGCCGGCACCGGCACCCATTACGTGGGCGGCGTGGCGTTTTACAACGCGGATTCGGCCAGCCTGGTGGACAACGGCAGCGACACCACCTACCAGGCGTCCCTGGAGATTAAAAGCCGGCCGGCCGACTGGCTGACCGTCAACCTGAAGCCTTTTTACAGTGACCTGGAAAACTACCACTCCACCCGGTACAACGACACCTCCTGGGGTCATCTGGCCGGTGAGGGATACAAAACATGGGTCTACAACACGGTAAAGGGCATTGACGGTCATGTGGCCCTGGATCCGGTCGACGGGTTGACCATTCTGCTGGGCGGTGATTACAGGGATTATGAGTGGGAGACCGAGCAGTCCTTTCTGGATGTCAGCGGCGCGTTCAATCCTGCCATTCCCGTGGCCGTCAACGACGCCAAGCTCTTTACAAAAAGCTATTTCGGCGAGGTGCAGTACCGGCCCAGCCGGTATGTCAAGTTCCTGGCCGGCGTGCGGGAAGAAAACCATTCCACCTTTGGCCGGGAAACCCTGCCCCGCTACGGCCTGGTGTTCAACCCCACCTCCAGCACCGCGGTCAAGTTCAGCCACGGCAAACATTTCAAGGCCCCCACACCCAACGACCTGTTCTGGCCGGAAGACGACTTTTCCCGGGGCAACCCCACCCTCAAACCCCAGACCGGGTGGCACACCGACGTGACCATTGAACAGGGCCTTTGCCAAAACGCCGTGCTGGTGACTGCCTCGGCCTTTACCTGGGACATTGACGACAAGATCGACTGGGCGCCGAACCCGGCCTTTCCCGGCCCTTACGGCGACAAATGGACTCCCACCAACGTGAACTCCAGCAAGGGACACGGATGGGAGGCGGGGCTTAGAATTCAGCCGGAGGAGCACTGGGCCGCCGACATCAGCTACACCTACACCTCGGCCACGGACACGCTCCAGTTTGTGGAGCGGACGGCCCAGTACCTGGCAAACCACCGGGCCAAAATCGGCGGATTCTACCGGTTCGGCTTCGGCCTGACCACGGCCCTGACCTGCCGGTACGTGGGCACCCGGGATTTTTACCGCAGCAGCTACGACAGCCTGCCCACCGACCGGCTTGACTCCTATATCACGGTGGACCTGAAAGCCGAGCAGCGGCTGGCCGACCACTGGATTCTCACCCTGCGGGCCGACAACCTGATGGACGAAGAATATGACACCTATGTAGGCTTCTTTACCGACAGCGCCGGCGCCATGCAGTACGGCCGGTTCCCCGGCGGCGGCAGCTCGTTTTTTGCCAGTGTCGGGTATGAATATTAACCGGAATTAGTTCTCCCCATGCCTCTTTAGCGAAGAGGCTCTTTTGCAAATGGAAAAGGCCTGCATGGTGCGGGCCTTTTCCTTTCTTTTATAAGGACGGTACCAGGTGCGTGGATCAAACCAGGGAGTGCATCCTTTGTTGGCAAAGATAAACCGAAAACCACAATCTTTAGCGGCGGCCACGTCCTCCCAGCTGCAAAACT
>JAXHVI010000126.1:0-39389 GCA_034189195.1 Thermodesulfobacteriota bacterium | reverse complement strand
CCGGACCCTCTTCGGCCAGACTCTGGTCAAAGGGCAGGGGAACCGTCGGGCTTTCCCCTTCATCTGCCATCTGAAAGAAGCAAAAAGCATGCCTTTTCTGTCATGTACGACAATTTAAACGGTTTCAAAAGGTTAAAGTCGATGCCGATGGCCGTGGATCCGTGTGTGCCCTAAATTGTCACTTTTTCATGACGCATATTGAAACTTTTTTGAGATAGTTTTCTGTAGGGGCCTGACCCGGCGGCGGCTCATGAGGGAAAGAAAAACCGGAGAATAAGGGGCAAGCCGCCACGGTTGCAGCCTATCATAGGCCAACCATTTTAAAAGGCAATAACCGGCCGGGTCAACCGTGGCGCCGGTAGGCGGCCAGGAATTTGTGGGTCTCCCACTCCTCCAGCATGGCGTTGTAGGCGTGCAGAATGTCCTGGTGCCTGAGGATGCCCACCAGTTCCCCCGGCGCGCTGTTTTTGACCACCGGAATGTTTTCGATATCATACTTTTTTATATTTTTCAGGGCCGTGGAAACCGGATCGGTTTCAGTGACCGGCGGCACCGGTACCACCAGGTCCCCGGCGATGAGCAGATCCACCAGTTCGTGGGTGATCAGGGCCTGGCGCACCCCCTTGAGGGGAATCACGCCCAGCAGCCGGTTGTCGTCATCCACCACGCAGAGTTCCCCGTAGGCCGAGCGCAGCAGCCGCTGCAGCAGCCCGTTAAAGGGCATGCGGTAGCTGACGGTTTCCACGTCGGTCACCATCAGCTGCCCCACCTTGATTTTTCCCAACAGGTCCACGTCCCGCATGGCGTCCACGTCAATGCCCTCCTTGAGCAGGGCGTGGGCGTAAACGGTCCGTTTGTTCACGTAAATCACCACGATATAGGAGATGATGGAGGCGGCCATCAGGGGAAGCACGATGCGAAAGTCCCGGGTCAGCTCAAACACCAGCAGGATCGAGGTCAGCGGAATCGAGTTGATGCCGGCCAGGACCCCGCCCATGCCCACCAGGCCGAACACCACCGGATCCAGGGAGGTGCCCAGCAGGGTATTGATCGTGGTGGCAAAAAGAAACCCGAACATCACGCCGATGCCCAGGGCCGGGGCGAATGTGCCGCCAAAAGCCCCGGCCCTTAAAAACAGGGCCAGGAAAACGATGCGAAACAGCATCAGCCAGAGCACCACCACCGGGGCAAAGGCGTTGTTGAGCACCGCGTTCATGGTGGTGTACCCGATGCCGAACAGCGCGTCAAAGTGCAGCAGCACCAGGCCGAAGACAACGGCCACGGGCAACAGGCGTACAAAGGGGCTCCGGTTGCCCGGCAGCCGTTCGAACAGGTGCTTGACGGTTTTGGAGGTGCCGAAGTAGAAAAGCGACATGGCGCCGCAGCATATGGCCAGCAGCAGGAACCAGGGCAGATGGACGAAATGGATGGGGGCGTAGTGCGGGATCGTGAATATGGCCTCGTTGCCCAGAACCGCCTTGGAAAGAACGTCGGCCACGATGGAGGCGATGATCAGAAAGCTTAAGGCCTCGTTTTTCAGGTCATTTAACAGCACCACCTCAATGGCGAAAAAGACGCCGGCAATGGGGGCGTTGAAAACCGCGGATATGGCGGCTCCGGCCCCGGCGGCGGTGTAGATTTTGATGTTTTCCCGGTTGAGCCCGAACCACTGGGAAAGGGCCGATCCCATGCCGCTGCCGATCTTGGCGGCCGGGCCCTCGGGGCCGAGGGGGGCTCCGGTGCCGATGGTCATGATGGCGGCAAACATGTGAAACAGGGTGGTCTTTAAAGGAATGACGCCGTTTTTGATGATCAGGGCCTTGATGACGCTTTCCACCCCCCGTTCTTTGGCGATTTTCGGACATCGCACCGTGGCAAAGGCCAGGACCAGGGCGCCCGCGACGGGCACCAGCATGATGGGGTGAAGAAAAAGGGGCCACGGAAGGGTGAGCCGGTCCGTGGAGAACAGCAGCCGCATCTCTTCCACGACATAGTGAAAGAAGATGGCGCCGATGCCGGCCAGCGACCCCACCAGCACGGCAAAGAGAATCTGGATCAGGTACCGGGAGATGTCCGAGGAAAAGCGAATATCGGTAAAGGCGTTCTGAAGAAACGCCGGTGTCCGCAATCGCCATTTTTTTGTGGGTTGAGTCATGATGAAGGGTGGGGCCGGATACTATGTCCTTTGCCGAAAGCCGCACCCCTCGGTGGCGCAGGTCAGCACCGTGCCCTCCTTTTTAGTGGTTTTTTCCACCACAAAAGGGGCGCCGCAGTCGGGGCAGGCCATGTCAACCGGCTTGTCCCAGGAGGCAAAGGTGCATTTGGGAAACCGGCTGCATCCGTAAAACACCTTGCCCCTTTTTGATTTTTTTTCCACGATATCGCCGTTGCAGCCCGGTTCCGGGCATTTGACCCCGATGGGTGCGGCATTGGCGCCGGAGTTGAGGGACTGGGTGCTTTTGCAGTCCGGATAGGCCGAGCAGGCCAGAAAATCACCGTACCGGCCCTGCTTGACCACCATGGGGCTGCCGCACTTTTCGCAGGATTTTCCCTCGGCAACGGTGAGATCCGGTTCCACCGGCTCCACGGTTCCCTTGTCCGTGCGGGCGTAGTTGCGGGAAAATTTGCAGTCCGGATACCCGGAGCAGGCCAGGAACGGACCGTTCTTGCCCAGTTTGATCTTGAGCTCCTTGCCGCACTCCGGGCAGGAGAGCCCGGTATCCATGCCCACGCCCTTGACGCTGCGCATTCGGTCTTTGGCTGCCTCGATCCGCTGTGAAAAAGGGCCGTAGAACCGCTCCAGCAGGCGGATGGCCTGAAGCTGGTCCGATTCGATGCGGTCCAGGTCGTTTTCCAGGTTGGCGGTAAATTCAATATCTAAAATGGTGGGAAAATTTTCCACCAGAAGATCGTTGACGATAAATCCCAGTTCCGTGGGCCGGAACGCCTTGTTGATCAGGTCCACGTATCCCTTGTCCCGAATGGTGGAGAGGATGGTGGCATACGTACTGGGCCGGCCGATGCCGTTTTCCTCCAGCTCCTTGACCAGGGAAGCTTCTGAAAAACGCGGGGGAGGGGTGGTGAAGTGCTGTTTCGGATTCAGTTCGATGAGCTTAAGGACCTCCTTTTCGGAAAGTTTCGGCAGCTTGTCCGCCTTCTCTTTTTCCGTTGCCCCGTTCTTGTCCTCCTCGGGCTGATAAAGGGCCATGAATCCGGGAAAGCGAACTGTGGAGCCGCTCACCGACAGCAGGTAATCACCGGCGGCAATGGTGATGGTCTTCTGATCGATCTGGGCCTCGCTCATCTGGGAGGCCACAAACCGTTTCCATATCAGGGTATAAAGGGCCATCTGATCCCTGGACAGGTACCGTTTGACACTCTCCGGGGTGTAGGCGGCGATTCCGGTGGGCCGAATGGCTTCATGGGCATCCTGGACCTTGTTTTTGTTGGCAAAGAACCGGGGCCGGTCCGGCGCGTAGTCGTTGCCGAACACCGAGCGGATATGGGCCAGGGCCTCGTGGGCCGCTTCCGGGGCGATACGGGTGGAGTCGGTACGCATGTAGGTGATCAGACCCACGGGCTCCCCGGGTCCCAGGTCGATGCCTTCATAGAGTTCCTGGGCCACGGCCATGGTTTTTTTGGCGGTAAACCCCAGCTTGCGAATGGCCTCCTGTTGCAGCTTGCTGGTGGTAAAGGGAGGCTGGGGATTCCGCTTGATTGTTTTCTGAACGATTTTGTCGACGGTAAAGTTTTGGCGGGAAAGTTCGTCAACGATCCGGTCGGCCTCGGCCTGGTCGCCGATGGTGATGTTCTGCGCCCCTTTTTTGATCAGCTTTGCTTCGAACCGGGGCGGATTGGCCCCTTCCAGAGCAGCGGTGATCGACCAGTACTCCTGGGGTTCAAAGGCGAAAATCTCCCGTTCCCGGTCGCAGATGATGCGCACGGCAACGGACTGGACACGGCCGGCGCTCAGGCCGTTTCGCACCTTGCGCCACAGTAGCGGGGATATCTGGTACCCCACCAGCCGGTCCAGAATGCGCCGGGCCTGCTGGGCGTCGTACCGGTTCCGGTTGAGCTCCGTGGGCTCGGCCAGCCCCTTTTGAATGCCTGTTTTGGTGAGTTCGTGAAACATCACCCGGTGAAACCGGCGCCCCTTTTTCTTGAGCAGGTCGGCCACGTGAAAGGCAATGGCCTCTCCCTCCCGGTCCGGGTCCGGGGCCAGATAGATATCGTCGGCGTCGCCAACGGCGCTTTTCAGGGCCTTGATCACCTTCTGCTTGCCCTTGATGTTGACATAGTCCGGGGTAAACCCGTTGTCGATGTCAATGCCCAGCTCGTGGGGCGGCAGGTCCATCAGGTGGCCGGAAGTGGCGGTGACGCTGTAGGCGTTTCCCGTATATTTTGTTATCGTTTTGACCTTTGTCGGTGACTCGACAATGATGACCGGTTTATTCACCACAATCCCCTTTAATCCGAATATTCATGCAACATCCGGGTTGATAAAGAACCGTTTTCCCGGTTCCTGGGTTACAAGCCCTTTGAGTTCCAGTTGCAGCAGGATGCCTGCTGTCTTTCCCGGCGCCATGGCCGCCCTTTGGGCGATTTCATCGATATGCACCGGGTAAGGTTCAAGGGTTTGTAACACCCGTACCTCATCCCTGTCAAGGCCGGGGGTCGGTTTTCCGGCGCGGTCGTTTTTATCGGGCCGGCCCGGGGCTGCCGGTACGTTCGCGGCACCGGCGGCAAGCAGGGGAGAAATCTCGGCGATCACGTCCGAGGCCTTTTCCACCAGGGTCGCTCCCTGTTTGAGCAGGCCGTGGGCCCCGGTGCTTTTAAAGGAGGTGATGCTGCCGGGCACGGCAAACACCTCCCGGCCCTGCTCCATGGCCAGCCGGGCCGTGATCAGGGATCCGCTTCTGGCCGCCGCCTCCACCACGATGGTGCCCAGGGAGAGCCCGCTGATTACCCGGTTGCGCATGGGAAAATGGTGGGCGTCGGGCTCGGCAAAAAGGGGGAACTCCGATATCACGGCCCCCTGTTCGGCGATTCGCCGGGCCAGTTTCATGTTTTCCGGCGGATAGATGCGGCACAGGCCGCTGCCCAGAACGGCGTAGGTCAGGCCGTTGTTGTTCAGCGCCCCGGTGTGGGCCGCGGTGTCGATGCCCCTGGCCATACCGCTGGCGATGCACAGGCCCATGGCGGCCAGTTCGCCGCTTAGTTGGGTGGCCATGGAGAGGCCGTACCGGGTGGGATTCCGGGATCCGACAATGGATACGCATCCCGCGTCCGGCACCAGCTTTCCCCATACATAAAGGTAGGGGGGCGGGTCGTGAATCTCCCGCAGCAGGGCGGGATAACCGGGGTCGGTCAGCGTGACGATGGAAATGGCTTTTTGGGCGCAGGTCTCAAGCACCTTTTCAATGTTGTCCGGTGTCTTGTGGCTGCGGATGGCCGAGGCCAGGATGTCTGATATGCCCTGGACCCCCAGCAGGTCGGCCCGGGAGGCGGTCAGCGTTTTTTCCGGTGAGCCGAACCGGTCGATGAGCCGTTTGAACAGAAGGTTGCCCACACCGGGAACGCTTTTCAGGGTAAACCAGGGGGTGAGCTTTTTCATGGCGGACGGCCCTGTAAAGTCTCTTTCTTTTTTATCGAGGAGCAAAGCGACGAAGCAATCTCCTTCGTATATGGCCAGGATTGCTTCGCTTCGCTCAATGACGCGTGGCCGGCCTGCTATTTTTTCTTCCATAGCAGCAGGATCGGGCTGGCAACGAAAATGGAAGAGTAGGTACCGATCCCGATGCCAACGATCATGGCAAAGGCAAAATCGTGAATAATGGTGCCGCCGAACACAAAAAGGGCCCCCACCACCACAAGGGTGGTCAGGGATGTGAGCAGGGTCCGGCTCAGGGTTTCGTTGACACTGGCGTTGATGATATCGGGCAGGGCTTTGCGGGAGAGCTTTTTCAGGTTCTCCCGAATGCGGTCGAAAACAATGATGGTGTCGTTGAGGGAGTAGCCGATGATGGTCAGCAGGGCCGCGATGATGGGCAGGGAAAACTCCTTGCCGGTGATGGAAAAGATGCCCACCGTGATAATCACGTCATGAATCAGGGCCACGATGGCGCCCATGGCGTATTTGAGCTCAAGGACCCAGAAAAGGATCAGGGAGGCCGTCAGGGCCACCAGAATCAGGTAGGGAATGCTGATGCCCAGCATGGAAAAGAGCCACACCGCCAGGATCAGGCACCCGGCCACCACACCGGCCACCACCCATTTCATCTCGAACCGGCCCGATATATAAATATTGATAAACAGCAATGAAAAAAACAGGGCCATCAAGGCCTTGCCCCGCAGGTCCCGGCCCACCTTGGGCCCCACCATCTCCACCCGGGTGATCTCCGCAGCCTGGCCGGTGGCATCGGCCAGGGCGGTTTTCACTTTATCTTCAAAGTCGTCGCCGGATATGCCGGTCATGTCCATGGCGCTGTTGACAAGGTACTGGCAGTCCCCCTCTTTGGGCTGGCCATAGGCCTGGACCGTGGAGACATCAATGCCCACGGCCTTCAGGCCCGAGGCAATGGTGTCGGTGCTCACCGGCGAGGCGAATTTGACCTGCACCAGGGTGCCGCCGGCAAAATCGATGCCGTACCTGGGGCCGCCGTGGGCCACAAGGGAGATAATGGTGATAAGGATCATCGCCGCGGAGAACACAAAGGCGTATTTCTGTTTTCCCACAAAGTCGATGGTGGTGCCGTCTTTGATGATTTCAAACATGCCTGTCTTATCCTTGTCTGTATGTTAAATGCTCAGGTGCGTGACCTTGCGCCGGGTCAATATGAGGTCGAATATCTGACGGGAGACCACCAGGGCCGTGAACAGGCTGGCCAGCACGCCCAGGCTCAGGGTGACGGCAAACCCCTTTACCGGGCCGGTGCCGAATTGAAAGAGCACCACGGCCGCGATCAGGGTGGTGATGTTGGCGTCCAGAACGGTGAGGGCGGCCCGGTCGAAACCGGCGGCCACAGCGGCCCGGGGGGTCTTGCCGGTCCGTACCTCCTCACGGATTCGCTCAAAGATGATGACGTTGGCGTCCACGGCCATGCCGATGGTCAGAATGATACCCGCGATGCCCGGCAGGGTCAGGGTGGCGCCCAGGGCCGCCAGGCCCGCGGCGATCAGCAGAATGTTGAACACCAGGGCCGCGTCAGCGATCAGGCCCGCCTTGCGGTAGTAGATCGCCATGAAGAGCACCACGATCAGGCCGCCGATGTACATGGACATCAGGCCCTTGTCAATGGACTCCTTGCCCAGGGAGGGCCCCACGGTCCGCTCTTCAAGAATCCTGACCGGTGCGGGCAGTGCCCCGGCCCGCAGCACAATGGCCAGGTCGTGGGCCTCGTCCATGGTAAAACTGCCGGTGATCCGGGCCGCGCCGCCGGTGATCCGGTCCTGAATGACCGGGGCCGAATGAATATGATTGTCCAGGACAATGGCCAGCCGTTTTTTCAGGTTTTCCTCGGTGATTTTCGCGAAAATATTGGCCCCTTTCCGGTTGAACGTGATGGAAACGTAAGGCTCATTATACTGGGCGTCGATCTGGACCCGGGCATCGGACAGGTCCGCGCCGGTAAGTGGGGCGCCGCGCTTGACCAGCAGGGGGGTTTTAATGGTGCGCCCGGTGTCCGGGTCGGTGGAGACCTCATAAAGCAGTTCACTGCCCGGCGGCACCTGGCCCCTTACCGCCTTGGCCACGTCGTTTTCCTCGTCCACCAGCCGGAACTCCAGCAGGGCGGTTTTGCCGATCAGGTCCTTGGCCCGCTGGGGATCGGTAATGCCGGGCAGCTGGACCAGAATCTGGCGTTTGCCCTGAATATGAATGACGGGCTCGCTGACCCCGAACTGGTCGATGCGGTTGCGAATGGTCTCCAGGGCCTGCTCCACGGCCATTTTCTTGAGGTGGGCGACCTCGTCGTCGGGAAGACTCAGCACCTGTTCCAGGGTGTTGTCACGCCTGGACGAAGAGACAATGGCCAGGCCGGCAAAATCTTTGTCCAGAACCTGCTTGAGCCGTTCGATGTTCTCTTCGCCCCTGGCAAGGACGGTGATTTTCTGGCCCTTTGCCGTTACATCGGTGTGCCGGACCCGTTCCTTGCGCAGGGCTTCCTCAAGGTCCCGGCCGATGCCCGATATCTGGGTCTCCACCGCTTTTTCGGTCTCCACTTCGAGAATCAGGTGCATGCCGCCCTGAAGGTCGAGCCCCAGGTTGATGGTCTTTCTCGGCCACCATTCCGGATTGAGCGTGGGCAGTATGTAGATCAGGGCCGCCACCAGAACGGCCAGGGTGATGGCCTGTTTCCATTGAAAATTCTTCAACGCCGTCCATCCTTTCCCAAGAGAGTCACTTCTTTTCTTTTTTGTCGGCCTTATCCGCCCGGGCAGGGGCATTGGCCTGTTTTTTCACGGCAATGCTCTGCCGGGAGACCTTGATGCGGACCTTGTCGGCGATTTCCACCGTCACGGTGTCGTCGTCCACCGCGGTGAGGCGGCCGTGAATACCGCCGTTGGTGATGACCAGGTCGTCTTTTTTCAGGCTGCTGATCATCTGCTGCTGCTCTTTTGCCTTTTTCTGCTGGGGCCGGATCAGCAGAAAATAGAAGATCACGAAAATGATAATCAGGGGGGCCAGGCCCATAAAGCCGCCGCCCTGTCCCTGGGGGGCGCCGCCCTGTCCCATTGCGTAAGCGATATCTGCGAACACGGTTTTCTCCTTGCTTCTGTGACGCGGTTAATCTTTCGCCGGCAACCACAGGGTGTCGCCGTCGAACTCCAGTTTGGTTATGCTTTTATAATCGATTTGATCCAAAAGCGCAAAGACTTCATCCATCCGGTAGACCACAATTTTTTCCAGCGGATGAATCATGTGCAGGTCCGTTGACGTCCGGCGGTCTTTAAGGTTGTAAATGGTGACCGTGGCTTCGGAAAATTTGAGAATTTTCCCCACCCCGGAGCTGGTGCCGTCCCGGGCGGCCTCGTCGGACAGGGGATCCAGGGTGATTCCTTTTTCCTCCAGGTAATCGGCCAGCAGCCGGAAATGGATGTTCCAGAGGTTTTCGCCGGGCCGTACCACGTGAATGCCATACTCCCGGACCCTGTCCCTGTCGATGCGGCCCGCGCCTGCCAGGTCCGATTCCACCACCTTTCCCCGGTCGATGTCCGCATCCTCGGCAATGGTCCGCATGGCCACGGTCTGATTCCCGATTTTTACGGCCTCATCCTCCCTGGCCACCAGGTCCACACCGCCGTCCAGGCCGTATTTTTCCTTACGCCGGTTCATTTCGCCGGCCAGGGTGTCGTTGTCGTCAAGGTCATCGTAGTCCAGCACCTCGGGCGCCTGTTCCGCAGGCAGAATCGTCCGGGAGACCGTCTCCTCGGAAACCGGCGGGGAAGATGTGCCGGACCGGGTGGTATGCCAGAAAAAGATTCCGGCGGCCAGGGCCGCAAGAAGCACCGCCGCCAGAACCGGTATTCGAATGTTGGACGCGCGGGCCGGTTTTTCGTTGTTGCTCATGTGCCGTCTCCTTTTTTTTACAGGGACATTTGGTTGTCAGAAAGGGACCGGCAGCCGGTGTGAACAGGCGGCTCTCCCCGGGCCGGGCCGGTTACGAGGCGTCTGTCTCCCCATCGGCGGAGCCGTTCGGTTTGCCTTCAAACCGGATGTCGCTTTCCCCCGGGCGCATGGCCGGGTCTCCCGTGATGGTGATGGCAAGGTCCCGGCGGGCCTCCAGCTCCAGCAGTTCGCTGCGCTTTTTGTTGAGCAGGTAGTCGGCCACCACTGCCGGCACCGTGGCGGTGACGGCCACACCCCGGTGTTTGAGGGACTCCAGCCGAAGCCGCCGCAGCACGTTGATGCCCAGTTTTTCCGTGGCCATGACATAGCCACGGCCCCCGCAGTGGCTGCACGTCACCATGCTGGATGTTTCGATGGACTGCCGGAGCCGCTGCCGGGACATCTCCAGAAGCCCGAACTTGGAGATTTTTCCCACATCGGTCCGGGCCTTGTCCTCCTTGAGATGGGTCTTGAGTGCCCGCTCCACGGCGGCGTTGTTCTTTCTCGGCTTCATGTCGATAAAGTCGATGACGATCAGCCCGCCCATGTCCCGGAGCCGCAGCTGGCGGGCGATCTCTTCGGCGGCCTCCAGGTTGGTCTGCAGAGCCGTCTCTTCAATGGAGTGCTTCTGCCGGGACTTGCCGGAGTTTACGTCAATGGAGACCAGGGCCTCGGTCTGGGTCAGGACGATGGAACCGCCCGAGGGGAGCTGGACCCGGTTTTCAAAAATTGATTCGATCTGGCTTTCCAGCTCATGCTTGGTGAAAATGGGTTTGGCGCCCTGGTAGAGCCTGACGATTTTGGCATGCCTGGGCGATACCAGGGCCACGAAATCCTTGACCTCCTGGTGGACCGACGGTTCGTCGATGAGAATCTCCTGAATATCGGCGGTCAGGTAGTCGCGAATGGCCCGGACCGCGAAATCCCGCTCCTTGTGAAGGGCGGCCGGGGCCTTCTGATTCATGCCCTCTTTTTTGATGGTTTTCCACAGCCGCATGAGGTAGCTCAGGTCTTTGGCAATAACGGTCTTGGCGGCCCCTTTTGCCGCGGTACGGAGAATAACGCCGAAGTTTTCGGGCACCCGAAGCCCGTTGACGATTTCCTTGAGCCGTTTGCGCTCCTCTTCGTCTTCGATCTGCTTGGAGACCCCCTTGGTGACGCTGCCCGGCATCAGCACGCAGAAACGGCCCGGAATGGAAAGAAAAGTGGTGAGGGCCGCGCCCTTGTGCATGATCGGGTCCTTGACCACCTGCACCAGCATCTCCTGGCCCGGCTTGATCAGGTCTCGAATGGAGCCGTCCGCCTTGCTGTCCTGAAAATAGTCGGTGTGAATGTCGTGCTTCTGAAGAAACCCGTGCCGCTCCTCCCCGTAGTCCACGAACACCGCCTGAAGGCTCGGCTCCACTCGCACCACCAGGCCCTTGTAGATGTTGCTTTTCGTGGTGACCCGGGAGGTGGTTTCCAGGTGAAACTCGCAGAGCCGGTTGTCCTTGACCCTGGCGATGCGGCACTCTTCGGTGTCAACGGCGTTGATAAGGATTTTATCCGTCATGGGGCGATGTCCTGTGTGTGTTCGTGTTGATTGCGGGTGAAGTGGCCTGCTGCTCCAGATTGCCAAATATAGCCAGATAAATAGTGGATTGACGGAGTCAAGTCAATGGTTTTTCATATTGGCGGCCGGGCGTGTGCCGTTTATCGGCATTCGGCCCAACCTGAATATTTAACGAAACATGCGGGCTAAGGTTACGGTTGATTTTTTCCGGCGCTTGGTGATAATGGAGAAGCATTGTCGGCCGGGCGCCTGTTCCATACAGTCGCTCTGCCGCCGGTATTTTCAAACGCGGTGGAGCAGGCCGCGATAACGGCGCCTGAAGCCCAGGCTCAGGCGAACATAAAAGGGTGTGTTGCAATGAGCGGCATCAGTGATACCTATCGGCCCGGGGAGATTGAGGCCCGGTGGCAGGAGGTCTGGAACAGAACCGCCATCTTCCGGGCCACGGTAGACGGGGAAAGAGAGAAATATTACCTGTTTGAGATGTTTCCCTATCCGTCGGGCCGGATTCACATGGGCCATGTGAGAAACTATACCATCGGCGACGTGGTGGCCCGTTATAAAATGATGAAGGGGTTTAACGTGCTTCACCCCATGGGGTGGGACGCTTTTGGCATGCCCGCGGAAAACGCGGCCATTGCCAACAACACCCACCCGGCCCGGTGGACCCGGGAGAACATCTCCTACATGCGGGCCCAGTTGAAGCGAATGGGGCTCAGTTATGACTGGGACCGGGAGATCGCCACCTGTGACCCCGATTATTACCGGTGGGAGCAGTGGCTGTTTGTCAAAATGTATGAAAAGGGCATGGCCTACCGGAAGGACGCCTATGTCAACTGGTGCGACACCTGCGCCACGGTGCTGGCCAACGAACAGGTGGAGGCCGGGGCCTGTTGGCGGTGCGGCCATACCGTGAGACAGAAAAAGCTGGCCCAGTGGTTTTTCCGCATCACCGATTATGCCGAAGATCTGCTGGTTTACTGCGACCGGTTGCCCGGCTGGCCGGAGCGGGTCACCACCATGCAGAAAAACTGGATCGGCAAGAGCGTGGGCGCCGAGATCCGTTTTCCGGTAAAGGACAGCGATATTCAGATTCCGGTCTTTACCACCCGGCAGGACACGGTGTTCGGGGCCACATTTCTCTGCCTGGCGCCGGAACACCCCCTGGTGACCCGGCTTGCCGCGGGCACCCAACAGGAGGCCGCGGTCAACGCCTTTGTGGAGAAGATGACCCTTACCGACCGCACCAGCAGGGCGGTGGAATCCTATGAGAAGGAAGGCGTGTTTATCGGCGCCTTCTGCGTCAACCCGGTCACCGGCCGGTCCATGCCGGTTTATACCGCCAACTTCGCCCTGATGGAGTACGGCACCGGCGCGGTCATGAGCGTGCCGGCCCACGACCAGCGGGATTTTGAGTTTGCCAAAAAATACGACCTGGACATCGTGGTGGTGGTCAAGCCGGCGGATGCCGACCTGGTTGCTGAAACCATGACCGAGGCCTACACCGGCCGGGGGGTGATGGTCAATTCCGGCCCCTTTGACGGCATTGACAGCGTGGCGGCCCTGGACGCGATTGCCGACCACCTGGAGGAAAAGGGCATCGGCAAAAAAACCGTCAGTTTCCGGCTGCGGGACTGGGGCATCTCCCGGCAGCGGTACTGGGGGGCCCCCATTCCCATGATCCACTGCGACGCCTGCGGCATCGTGCCGGTGCCCGAGGCCGACCTGCCCGTGGTGCTGCCCGAGGATGCCGATCTTCTGGAAGGGGGCCGGTCCCCGCTGCCGGTGCTGGAAACCTTTGTGTCGGTCCTCTGTCCCAGGTGCGGGAAAAAGGCCCGGCGTGAGACCGACACCATGGACACCTTTGTGGATTCGTCGTGGTATTACCTGCGCTACTGCAGCCCGAAATGCGACCAGGCCATGTTCGATCCGGCGGCGGTCCGGTACTGGATGCCGGCGGATCAGTATATCGGCGGCGTGGAACACGCGATCCTCCACCTGCTTTACTCCCGCTATTTTACCCGGGTGCTCCACGCCCTGAACCTGGTGGACTTCAGGGAGCCCTTTACCCGGCTGCTGACCCAGGGCATGGTGTGCAAGGAGACTTACGCCTGCGAAGCGCACGGGTTTCTGTACCCGGAGGAGGTTCGAAAGACCGACGCCGGAGACCTGGTGTGCGTCAAGTGTGAAGGCCCGGTGACCGTGGGCCGGGTGGAAAAGATGTCCAAGTCAAAAAAGAACGTCATCGACCCCAATTTCCTGCTGGACAAATACGGGGCCGACGTGACCCGGCTGTTCTGCCTGTTTGCCTCGCCGCCGGAAAAGGGCCTGGAGTGGAGCGACCAGGGCGTGGAGGGCTCTTACCGGTTTTTAAACCGGGTGTGGCGGTTTTTTGTGGAGTGGCTGGACGCCATTGACGGCGTGGCCTCCTATGAAGGTGATGTGACGGCCCTGCCCGATGCCCTGCAGGGGCTTTATCGCAAGACCCACCAGACCATTGGCAGGGTCACGGCGGATATCGAGGAGCGGTTTCATTTCAACACCGCCATCAGTGCTGTCATGGAACTGGTCAATGAGATGTACACCATCAGCGACCGGCAGGACCCCACGGCCCGGCAGGTGGTGCGGCATGCCGCGGAGACCGTGGTCCTTCTACTTTCCCCCATCGTGCCCCACCTGTGCGAGGAGCTCTGGGCCGGCCTGGGCCACACGGAAAGCATTCTGCGTCACCCCTGGCCCGCATTTTCATCCGAAGCCGCAGCCGAGCAGGAGGTCCTGGTGGTGGTCCAGGTCAACGGAAAGCTGCGGGACCGGTTTACCGCGCCGGCGGACACCGACGCCAAAACCCTTGAGGCCAAGGCCCTGGCCTGTGAGCAGGCACAGAAGTTTGTGGCCGGAAAACCGGTTCGAAAGGTGATCGTGGTGCCGGGGAAGCTGGTCAATATTGTGGTTTAGTTTGGATTAAAAAGCGTAAACAGCAATACTTATAAATCTTACTCTTACTCTTACTCTTAATCGAAAAACACGAACACGAACACGAACACGATTACGAGCACGAGTAAGATTGAAGGAAGAATCGTTATGAGAGTTTCCTGTTCGCCGGTGCATGCGGTAATTTTCTGTCTGCTGTCGGCCGTGGTCTGCCATTTCGCCGGCTGCGGGTACCGGCTGGCCGGAAGCGGGACGATGCCCGGCGGCATCGGGTCGGTCTGCGTGGTTGTTTTTGAAAACCGCACATCCAGGGCCGACGCTGGCAGCATCTTTTCAAACAGCCTGGTGTATGAATTTACCCGGCGGGGCGGCGTGGATCTGGCGGGGGAGGCCGAGGCGGAGGCCCGGCTGACCGGGACGGTCGTCTCTCTTGCCACGGACACGATTACGCACCGGGACCGGTATGCCTCCGACGAGATGCGGGTGCGGGCCGTGCTGGATGTTCAACTGGTGTCCCGGGACGGCGATGTGCTGTGGTCGGTCATGGGCCTGGCGGACAGGGAGACCTATGAAGTGGCCGGCAGTGCGGCCTACCTGACCGAGGAAAGCAAGAAAGCCGCAATCATGCGGCTTTCGGAAAAAATGGCGGAAACCATCTACAACCGGATGACGGCCGACTTCTGATCGCCAGCCGGTGGTTCGCGTTATTTCGTGTCCATCCATTGCTTATGAGGATACAACAACGGTTTCCAATCCAGTCCCGCCATGGCGGGATTTTGCAAGATCAAGGAAGCCTGCGGTTTGACGCAGAGATTGCGAAAAAAGGCCATTTATGGATGGAAACTATTTTGCGGCGGCGTTCACCCGCCGGGTGAGGCGGGAGATTTTCCGGGACGCGGTTTTCTTGTGGATGGTGCCTTTGGCCGCTGTCTGGTCAAACAGTTTCTGTGCCGCCAGCAGCGTGGCCTTTGCGTCTTCCGCCGCACCGTCGGCCGCCAGGGCGTCCACCTTCTTGGTGATGGTTTTCAAAGCGGTTTTTCTGGACTTGTTTCGCGTGTTCCGCGCAATATCCTGTTTTGCCCGTTTTAATGATGATTTATGATTTGCCAATGTTGTCTCTCCTTCAAAAATAAAAAGTCGCCAAGAATTTAAATTTGTCATTATGCATCGGCAAGTTGGTGCTTGTCAATCTAATTTTTTCCTTTTTTACCCTTTCGGTTTGCGTTATAGTGGGCGCCGTAAACTACCTGCGGTGCCTGCGTGCCGGGTCGTCCGCCCGGCGCGAAATTTGGGAGATCGGTATTTAAAGATGAGCCGTGCGCCTCTTCGTCCTGTTCAGCGTGTGATGCTGATCTTTCCGCCCATGTACGATGTCAAGCTCATCGACACCATGGTGGTGCCGCCCATGGGCATTGCCTGCCTGGGCGCCTATATTCGGGACATGGTGGATGTCGTCCTGCTGGACTGCGTGGCCGAGGGGTATCGGCAGGCCGCGCCGGTCAACCGGGAGGTGGAACTGGTGGGCCTTTCCGCGGACGAGATTCTCGTCCGAATCCGGGCCTGCGCGCCTGACATGGTGGGCATCTCCTGCATTTTTTCCGGCCAGATCGCCTGCGTGGAGCAGCTCAGTCGCCGTATTCGGGACGAGATCGATCCCGACATGGTGATTGCCACCGGCGGCACCCACCCCTCTTTTCTGCCGGAGCAGACACTGGCCCGGACCGTGGTGGATTACGTAGTGCTGGGCGAGGGGGAACTGGGGTTAAAACAGATTATCGAGGCACACAACAGTGGTGGCCGGATCGACGCAATCGACGGCATCGCCTTTCGCACCGAAAACGGCGTTCGAGTCAACCCCCGCACCACCTGGATAGAGGACCTGGACACCCTTCCGCTCCCGGCCCGGGACCTTCTGCCCATGGAGACCTATTTTTCCGCCCGGCTGCCCATGGGGTTTCACTGGCGTAAAACCCGCAACACCCCTATTGTGTCCAGCCGGGGCTGTCCCTTCGGCTGCCCGTTTTGCTCGTCCTGGCGCCACTGGGGCCGGCGGTTTCGCAAACGGTCACCGGAAAACGTGCTGGCCGAGATCGAATACCTGAAAACCCGGTACGGCATTCAGGAGTTAAAGTGGCAGGACGACAACCTCACCGCGGACAGAAACCGGGCAAAGGCGATTTTTCAGGGTATGATCGACCGGGGGCTTGTCATGCCGTGGAACACACCCAACGGCATCGCCCTCTGGACCCTGGATGAAGAAATGCTGGACCTGATGAAAAAGAGCGGATGCTTTGAAATTACCCTGGCCGTGGAGTCCGGGGACCCGGTCTCCTTTGAAAAATACGTACGCAAGCCCTTTACCCTGGACACGGCCAAGCGGATCGCCGGTCTGGCCAGGGAGCGGAGGATCGCCACGGCGGCTTATTTTATTCTGGGATTTCCCGGTGAGACCATCGACCAGATTCAAAACTCCATGCGCTATGCCCTGGATCTGGGCGTGGATTACCTCTCTCCATTTGTCTATACGCCGCTGCCCGGCTCTGATCTGTGGCAGCAGTGCGTGGATACAGGCCTGATAACCGGGGACTACTCATACAAGGATGCCAACAATTTTTTCAAGCCCGATTTTGATACCCGGCTGTTTGATATCGACGAGGTGTATCGCATTCAAGGCCGGACTTACCTGGTCAACCTGGCAAAGCTTCCCTTTCGCAACCCGGCCGAGTTTCTGGCCTGGTACAGCCGCCGCCTGATCTTTCGGCCGGTGTTTCTGCGCGATTTTTTTCAGAACCTATGGAAGTTTCGTAAGCAGGTGTTCGGCGGCAGGCGAACCGGCCGGGAGGAACGGCAATGAGGGCCCCTGCATTGCGGGCCGTCCGGCGGGTGATGCTGATTTTTCCGCCCATGCACGACATTCGTCACGTGGACACCATGGTCTGCCCGCCCATGGGCATTGCGTCCCTGGCAGCCCGCATTCGGGAACGGGTGGAGGTGGGATTGCTGGACTGCCTGGCCGAGACCGGCGCCCGCCGGGTGGCGGTCAGTGAAAAGATTGAACGGGTGGGCCTGCCCTATGACGATATTCTGGCCCGCATCCGCGCGTTTGCACCGGACATGGTGGGTCTCTCCTGTATTTTTTCCAGTCAGTTTTCCTGCGTAACCGAGATCGCCCGCCGGGTCAAAAAGGAGATCGACCCGGAGATGATCGTTGTGACCGGCGGCACCCATCCCTCCTTTCTGCCGGAAATGACCCTGGAACACAATTATATCGATTACGTGGTGCTGGGGGAGGGGGAGCTGGGGCTGGAACGGATCATCCATGCCCACAACAGCAGCGGCCCCATCGACGGCATCGACGGCATCGCCTTTCGAACCCCGGACGGGATCCGGGTCAATCCCCGCACCACGTGGATAGAAGACCTGGACACCCTTCCCTTTCCGGCCCGTGACCTTCTGCCCATGGAAAACTATTTTGCGGCAACGGTGCCCATGGGCCTGCACTGGCGAAAGCGGCGCAACACCCCGATCGTGTCCAGCCGGGGATGCCCCTTTGGCTGCCCGTTCTGCTCCTCCCATCTGCACTGGGGCAGCCGGTTTCGCAAGCGGTCCGCCGAAAACGTGCTGGCCGAGATCGAACACCTGAAAACCAGGTACAATATCAGTGAGTTAAAGTGGCAGGACGACAACCTCACCGCAGACAGAAACCGGGCAATAGCCATTTTTCAGGGCATGATCGACAGGGGGCTTGTCATGCCGTGGAACACGCCCAACGGCATTGCCCTCTGGACCCTGGACGAGGAAATGCTGGCCCTGATGAAAAAAAGCGGCTGTTACGAACTGACCCTGGCCATCGAGTCTGGAGACCCGTTGTCGTTTGCGCGGTATGTGCGCAAGCCTTTTACCCTGGACCGGGCCAGAGAGACGGCCGGCATGGCCCGGCGGGCAGGCATTGCCACGGTGGCCTATTTTATCATCGGGTTCCCCGGCGAGACCCTGGCACAGATTGAAAACTCCATGCGGTACGCGCTTTTGCTGGGGGCGGATTACCTGGTGCCGTTTATCTACAACCCCCTTCCCGGCTCCGAGCTGTGGAAACGGTGCGCGGATGAGGGCCTTATATCCGATACCTACGCCTATGAGGGGGGCAACAACTATTTTCAGTCCGACTTGAACGGCGCCGATTTTACCAGCAACGATTTGCGGCGTATTCAGAGCCTGACCTATTTTAAGAACCTGTTGCGCCTGCCGTTTCGCAATCCCAGGGAATTTGCCGCCTGGTACAGCCGCCAGCTGTTTGTCCATCCCGATTTTCTAAGAACCTTTTTTCTCCATGTGCGCCAGACGCTTTTGCGGCAGTAATTCCCCTTTCATTTCAAAAAAGGGCTGTTTTATTCCGGCCGTTTCCAGTCCGCCGGATAGTGATGATACGTGGTTCTGGGCTGAATCACGTCACCGAACAGGGCAGTGGCCCCCCTGCGGGCCGTACCCATGGAAAAGGCGGCCAGGGCCGCGCTTTTTTCAAAAGCGGTCAGCCGGCCCACCATGAGTTCCACGTCTTTGCGAATGTCCCGGACCACGGCGTGCAGTTTTTCATCCGGCGCCAGCAGCTCCATGTCGTAAAGGGCGCTTTTGTAAAACCACAGCCGGTTTTCAATGAGCCGTGCCCGTTTTTCAAGCGGGGCCGAGCCCGATCCCTTAAAAGAGAGGTATCCGCGCAGGGTGGTGTGAATCAGCCGGGCCAGGCCAGGGCCCAGCTCGTGAAACTCTTTTAAGTAGGCCGCGCGCTGAATCTGCTCGGCCTGGTGAAGGGAAAACCGGGGATGAAAGAACCAGGGCTGTTTAAAGGCGTGGCACTCCTCGTAGGGAATACCCTCCAGTATTCTTTTTTCCCGGCTCAGCCGTTCGTAAAGCGGCGTACCGGGCACGGGCGAGAGATGGGCAAACTGGCTGAAGGCGGGCCGGGCCGCGATGTGGTCGTCGATCTCTTCCCATATGTTTTCCGGGGTATGGCAGTCCAGCAGCAGAATGGAGGAGAGAATCACGCGCACGCCCCATCGCCCGAGTTCGTCCACCAGGGTTTTCATGTCCGCGCCGGCGTTCTTGGCATAGGGCTGAAACTTGCTTTCCCGGCCGATCCACAGGGTGTCGACGCCCATTTCGGCAATCTCTTTTGGATCAAACCGGAGCAGGGCGTCGGCCGACCCGAAGGTGCCGTAGGAATAGGGCTTTTCATGCCTGACCATCAGGTCCCGAAGCGATTTGGCCCTTTTTATATGGGCGGTAAAGTTGTCGTCCCCCACCAGGCCCATGGCCACGGTGCGGTAGCGCCGCTCCAGCCGGACCATCTCCTTAAAGACATCCTCCCCCGTGTCCAGGAGGATATGGTGCTTTTCGCCGAAAAAATGGGTGGTGGAGCAGAAATCGCACCCCCGGTTGCAGCCCAGGGCCGTCACCAGGCAGGGCAGGTAGCTGTTTGTGGGAATGCCCAGCACCTGCAGGGTCCGGTTGCCCACGTCCGGATGGACAAAGTCAAAGTCAGGGGAAAACCCCAGCAGCTCGCGCACGAACCGAATGCCCTCGCCTATGCAGACATGGTCCACCTCAACGGTTTTTTCAAGGTCGGGCAGCATGGCGACAAACCCGCCGACAATGATTTTGCTTTGCGGCGCATGTTCACGGATCGCCTCGGTCATGCGCTTGACCTTGTAGAAATTGGGAATGATGGAACCGATGCCCACATAGTCATACCCCTTTTTTATTTCCGCAATAAACCGGGGCCATGTGGGAAAGTCAAGAACAGTGACATCCGCCGGCACATTGGCCCCGATCAGGTGAAGGCCGTAGGTGGGGTAGTGAATGCGGGGGGAGTAGATGCCCTGGAAATGGGTGATCTGATTGTGAAACAGCTCGGGAATGGACTCCTTGCGGCTGTAAATGTTGTCAACGGCAAACGGTTTGAACGCACCGGTCAGCAGCAGCCTGGGGTGTTTTGTCACTTTCTCGGATCCTTGTGCTTTACCGGCGGTTGGTTTCCGGCGTCATGGGTGTGCACAACAGAATTTTCAATAACTGAAACTCACCGCAAAGACGCAGAGGACGCAAAGAAAAATATGGGCGCTTGCCCGTAAAAATAATCGTTTTTCGGGAACCAAAATATTATACCTTGCGCTCTTTGCGTCTTTGCGGTGCAAACAAAGCAGCTGAAAGTTAAACTCCAGTTTTGTGTATAAGAAGAACCCTCCATTTTGAAAGGTTCCCATAAAATTGGCGTGGCATGCTCGGGTCAGGCCCACACCCCGGGTATGGCGGTGCCGCATTCGGCGCACCGGCCGTTTTCCATGCCCGGTTGGGTCACGTTGTAACCGTGGCGGAAAATCAGCATGTGGTTGCAGTTGTGGCACCGGGTGTGGACCCCTTCATGGTCCGGCACGTTGCCCACGTAAACATAGCGGATGCCGGCACCCATGGCAAGGTTTCGGAACCGGGTCAGGGTCTTCACCGGAGTGGGGGCAAGGCGGTTGAGCCGGTACTGGGGGAAAAAGCGAAGCAGGTGCAGGGGGTGGTCAGGGCCCAGGGCCTCGACAATCCATGCGCACATCCGCCGGAACAGGGGCTCTTCGTCGGTGTAGCCCGGCACCACCAGGTGGGTGACCTCCAGGTGAACCCCCCGCCGGTGCAGGGTTTCAAGGGTGTCGAGCACCGGGGCCAGCCGGCCGCCGTTTAACTTGCGGTAGAGCCCGTCGTCAAAGGATTTTAAGTTGATGTTGGCCCCGTCGATGACGTCGCACAGGGCCGAAAGCGGGTTCTTGCTGATATAGCCGTTGGAGATCAGCAGGCTTTTGATGCCTTGTTTTCCGGCCAGTCGCGCGGTGTCGTACATGTATTCAAAAAAGGTGACTGCTTCCGAATAGGTGTAGGCAATGGACGCGGCCCCGGCCTGCCCGGCCGACCGGACCACGTCGTCGGGGAAGAGCTCGTAGTGGCGCAGTGTTTCCGGGGCCGCCTGGGAGATTTCCCAGTTCTGACAGTTGAGGCACCGGAAGTTGCACCCGGCCCCGGCAATGGAAAAGGCCGTGGTCTGGGGCAGAAAATGGAAAAGCGGCTTTTTTTCCACCGGATCCACATTGATCGAGCAGGGGTTGCCGTAGACCAGGGAGTAGAGAACCCCGTCGATGTTGACCCTGGAGCGGCACAGGCCCCGGTCTCCAGGTAAAAGCCGGCATTCATGGGGGCAGATGGCGCAGGTGACGCTTCGGTCGGCATGCTTTATGTAGTCAAAGGCCTCGACAGACCATTTCCAAGGGGTTTTGGGCGCGCTGTTTTTAAACACCGATCCCGTGATATCGGCAGGCCCGGAGGCCCGTCGGGCCTTTTTTCCCCACAGGTCGAAGCCCGCTGACGGGCCGGGAAAGCAGAGCAGGGCCGCGCCCGTCATGCCCGCGGCCAGAAATTCACGCCGGGAGATCTGTTTCATGATGCATTCCCATTACCAGCATGCTGATCAGTTTAAGACCTGTCAGCACCATGGCCGTGCCGGCCAGGCCGAACCGGGGGATCAGCAGAATGCTGGCGGCAAGGGCCCCGAAGGCCGCGCCCACCAGGTCGGCTGAAAACGCGTTGACGGCACGTTTATGGGTGTCGCCGAACCGTTGAAGAATGGCGGCAAACTGGAATCCGCAGACCCAGGAGACGGCAAAGCCGAATACCAGGTAGGCCCAGGGGCCGGGGTTTGCCTTCATGCCGTACAGCAGCAGGACAAATCCTCCCACCAGCACGATCAGCAGGGCGTCTGCCCCCAGAATGGTTGTTCTTGACCGCTGTTGCAGGCGCTGGCCCATCCATGCGCCGGGCAGGAGCCCGGCCAGAAACACCGTCACCAGCAGGCCGATTTGAAAGTATATATAGCCGAAAAAGATCTGGAAGGCAAAGATGGCCAGAATTTCGGCGGCCATGTGAACAAAGCCGTTGGAAAAGAGCACCACCTCTCCGGCCGAGGCCCGTACCAGCCAGGCGGCCAGCACCAGGCCGGCGGCCAGGAAGAAGGGGGCCGGGGACTGGCCGAACAGGGAAAACCACCGGGTAAACATTTGCTGCATCAGGACCGGGGAGAGGTCTGTGTTGACAGGGGCCGCCGGGTCGATTTGGGCGGAAAGGTAAGCCACCCGCCGGGGCGTGATTGCGCCGTGAAAGTATCCCGACACGTGGGCCGTGGAAACCCCCTTTTTTTCAAGGCGATCCGGAATGTCCAGGGTCAGGGGCCGGTTTGAACAGAGGAAAAAGGTCTTTCCGCCGGGCACCAGGGCCACGTGGGCAAAAACACGGGCAGCGGTATTGTAAACCGTTGAGAGCTTCCGCCGGTCGGCTTCGGCCACATAGGCGTCAAACCCCTCCATGGCAAAGGCCAGGACTCCGCCGGGGGCCAGCCGCCGGCGGGCCTGGACAAAAAAAGATTCGGTGTAGAACCGGTTGAGCTGAAAGGTGTCGGGCTCGGGCAGGCAGACGATAATGGCGTCATAAACCGGTCCCGGACCGGCCAGCAGGCGCCGGGCATCCTGGTGAATCACGGTCACGTTGGGGGCCGGGGAGAGCAGGTCGAACCGGAACATGGCGCCGGCCACCGCCGGGTCCAGTTCCACGTAGTCGATATGGCCGGGCCGGTGTTTGTCAATTTCGTCAAGGATGCCGGACAGGGCCGACACCAGCAGCACCCGGCCGGGGGTGTCGACCTGGGCCAGGGGATAGTGGGCCATCTCCTCGGCGGCCTGGGGATCGTATGTGCCGGCCACGGGACGGCCATTCACGAAAAGGGTGTGCTGAAGCTGGTGTCGGGTAACCACGATGCGGCCGTAGCGGGACTCTTTGTAATGAACGACCTCTCCCTGGCCCGGCGCCAGGGTGGCCTGTTCAACGGCCGGGCCGGCCATCAGGATGAGGGCCGCGGCACCGGCCCCCGCAAGGGTGGCCGGCCGAAGTTGTCTTGTCACAACGAAAAGCCAGAGGGCGGCGATCAGCAGGAAAAAGCCCGTGATCATCAGGGCCGTCATGGGGGTGGTCAGAAAAATCAGCACAAAGGAGAACAGTGCCCCGCCGGCCACATCCCCGATGTTGTCGGTCATGTAGACGCAGGCGCCCGCATAGCCGGGCGCCTGGGACCGGAGCACCAGCAGGCTGTAGGGCAGCAGAAACCCGATCAGCAGGCAGTAGGGGGCCGTGGTGAAAAATGAGAAGGTCAGCAGGCCGTAAAACCCGGCCTGGACCCCAAAGGTGAAAAAGAGGTCGCGCAGGATTCGAATGGCCAACAGATGGGCCACCGGCAGGACCGCTGCGACAATGGAGAGCCGGGCCAGGGCCGCCGGCGAAACAGGAAGCAGGCCCCGGCCCGCCGGCAGGGCCAGAAAGGTGCCCAGGCCCCCGAGCACCAGCCAGTTGAAAAAAATCACCGCGATGGTCCATTCGTTGCCGGCAAACTGGGCCAGAAACTCGCGGATGGTCAGCAGCTGGGCGGCCACCGACGATACGCCGGTGGCCAGGATCAGGGCGTTGACCGGCCCTTTATTCAGCATCTTCAAAAGACTGCACCTGGTAGGTGGAGATCTCCAGATCCCCCTGCTCCCACGCGTTTTCCGGCAGGCCCGCCTTGACGCAGAGGTGGGACAGAAATTCACCGGCATCGGGAATCTGTTTCCAGACCTGGGGCAGGAAGGTGGCCTTGAAAAGTCCTTTTTTGAGAATGACGCCGTCGGTGCCCGGTGACAGTTTGGACAGGAGGTCTTTTGCGTCCTTGTAGGCCAGGGGCTGGGGCTCGGTCAGCACACTGACCTCCACCGCCATGCGCCGGGCCTCTTCCTGTGTCAGCGGCGGAAAGCGGGGATCGTAAAGGGCCGCGTTGACGGCGTTGCGCCGGACCCCCTCAAGAATCGATTCGTCCGACGTGAGGCTGCCGATACAACCCCGCAGCTCTCCATCCAGGGTCAGGGTGACAAAGGTGCCGCAGGGAGTGTGCAGCACCTTTTCATTTTCAATGCCTTCCGGGGCTTGCCCCTCGTCCATGCCCAACCGGTCAAAAATAGTTTTACGGGCCAGGGCCACCAGGGCTTTTCCCTGTTTCTGGGTGAGTTTCTTTGTCATGTCAGTTTCTCCGTAAAAGGCAACAGCCGCGTATCCCACGACCCGGTCGGTGGGGCCTGCCGTGTCGCCGCTGTTGGAATAGTGCAGCAGAACCGGCTGCCAGTTATGCCGTTTTGCCAGGTGCAGCACCGTTTCAATGGGAATGGCGCCGCAGGCCCGGTCGGGCGCACTGGCAAGGCTGCCGGTCCGGCCTTGCAGTATCATGTCTATGGTCTCCCGGTCTTTTTCCCTTGCCCGGGCCCGGGAAAGGTAATGGGAGAGATCGGAGCTTGCCACAAGGAGCGTGGCTTCGTCAAGCACGGAATCAATGATGCCGGCAAGGCGTTGCGGCGCCACAGGTCCGGTGATCACCGGCACCAGGGAAAAATCTTTAAGCCATGCCTGCAGAAACGGCAGCACCACCTCAACGGCATGCTCCCGGTTTTCCGACGCCGGTGGCGTGGTGACAAATAGTTTTGACTGCTTCAGGCGGGCCGCCGTCTTTGTGTCAACCGGAATGGTCCCGATGGGGGTCCGGCAGGCGTCCGCGCCGGTGACGGCGCACCGGCCGATGCCCGCGCAGTGGTCCGGTGCCATTACGACGACCCGTTTAAATCGCCTGTCTTTCAAGGCCAGTGCCCCGTGGGCCGCGGTCAGTCCTGAATATACATAACCGGCGTGGGGCAGGATCAGGGCGCGAAGGGGCTTTTCTGCCGGTATTTTGACGGCGGTTTTTTCCGCCTGTCGGGTCAGGTCGGTGATCAGCCGCGCCAGTGCTTCGGGGTCGGCCGGGTAGAAGGTGCCGGCGGCCACCGGTTGACGGGTATGGGCGTCGGCTGCGGATAGCTGAAAAACGGCGACGGCCGGCACCATGCAGAGGAGGAAAAGATATGTGACAAAGGATCTCATGGTTTTGGGAACATTGCCTTTCCCATGACGATTGCAGACAGTCCGATGATATACAAGGTTCGGTTCCGGGTCAACGGATCGAGCTGTTTTTTTGTCAGCTGGTAAAGCGGCCCTCCGTAAACCTCAGCAGTCGGGATATTTTTCGAATCCACGGCTTGGTCAGGGGCTCCAGCAAAGGAATAATATCCAACTGCCGGCGCCACCGGGTGTTGCCCATCCAGGGATGAAGACCGCTGTGAACGTTTTTGCGGGCCCACAGGTTCAAAAACAACAGAAAGAGATGCGGCGGGAAGAAGTTCCGGCGAAGAATGCTGGGCATGGTATAAATTTTTTTCTGTATGGACATGTAAAGCGTTTCCAGGTCCGCCGATTTCAGAGACGGGGTGTCAAACACCGAATGCATGCCGTCATACAGGTGCCATCCCGGCTTCAGGGGCGTGCCGTTACGCTGCATCCGCTCAAACATGGGGGAACCGGGAATGGGCGTCAGGATATAGAGGAACAGGATGGGCACTCGCATTCGGTTGCAGAATTCGACGATCTGCCGGGCCGTGGCCACGGTGTCGTTGTCAAATCCGATGATCATGCTGACAAACGCATCGATGTGATGCCGCTTGATCTGCATCAGGGCCGCCTGGGCATCGGTATGAAGGTTCGGTGTTTTTCCGGTTCTGGCCAGAGAGACGTTGTCCAGGGTTTCAATGCCCAGGTAGAGCATTCTGCATCCCGCGTCCGCGGCCGCCTTCATCAATTCGCCGTCAGCGGCGGACCGCACATCCACCTGGCCGATCCACACCTTGTTCAGTGGCTTCATGGCGGCAAACAGTTCAAGGGCGTAGGTCCGGTCTATCATAAGGTTGTCATCCACAATCACCAGGTAGGGGCCGGCGGCCGCCATGTCGGCCAGCACATCCGCCACCGGCCGTTTTCTATGGCGGCTGCCGAAAAAAGGGGAGACAGAACAGAAATCACAGTGGTAGGGGCATCCCCGTGTGGCCTGTACGGGATTGGCCGGCATGAAGAAATTTTTCCGGTTGATCAGGTCATAACGGGGCGTGGGCAGTCCTTCAAGCGGGTGGGGTGCTTTCTGTTCATAGATACCCTTCATTCTGCCGTTGACGGCATCTTCAATCACCTGGCTGATAACGCCTTCGGCCTCTCCTTTTACCACGGCGTCGCAATGGGAAAGGGCCTCTTCCGGCAGGGCCGTGGCGTGAAATCCGCCCATAATAACGGGCACGCCCCTTTTTTTATACTGGTCGGCAATCCAGTAGGCCCGTGGGGCCCGGCAGGAGATGGCGGTCAGCCCCACCAGATCCACGGGATCGTCAAAGTCGATTCTCTCCACCGACTCCTCAATAATGGATATGTCGTGGCCGCCGGGAATCAGGGCCGCCACATACGGCAGGGTCAGACCGGAGACAAACTCCCGGTTGATTTTAACCACCTGTCCCTCGGCATCCAACTGGGCCGGGTTGATCAATTTGATCTTCATGCCGTTTCCGTTTGATAAAGGCGTTTTTGAAATATCAATCGCATTCTGATCGCAGGGCAAACAAAAGGGTTGCCGGTGTGTTTACAAGACCCGTGCATGACGCATGAACGACCGGCTTGATCACCCACCATAAATGGTGCGTCGGGTTTTTGCAAGGGGTGCATGCCGGCCGGCGGACAAAGAAAAAAATTTGGAAAACGGCGGTCAAAGAGTGTTGACAAACCAGGGGGCACCATGTATGTAAATTACGAAATTAATGCTGTTCGGGCCGTTAGCTCAACCAGGCAGAGCAACTGACTCTTAATCAGGAGGTTGAAGGTTCGATTCCTTCACGGCCCACCACCGGCATTCGCTCTTTAAAACGAATGTGTTGATGCAGGATTGGGGGTGGCGACAGAAAGCCTGAGAACATACCCTTTGAACCTGGTCTGGGTAATGCCAGCGTAGGGAAATTGCAGCGGTATGGTTGTTTATGCTAGAAGGGCCGTCTCTCGCAGGGGGACGGCCCTTTGTATTTTTTTGGATATCTCTAATTGAGCAGGTGCACAGGGTTCAAGGATTCAAGGGGTCGAGGGGCCAAGTGGGTGTCATCGAAAAATGTATCGATCACTCATCGGGAGATGAGCCTTATTTTGAATGGAGAAAAACAATGACACAGATGTCCAGGGCAAAGCAGGGCGTAGTGACCGAACAAATGGCGGCCGTTGCCAAAAGCGAGGGCCTTTTGCCCGAGGCGGTGCGGGACGGCGTGGCCGCGGGCCGCATCGTGATCCCCGGCAATGTCAACCGCCGGTTTTCACCGGTGGGCATCGGCTCCGGGCTGCGCACCAAGGTGAACGCCAACATCGGCACCTCTCCGGAGCATCATGATGTTGCCGAAGAAGAGCGCAAGCTTCAGACCGCCGTTGCCGCCGGGGCCGACAGCGTGATGGACCTTTCCACCGGCGGCGACCTTTTTGCGGTGCGGAAAATGGTGCTGGAAAAATCGCCGGTGATGGTGGGGGCCGTGCCCATCTACGAGGTGGCGGCCCGTCTCAGCGCTGAAGCGCGGGCCTTTTATGAGATGACGCCGGACATGCTGTTTGACGCCATTGAGCGGCAGTGCGCCGAAGGCCTGGACTACATCACGGTCCACTGCGGAGTGACCCGTCAGGCCGCGGCCCTGGCCGGGGCCGGCAGGCGGGTGACCGGTATTGTCAGCCGGGGCGGCTCCCTGCTGGCGGCCTGGATGCATTATCACCGGAAGGAAAACCCCCTGTATGAAGAGTTTGACCGGCTGCTCGGGATTGCCGCAGCCCATGACGTGACCCTGAGCCTGGGAGACGGCCTGCGGCCCGGCGCCGTGGCCGATGCATCGGACGGGGCCCAGCTTCAGGAACTGGTGGTGCTGGGAGAACTGGCCCGCCGGGCGCGGGAGGCAGACGTTCAGGTCATGATCGAGGGGCCGGGCCATGTGCCCATTGACCAGATTGCCGCCAACGTCCAGATGCAGAAAGCCCTGTGCGGCGGGGCTCCTTTTTACGTGCTGGGCCCCCTGACCACAGACTGCGCGCCGGGATATGATCACATCACCGGGGCCATCGGCGGTGCCGTGGCAGCGGCTGCCGGCGCTGATTTTCTCTGCTATGTAACCCCGTCGGAACATCTCTGTCTGCCGGACATCGACGATGTGCGCGTGGGCGTGATTGCCGCTCGAATCGCGGCCCACTCCGGAGATATCGCCAAAAAGGTGCCCGGCGCCCTGGACCGTGATATTCAAATATCGGCCTGCCGCAAGGCACTGGACTGGCGCGGCATGTACCAGGCCGCCATTGACCCCTGCCTGCCCCGGCAGCGGCGGGAGGCCAGCCATCCTGAGGAAGAATCGGTGTGCACCATGTGCGGGGAGCTCTGCGCCGTCAAGACCCATAACCGGATGACAAATCCATAGGGGGATTGTCGATCCCGATCCCGATTTCGATTTGGAGCGGACATGCGGAAGCCGGCATAATTTATGGAACAGAAAGGTTAAATCCATGGAACTTAACGAGGTGACCATATCACGGGCCATTATCGACCGTTTTTACGAAAAGCTGATTGCCAACCTTGAGGTGGATGTGGCGGTTGTGGGCGGCGGGCCGTCCGGTCTGGTGGCGGCCTGGCGCCTGGCTGTGGCCGGCCGCAAGGTGGCGCTTTTCGAGCGCAAGCTGAGCATCGGCGGCGGCATGTGGGGCGGGGCCATGCTGTTTAACGAGATTGTTGTGCAGAAGAGCGCCCTGCATGTGCTGGACGCCATGGGAATCGGTTACAGGCTTTACGCGGAAGATTACTATACCGCCGATGCCGTGGAGGCGATTTCCACCCTGACCTCCCAGGCGGCCAAAGCCGGGGTGGCCGTTTTTAACTGCGTCACCGTGGAGGACGTGATGATCCGGCCCGACCGGATCGTGGGCCTGGTGCTCAACTGGTCCCCGGTGGAGATGGCCGGCCTGCACGTGGATCCCCTGGCCATGCGGGCCTCCTTTGTGATCGACGCCACGGGCCATGCCGCCGAAGTGGTGCAGGTGGTGGCAAGGAAGGTGCCCGGCACCCTGCAAACCGACAGCGGCAAAATAGAGGGGGAAAAGTCCATGTGGTCGGACCGGGCCGAGTCCCTCACCCTGGAGAACACCCGGGAGGTCTATCCCGGCCTCTATGTGGCCGGCATGGCGGGCAACGCCACTTTTGGCGGCCCCCGCATGGGCGCTATTTTCGGCGGCATGCTGCTGTCCGGCGAAAAGGTGGCCGCCGAGATATTGGAACGGTTAAACTAAGAGGACAGAAACTCACCGCAGAGACTCAAAGGACGCAAAGAAAAGCAAGGCACTGTATGTAGCGGACAACATGTGCCTTCAAGTCTTTTTGATGCGGAATGGGAATTAATTTTTCTCTTTGTCAATGGTGACGGCCAGTTTGTAAAAAGAGGGGCCGGGCAGGTTCAGGGATAGCACAGAAAAAGACGAGGGCGAATCAAACACGATGCGGCTGCCCTTTAATATGCCGTCAAACCGTTTTTCTCCTTCAATACCGTCCACCACCACCAGCCATTTGCCGTTTTTCCGGGCCGTGTAGGCCACGTGGCCGCTGTCCGGTGAAAAAACCGGCTCGGTGACAGCTTCATAGTACTCATGGGACTTGCCATCCACCACCATGAAAACGCGGTTGTCATGGTCAATGGCGGGATAGGCCACCCGTGCCCCGTCGGGTGAGAAAAAGGGAAACTGGTTCGTCATGGCAACGCTGCCGTCCGCTTGCGTGCGGGGAATGCCGATGGTCCGGTAGGGCCCCTCTTTTTTTTCGCCCATCACAAAGAACATGTCCTTCCCGTCCTGTGCCACATGGGCGATGGCGTCCTGCCCGGGCGGGAACACCGGCAGGCCGATGGAATCAAAGGAGCTGTATTTCTGACCGTTTACCATCATGTACTCCTTCCCTGTCTGCGGCACGGCAATGTAAAGCAGGTCCGGTGAATCGGGCAGAAAAGTCAGAAAGCGGATTCGTTGAAGGCCGTTATCAACAATCTCCGTATCTTTTATAACGGTCCACGTGGTGCCGATAAGGGCGGAGTAGGCGAAATGACGACTGTCTTCGGAAAACACCACCTTGTCGGGCCGGGCGATAAGGGGCCCTTTTTCCCCGTCCATCATCAGGTGCCACCCCTTTCCCTTTTTCATCAGAAAGCCAAACCGGGTGCCGTCGGGCGAGAAAAATGGTATGCCCGCGCTCTCTCCGGAGAACTGCTCCTTTCCGTCCTTGACAACCACCACCCGCTGTCCTTTTTCCGCCATGTAGGCCAGATGGCTTGAATCAGAAGAAAAGAGCACGCCGTTGATGTTGTCGTATGGATCGTTTTCAGTGTCGTTGTGGATCACGGACCAGTCCCGGCCCGACCGGCCCGCATAGGCAAGGTGGCGGCTGTCCGGCGAAAAGGCCACCTCCTTGATCCCATCAAAGGCCCGTAACGGCTCGTGGTTTTTTACCAGCACCTGTGAGCCGGCCTCGTTGACACCGATGTAAATCGCATGGCGGCTGTCCGGTGAAAAAAGGATCCCCGGGTCAGGCAGTACATTGACAAAAAGGGGGCCGGGCTTGCCGTCCACCACGGCAAGCACCCTGCCGTCGTTATTCTGGGCCCTATAGCCGAACCGGGATCCGTCCGGAGAAAATGTCAGGCCGTCGGCCCTGGTGTGTTTGGGCCCTTTTTTCCCGTTGATAATGGTAAACATATTTCCGTTATCAGCGGCAATATAGGCCACTTTGTCGGTTCCGGGAACAAACCGGGGAGTGGATGTCCCCTCATAAGCGACACCGGTGATACCGTCGATCCAGACCCGTACTTTGCCGTCATGGTTTTTGGAGACATAGGTGATGTGCTGCCTGTCGTCGCTGAGCTGCACCGACCCGGCAAACACCTGTTCATCGCTTTTATGGGTTCCCAGGGGAATCGCCTTTTCGGTGAACCGGGGCCCTGCGGAAGCGGGGATTACGGCACCAGCGATCATAACGACAATCAGAAGAAACGGAACGGCCCGGACAGCGGATTTTCTCATGATGCAATGAACTCCTGCTCTGGGGTTGCGGATCAGCAAAAAAATTTTTGGTTCATTATACGCAGCCACAGGCCTTGCATCAAGTGTCTATAAACAAGACCATGGAACAACGAATCAGGCGAAAAAAAAGGGCGGACCGTAGATCCCCCCTTATTGATCGTTTTAAAGGTATCGTCGATTCCGTCTTTCCGGGTTTAGAAAGACATTTTCTCCCTTGTCTGCTCATAGGCGGCCTGGAGCATGTTGCCCAGCTTGTAAACGTATTTGAAGGGCATGGAAAAGTTGGCCGCGATGACGGTGACGTCCATTTTGCCGGACACGCCCAGGCCCGCGTAGGGGTTGTACACAGCGTCGGTGAAAGCGGTTGAGTTCATGCTTTTGCTGGTGTTGTTGGGCACATGCCAGGTGTCTGATTTCAGGTAACCGAAGGCAAGATCGATGGTCATGCCGTCCTTGAGCTGAATGCCGACGCCCGCGCCGTAGAAGTCCAGGTCAGGGATCGGGGCCATGACGTCGAAATAGAGGGGGTTGACCGATGTTTTTCTTTCTTCGTAGCCGCATCGCAAAGAGAGCCATTTCAGCACCTGGAGCTCGGCGCCGTAGCTCATGTGAATTTCATCTTCCATGTTGCGCGTCATCTTTAGGGCATAGGCGCCATCGGTATGGCCCACAAACTTGGCAATCTGAAACGGCTGAATCTTCTGGTCAAAATAGAGGGTGTAGGCCTTGGTCTTGGAGTAGTCGATCCAGTGGGCGTCGCACATCAGCCGAAGCCGCTTGAAGGGTCGCAGCATGATGCCGGCCTGGACCCGCTGAGGGGAATCCACGCCTTCCAGCACCATATGTCCGGTCTGGTAAGGAACGGCCTCGTAGGGCAGGTCCAGGATGATGGAAAACGGCAGCAGCAGTGGAGAGCTGCCGAACCAGGCGGTCATGCGCTGAAAATTTTCATTGTAGGTGAACCGGTAGGTGCCGTCCTGCTCCATCTTGACCTCGCTCTGGTAGCAGAGGCCGAAGGAAAACCAGTTCCTGGGTTCCCACAGCAGGCCCAGGTTGTAGTTGGGGCAGTAGTCGTCCCTGACGTCCAGTTGAAGGTTGGCGATGTCCTCGTAGGGGCCGATGCCGCCGCCGAACCAGGGGGGCGGCAGGGTCAGGGCCGAGATGATGGGAATGTCAAGACCTTCCGTGACCTCGCCGAGGACTTCGGTCAGGGCCATAAGGTCGTTGGGCATGCGCATGTCCATGTCGATATAGGTGGCGGACTGGCCCATGCCGATGGTCAGGCCCAGGGAAAGGGTGTCGGTGATCCGGTAGCTGACCGATGGGGCCGCATAGACAATGTGCTGCAGGGAAACCGCCCTGCCCAGGTAACGGGCCGGGTCGTCATTGCTTCGGTAGTAACCGCCCAGGGAGGGGGCGTAGGCGCCAAAGCCGAACGTCCACCGTGAACCGGGTTTTCTGTAGGAGACCCCCAGGGGGAAGGGGGCCGCGGGCAGGGTGAACCCCAGGGGGGTTTCCACGCCGATGGCGTCGGTGTCCTGGCCTCCTAATATGGGCACATACATGTGCACGCCCTGGGTGGTGCCGGTGTGCCCGGAGACCGGATCATCCGCGTTGTCGAAACTGCCGCCCAGCCAGTCCTGAAACTCAGGGTCCTGGTCAAATCGTGATTCAAGGGCGAATTCGGCGGTTACCAGGCCCATGCTCATCTGCTGGCCGTCGTGCATGCTGGAAAGGCCGGCCGGATTGTAGTGAATGGCCATGATGCCCGGCGGATAGGCGGTGCATGAATTGGCCAGGGAGATGGCCTTTGCGTGAACCGCGATATTTTCAAAAAAGGCGGCCTGGGCCGTCCGAAAATGGCCTGCCGCCAGAACCGCGGCGCAGGCCAGAACGGCCGGCACAAAGGCTTTTTTTATCTGCGGGAAAAGTCGCATGCGGTCTCCTGTGGCGGTTAACCTTTACAGTTCGTAGTCAAAGGGGATTCTGAAAGAAAAGGAAAAGTCGGACGCGTCGTTGGTAAGGCCGATGCCCAGGTTCACGCTGATGGTCCTTTTGTCAAGCTTCCAGCCGGTGCCCACCGACAGGCTGCCCGAGGCCCCCGTGCCGGATTCGGCGGTTACGCCGCCCTCATAATGGTAGGTGGTGCCGAAAATATAGGCATAGGAAAACCCGGCGTGAATGGACGCCTTGTAGGACATGGCATAGGCAAGGCCCATGTTGAGGCCGACGGCGCCGCCGGAGGGTTCCACCTTTTTTAAGGTCAGGCCGTCGTCCAGGTGCTGGTTCAGGCCGCTCTCCTCCAGGGCATAGGTGTAGGAAAGGCCGCCGTATGCCACCACCGGGTCCAGGCTCTTGCTGGCGGAAACGCCCACGGAGGCGGCAAAAAGACCGGCGCCGGTGGAGAGATCTTCTCTGGGGTTGATCTCATAGGGGCTTCGGCCGGTGGGAATGGAGATGCTGGACGAGAAGATAAGGGCCGGAAAGTCCTCGCCGGTGCGAAAGGGCTGCCAGTTGGCGCCCACGGAGACATCGCCGAGGTCGGTGACGCTTCTGGACCCGGTCTGACCGAGGTCGTGGTATTTGTAGACGAACGGAATGCTCACGTTCGCCCTGAAGTTGTCGGAAAAGGAGTATCCGGCGGCAACGGTGTTGTTGATGTTGTGGTTGGCCGAATGTTCAAGCACCAGCGCGGTCCAGTCGGCCACGTCGTAGGAGTCGTAGGTGTAGCCGAAGGAGTAGTCGAAATTCAGGGTGCCTTTGGGCGACATGGTGTAGTTGCGACTGGCGGCGGAAAGGATCTCTTCTTCTTCTTTACGGGCTTCGGCCTCGGTCATGCGAAGCATTTCCCTGGCCTCGGACTCGGTCCGCAGCCGTTCCACCTCTTCGCGAAGCAGTTGCATCTCGGCGTAGAGGTCTCCCAGGTCCCCTTCATAGGCCGTGGAGGGTTTTGTAACAGGGGCCGCCACCGGCACCGCGGCGGCTGGTTTTACATCTTCCACGCTCACGGTTTTCAGCGAGTTGATGTAGGTGACAATGGCCGGCCTGTTCTCCTTTGACTGGAAGTGGGTGGTGACGGCATAGGCGTCCTGAAGGGTCTCGTAATCACCGATCCGGACCGCGTAGAGGGCCTCGCCGGTGTCGCCGACCGTCTGGAAAATATAGGGATCATAGCCTTTGCCCTTGAGGTCGGAGAGCATGGAGATCGCATTCTCACGGATTTTGTAGACCCCCGCCTGGACCGAAAAAGGGGCCCGGCCGATGTCGGCCACCGTGCCCTGACCCTGAATCTTTTCAAGTTCTTCCGGGGAGACTTTTGACTTGTCCACCACAAAGGTCATGCCCCGGGCGATGACGCGCTCCAGGTCCCTGGTTTTCAGCATCGACTCTTCCAGGGACATGGGGCCCTGGGCGTCAATGGCGGCGATCTCCTCCGGCGTGAGAGCGGAGATAAAGCCCTGGCCGACGATCCCGTCCAGCTCCGCCCGGGGCATGTCGGTGGAGAGTCCTTGTCCTGATATTTTGGCAAGGTGTGTATCGCCAAGCTGCCGCAGGCCAGGAGTCGCCGATGTCACAACAACCGGCTTCGGGGACGCCGGTGCATCGGCTTCTGCAGGGTCGGAAACCTTTTCCGAAGAGGGAAGGGCGGTCGTGTATTGTCTGAACACATAACCGATTGTGCCGTCAGCGGTTTCGATGCGGAGCCAGTCTTCCTGAATCTCCAGAACGGCGGCGGCCTCGCCGGCCAGCAGGCGGCCCACGCGGCGGCCGTCCAGGGACGGGGCGGACCGTATGTTGAGGACATCCACTGTGGCGCGTACCGTTTCAGGGGGCTGGGCCGCCGTCATGCCTGAAAGCGTCTGCCGGGACTCTGAATCCGGTGTGCCGGGAGCAGTGTCCTGGGCAGGACCGGCGCTGTTTCCAAAGACAGGCGCAACGGAGAAAAAAAGAAAAAAAGCAAAGCAAAACAGCGCAATCGGTTTTCTGTCCAATGTGTTTCCTCCCATGGCGGTTGGTTGTCTGTTATCTTTTGTAATATTGAATTTCCCCTGGAAAAGGTTCCGGCGGACGCCCTTCCATGGCCGGCCAGTCTTTAAAGAGAAGGTCGAACCGCTTGTCCTCGTCGACAAACCGCAGATCTTTTTCACTCAATGAGAGCAGGGTGAGCTGCTGCTGGTTTTTAGGATAGACCACGAAGATCACGTTCTGGTGCCACATTTTTTCAAAGTCAGCCACCGGGTAGCTGGAGTTGCCGCGAAAGGGGTCGGCCAGAAAGACATGGCCCTGGTGAATGCCCTTGAAAACCGTGAAGTGCCGGTAGCCGTAAAGCTCGATGGGAATGATGCAGGGCATGTCCAGGGTCTCAAGGTCTTCGATATCGGCCTTGTATCCCACGCCGTTGTATCCCAGGACCCCGACGAACTTTTTCATGTCCAGTAGGGAAAAGGCCCGTTTTTCCCGGACCCGCTCCTTGTCGCCGTACCGGAACAGGCCGTGAATGACCTGGGTTTCGGAAAAGTCTTCCCCCAGATGGTATCGCAGCAGGGTGGAGAGGGCCGCGGAGCCGCAGCTGTAGTCGAACTGCTGCTTGATCACCGCGTGGTATTCCAGCTCAGAGGCAGGGGTCACCGTGGTCCGGATTTCAACCGGCATGGTTTGCGTCACAATGCCGCCGTCATAGCCGATAACCAGGCGGGTCTCTTTTTCCGAGGGTTTTTTTTCCGGTTTGAATCCGGCGATCAGCGAAACGGTGATCAAAAAGGCGATAAAAATATGCATAACGGCTGGGCTCCTGTGATTCCAATCCCCCGGCTGCCGGGCCATAAACAGCGTTCACATGCCTCAATAGCATACGAAGAAAACCTTGTAAAGGAAAAATTTTTGACCCATTGCCGCAAGTTATTGATACGGCTTCCGGTCCTGAAAACCGGGCCATGGCCGTTGTCCGGCCATGAATGCAAGGGTCGGCAGAATCCCGGAAACAGGTTTTTGAAAATCGGCAGAAGATCGGTCCCGTTTCAAACGGGTGTTGGCCGGTATCCGGATCAGGCCGTTCGCAGGGGCGGGCTGAAGTCGATTTCGGGGGAAGTCGAAATAGGCGGGGCTAAAATTCCGGGTAGACCACGATCACCTTTTCCACAACGGAATCGGGACCGGTGATACCGCCGTCCACCCGGACCTTGAGGTTCTCGATGCACAGGGTGCCGATCTGGTTTTCCGGTCTGCGGGCCAGGTCCAGGTCCGGGCGGGTGTTGTCTCCGGCATCGGGCGGGGCCGTGGCAACAGTGAGGCAGAGGCGGGGGGTGAATATCTCCATGGTGGAGTTGGCCGCGGCCACAAACGCCGTGTCCGGCGGCACCAGCACGTTGCCGTTCCACATCAGCGGGGCCGTGTCGGTGTCGTCCGCCCATATGAGCAGTGCCCCCCATCCATGGTCCACGAACTGCCTCATGGCAGCCGGCGGAAAGTGGGACAGGGTCACGTCGGTGACATCCGTGGGGTCGTATTGCCAGAACAGGGCGGGCTGTTTGGCCGGCGGCATGCGTGACGGCACATCCTCGTAACCGGTGGTGGTGGCGTAGATATTGGGAAAAGAGAGGGTATAGTCGGTGTCCGGCATGCTGTAGACCAGAAAACCGGGGTTGGGAGCCGCAGGCATGCCGTCGGCGTCGCCCCAGTAGAAATCATCGGCCGGCATGGTGGCGCGGGACTGATTTTCCACATACACCACAACGGGATCCATGGCAAAGGGGTGGATCACGCCGCCGGTCACATTTGAGATGGCCCTGTCGGACAGCAGGGAAGCGGCCTGGACAGAAAAGGCGAAAAACAGAAAAAGCAGCATGGCCGTGCAGGCTGCCGCACCTTTTTTCCATGGTTTTCGCATGGGGAACTCTCTTTTGAGAGGCGGAGGTGTGGCGGAAGCAGGTTGCCCTGTTTCCGCCACACTCAGGTTTTCATCTTTTCCTGCCGAAACATTCAGCAGGGCCGGTCGGCTCAGGCTAGTCGGCGTAGATGTAAAGCGCAGTGGGCTGGCTGACGGACACGGACAGGTTGTCCAGGGTCAGGCGGCCCAGGGTGCCGTCGATGGCGCCGGAGCTGTCGCCGAGACCGATGTCAAAATAGGTGGGCAGGTCCACGGTCACGTCCGCGTCCGGAAGGCCCACGGCCACAACCTCCGTGCCACTGCTGATGACGGTGGTGTTTATCGTCAGGTTGGCACCCAGGCTGGCCACGTTCAGTGTCAGCTCGGCGCCATCGGGAATCTCGACCGTGATGTTGGCGGACTCGCCAGCCGCGCTCTGGACCCGCAGGTAACCGGCGGCGTCGCCGGTTGTGATGCCGTCGCTGTCACCCCATGCAAGTGCCGTAAAAGAGACGATCCCACTGGCGGTGCCGCCGAAAACAACGTGCACACCGGCCTGGCCGGTGACGCCGTCCAGGTCCGCGTCGGAGATGGTGTCCATGGCCATGGCCGGAACGATCATCAACATGCCTGCTGCCAGAGCGATCAATAACTTCTTCAATAACTTCTTCATTCGTTTTCTCCCTTCAAGTTTTGGTTCTGGTTTGTGAAAGGGGCCGCCGGTGTTTTCCGGCGCGGCCGCCGTTCGCCCTCCCCGGCCGTCGGGGCCGGCCCGTTTTAGCTCGTGTTCTTCCTCCTGCGCTGCGATGTGGGATTTGAAAAACAACTTCTGGCGTTTTTACCTCCCCGGCTTTCGCACGTGTAAACATTGTTTACGGGCTCTACAAATATCACCGGGTCTGTTTGAGTGTCAAGAAAAAAACTTTGCGCTTTTTAAAATTTTGTGACCCGCCTTCTGTCGGGCCGGTGGAAAACCATTTTCCTTAGATTTATCGAATCACAGGGTAGCAACGATTGTGCCGTTTTTTCTGTTTTTTGTCATTGATTTTTTAATCGTTTGGAATGACAAAAGATACGGTTCCGTCCGGCCGTCGGGGGGGCGGTGGACGATAAAAAAACCAGGGACAAGTGCCGTTTCTTGTATGCCCGCCTGACAAAAAGTGGCTTGCAGCCGGTTCCGGCTCAATCGGCGCTTTTCTGGATCAGGCGGTCAAAGGCCTCGGTATGGCGAATAGGGTCCAGGTCTTTGTCTGTCCGGACCCGGTCCATGTCGCCATATCCCGCGGCAAGGGCTTTTTCAAGATTTGCCAGGGCCGGCGCCGCCTGGTGCTGCCGGGCGTAAAGGCAGGCCAGGTTGTAATAGACCACGGCATTGTCCGGCGCGAGCCGGGCGAGGGCATGAAAACATTCAATGGCCTGGTCCTCGTTGCCGGTCCTTGCGTACAGGCTTCCGAGCCGGTTCAGGCAGATCGGAAAACTCGGGTTCAGTTCAAGAGCGGTTTTATACCAGCGGATGGCCTCAGGCAGGTTCCCGTCTCTTTGGTGCTGCCGGCCGCGGCTGAAAGCCGCCACGGGGTCTTCGGGGTTGACGGCACCGGCTTCCTGTTTAAGGGCCGCCTCTTGTCCCCTGTTTTTCCGGGCGGCTTCTGCTTTTTCAAGGTTCTTCCCGGCATCTGTGTATGATGGGTTGATTCGCAGGGCCGCTTTAAAGTGTATAATCGCCTTGGACATGTCTCCTGTTTGAAACAGGGCCACTCCCAGATTGTTGTGGGCTTTTTCAAACATGGGGTCTGCCTGCAGGGCCGCCTCAAAGGAGATAATGGCCCTTTCGGTCTGCCGTGTCTTCATCATGGCCACGCCGTAGTTGGTAAGGGACTCAGCGCAATCAGGCGCCAGTCGCAGTGCCTCCAAGGCGTGCTGTATGGCCATATCCGTCCTGTTCTGTCTAAGGAAGATGGCGCTCAAGTTGTTGTGCGGTTTTATGTCTGATGGATCCAGTAAAATCGCCCGTCGGTAATAGGGGATCGCGGTGTCGATTTTGCCGGCCATGTCCAGCGCATGACCTAAATTATAATGCGCTCTCGCATGGTTCGGAGATTTGTTGATCACGTCCCGCCACAGGGTAACTTCGTCGGCCCAGACGGCGTTACGCTGGTATGTCCAGAATCCCCAGAGGATGGTTAAGGCGCAGAGAAGGCCCACGGCCAGGGGCCGGCGGGGCCGGATATATGTAATGGCGGCCCAGGCCAGGGCCGCGACTACAAACACAGAGGGCAGGTAGGTGCGGTGTTCAAACACCAGGGCCAGACCGATAAAAGAGGACTCGATTGCCAGATTGCCCAGAAACCAGACAA
>JAXHVI010000125.1:0-5394 GCA_034189195.1 Thermodesulfobacteriota bacterium | reverse complement strand
CACGCGCTCCTACATCGCCTCTGAATTCGGCGGGGTACGGTGTGCAAAAGACTGGTAAAAACACCCACAACCACTGCTTTTTGTTCCCACGCAAGGAGGAAATATAGATGGCCGAAACAGCGGAAAAAGAGAAAAAACAGATCATCGATGAAGGGCTTGACACCGGCGCCAGGCGACTGACCCCGGAACGGATTAAAACCATATACGACAAAATACTGGGCAAAGGCGCCATGGGCGCCAAGGTCCGTACCTATGTGGATACCTGTGTGCACTGCGGTCTCTGTTCGGACGCCTGTCATGTCTACCTCTCCAACGACAAGGACCCCAAGTATTCCCCCGCCGGCAAGGTGAAGCGGTCTTTAGGGGAGTTTATAAAAAGAAAGGGCAACGTCTCTCCGGCCTTCATCAGGGATATGTCGGAGATCGCCTCCACCGAGTGCAACGTCTGCAAGCGGTGCGCCATGTACTGCCCCTTTGGCATCGACGTGGCCTACCTGATGCTGGTGGCCCGGCGCATCTGCCACCTGTGCGGGGTCACCCCCCTGTACATTCAGGCCACGGCCCACAGCCATGCCGCCACCATGAACCAGATGTGGGTAAAAGAGGATGAGTGGATCGACACCCTTCAATGGCAGGAGGAGGATGGCCGCGAGGAAATGCCCAATCTGCGGATTCCCCTTGAAAAAGAGGGGGCCGAGATCATGTACTCCGTGATCGGTCCGGAGCCCAAGTTCCAGCCCACCCTGATCTACAACGCCGCCATCATCATGAACACCGCGGGCCTTGACTGGACCATGCCGGCCACGCCGGGATGGGACAACAGCGACATGGCCATGTACACCGGCGACAACGAGATCATGGCCCGGGTCAAGCGGGCCCATTTCGAGACGGCGGCCCGGCTCAAGGTCAAAAAAATCGTCATGGGCGAGTGCGGTCACGCCTTCCGCTCGGTCTATGACATGGGCAACCGGCAGCTCGGCTGGAAAATGCCGCCGATTCCGGTTGTTCACGCCATTGAGTTTTATTACGACCTTCTCAAGTCAGGCAAAATAAAGATAAAAGAAAAATACAAAAAATCGGTCACCCTGCACGATCCCTGCAACGTGGTGAGGGGCCGGGGCCTGCATGAAAAGGCCCGGTACGTGGTCAACCATATCTGTGAAAACTTCATTGAAATGCACCCCAACCGGGAACACAACTACTGCTGCAACGCCGGCGGCGGCGTGATCAACTGCGGCCCTCCCTTTAAGAACAAGCGGGTGGTGAGCAATGCGGTCAAGGCCAAGCAGATTGCCGACACCGGAGCTGAAATTTTAATCACGCCCTGCCACAACTGCCACAGCGGCATGGAGGATATCATCAGCTACTACGAGGTCGGCATGCACACCAAGTTCCTCTCCGAGATCATCTACGAGGTGATGGAAAAACCCGAGCCCGTTGAGTAGATAAAAACGCTTCATGAAAGACAAAAAGCCCCTCCTGATAAAAGAGGGGCTTTTTTTATTGAGATTTTCTCCAGCCTAGTGGATGCGCAGGATTCAAGGGGTCGAGGGTCCAAGGGTTTATTGCTGAACGATTTATCAAGGCGCTGTACCTGTTTTTGTTGATTCTGCTAATCGAGAGATGAACTTTTTGTCCACCGTGCCCGGCTGATCACGCACCCCAGGGAAAAAAACATGAAGATCATGGACGCAAACAGGTGAAAAAAGTTTAGCACCGGCATCATGGGAAAATCCACGGACACGCCCGGCAGGTTCTTTATCGCCATCACCAGGCCGGACAGCAGGGCCAGCGCGAGAAAACCGACGCGCAACATTCCGGAAGTTGTCAGGCGCAAGCCCCTGGCGCGCATGCCGGCGAAAACAATGGCGGCATAAACGGCCAGGGCCAGCAAAACAGCGCCGGCGGCATAATGAACCTGCACATTGACCATGAAGTTTCCCGACCAGCCGAACCCCGGTATGTCCCCTACGTAGTACCGGCCGTAAAGGGGCATGTTGCCGAACCCGGTAAAGATCGCCGCGCCGACACCCACCCGGTAAAGCCACAGAAGAAGGCGGTCTGTTGTCCCGATCATCATATATTCTCCTTTCCATGGTCTTTATTGCCGGCCAGCAGCCCGAACCGGGCCACGGCCCCGACGATGCCGGCCACCGGCGCAATGGCCAGGGCCGCAAACATCCGGTTGGGGGCGGTCATGGCATCGGCCACCGGTTGCAGGTGGGGTTTGCCCGGCCCCTTTTCCACCGATCCGTTGAGCAGGTCAAAAGGCACCGGTGATACATAGATGGTGTTGGTGCCGCCATTCTCTTCCAGGCCGTAGATAAACCCGTTGGTCTCTTTTGCCAGCTGTTTCGCCTTTTTGATCATCTGGCTTTTCGGCCCGATCTGCTGAACATCCTCGGGACACACCTCAATGCAGGCGGGCGGCTTGCCTTCGGCCACCCGGTCAAAGCACCGATCACACTTGTACATGACCCCGTTGCCCGCGTACTGGGGCATCAGGTTGAGGTGAAGCCCCACCCCGGACTGGCGCTCGGGAATGTGCCAGGGACAGACCGCCTTGCACTTGGCCCCGCCCATGCAGATATCCGGGGAGATGGCCACGATGCCGTTGTCCTGCTGGTAGGCCGCGCCAAAGGGACAGAGCTTGGAGCAGGGCGGGTTCTCGCAGTGCATGCACCGCCGGGGAATGTTGAGCTCAAAAGGCTCGCCGTTGTACTCGCCGTAGGCCCGCTGAATGTAGAGCCAGTTGTAGGGGGTGAGCCGGTCGGAAACGGCCTGTTTTTCCGGGGCCGACCAGTCGGCGATTTTTACCTTTGCCTTCGGAATCATCTCGGGAATGGCGCCCTTGAGCTCCGGGAACTTGTGGCCGTTGACCTCCCGGCAGGCATACACGCACTCTTCGCAGCCGATGCACCGGCTCAGGTCGAGCAGTGTGCACAAAGGCTCACCGGAAGCAGCCCCGGCCAGGGAGGCCAGGCCCGTGCCCGAGGCGGCCACGGCCCCGGCCGTTATCAGACCGGCCTTTAAAAAATTACGCCTGGAAATGGTGTCGGACATGTTATTGTCTCCTTGCGCTTAACCTCGCTATCAAAATCGAGGTCATCTGTTTTTCGTCGATTTCGATACCGATACCGATTTCGATAGCGATGGTGTTCATCTAAAAGAGAATCCCGGCATACCCCACAAAACTGTCGCCCGGACTCTTGTCGTAGCTGGTTGCATACTCGGTGAGCATGGCCGTGTCGGCGCCCATTTCCAGGCCCGCGGCCAGGGCCGCTGCCACGGCCCCGGCGCAGCAGGCGTTGTGACTGGAGAGCGCCTCGTCCAGCACCCGGGGGGGATCCAGGGCCAGCATGCGGTCGATGATGCGCCGGTCCTCGTTGGCCCGCACCTGCCGGTGGGCCGCCTCGCCCGGGCCATAATGGGAAAGGCCGAAATGCGCCCCGTAGTGGGTCAGGTCGGTGGAGCCCACCACCTTGACGGAAAGGCCCAGGTCCCGGGCCGCCTGGACCGTGAACCGGCCGATTTCAACGGCCATGGCATCGGGCGGCGCCCCCACGGGCACGATTTTCACATCGCCGAAAAGATACCGGATAAAGGGCAGTTGAAGTTCAATGGTGTTGTCCGGGGCAAAATGATGAACGCTCTCGGCCTGAAAGGCGAACCGGTCCATCAGTTTTGCGGCCAGGGCCTCGTCCACGGCCAGCAGGCCCAGGGGGGTGGCCATGCTGCCCTCGGGCAGAATGCGGGGGGAGGACTTGGGGTGGAGGTGATGGCCGTAAATGACAATGGTATCCGGTGCCTGGCTGCCCTTTAAAAGGGCCAGGGCCCGGCAGGCGATGCCGCCGGAATAAATCCATCCGGCATGGGGCACGATGGCGCCGCAGGGCTCCCTGTCCGGAGGCGTCAGGGTTTTTTCAGCCAGAAAGCCCCTGATCTGGCGCCTGCACTCCGCCGCGGTATCGGGATACCAGCTTCCGGCATATGTTGCGGGCCGAATGTCCATGCTGTGTTCTCCCTGGTCTTTGCTTCGACTATTCGGCGGCTCAGCCCTTTTTGGCCGCCACTTTTTTTCGAATCCACTGAAGCCACGGCTCCAGCCCTTCGCCGGTTTTGGAGGAGGTGCGAAATACCGGCATGCCCGGATGAACCTGAAGAATATTGGCTTCCGCCCTGTGGATATCGATGTCCAGATAAGGCAGCAGGTCCACCTTGTTGAGCAGGGCCACATCGCACACACGGAACATCAGGGGGTACTTGAGGGGCTTGTCCTCCCCCTCGGTGACACTCAGCACCACGGCCCGGGCATCCTCGCCGATGTCAAACTCGGCCGGGCAGACCAGGTTGCCCACGTTTTCCACGATCAGCAGGTCCAGGCAGGCCAGGTCGAAGCTGGCGGCCGCGCTTTCGATCACATGGGCCGCCAGGTGGCAGTCTCCGCCGAATTCGTCGGTATTGACCTGCACCACGTCAACACCTGATTTTGCCAGGCGGTCGGCGTCGTTGGTGGTGCAGATATCGCCCACGATAACGGCGCACCGGACCTCCGGCATCAACTGCTCCAGCGTCTTTTCCAGCAATGTGGTCTTGCCCGCGCCCGGCGAACTCATCACGTTGAGCACAAACACATTGCTTGCGGCAAACCGGCGGCGGTTCTGGTCCGCCATCATCTCGTTGACATCCAGAACCCTGCGGACAACCTTGATCTCATTCATGGCGGAACCTCGCTTGACGGGATATTGAAACCGCGCATCATCTCGTGTGCGTGTCTCTACTTTAAATGACCCGCCCACGAATGTTCAAGAGATTTTTTCTGCCACGGCAATATTGGCCGACATGAGTGCTCTGTCGAAAAAACAGAAGTTATAAACACGCTGCTGTTGAAACCGCTATTTTACTGATCCATAACATAAAACAGGCCCTTTTAAACACCGGGGCGCAGTTTTCCGACCGGACTGTCGTTCGTTTTTATATTTTTAATTTCGAATAGTTGTGGTTATTATCAACATTTTATCAACATCCTGTGAATTTCATGTTTCTTGACAGAACGCCGTGGCCCGGCTAGAAACCATTTATGATATTCGACAGTATGCGGAAAGCTGTCACTTTATTTAATAATGGAGACTGCTGTGGTCAATTTTACCTATCGGCACAAAACCGGCAAAAGACGCTTCTCAATGGAAGGCCCCAACGAGAAAGACTATATCATCAACTATATTGATGAAAAAAAATCGTTCTACGAAATCGACCTGCTTGAATACATGGACTTTATCACCCGCCACGAAGACCGGTCCGGTGCGGTCTGCATTGATGTGGGGGCCAACATCGGCAACCACTCGGTTTACATGGGGGCCTTTATCGGGAAAAAGGTGGTGAGCATTGAGCCCA
>JAXHVI010000124.1:0-2903 GCA_034189195.1 Thermodesulfobacteriota bacterium | reverse complement strand
GGCGGAGCCGCTTGATAAGGCGATTCGTGTTGTATTCCCGGTCCTGGTTATCGTAGATCGCTTCGATAATTTCGGACAACGGCGTTGCTTCCCGTTGCAGGCTGACATTAAAGTCGGTAGCGTCTTTAAAGTATTTGATGAGCGAACCGTCAAAGCAGTCGAAGATGGTGAATTTTTCCTTGTGGATTTCTTCACACAGCCGGGTGCCCCGGCCCAGCATCTGCACCCAGAGAATGCGGGATTTGACCATGCGCATGAACACCACCATTTCAATGGCCGGGATATCCACGCCGGTGGTCAGCATGTCCACCGTGACGACGATTTTGGGTTCCGGCCGGTTGCGGAACTGCCGGATCTTTTGAAGGGGGCGGTCGACAGTGGGGCTGCCGGTGATCTTCATGGCAAAGTCGTCTCCCCGGCCGTACACCTCCTTGCAGGTCTTGACTATCTCGTCGGCATGGGACACATGGGGCAGGTCGTTGACGGCAAAAATCAGGGTTTTGGGGAAACGATCATATTCCTTTTCGTGGTCATCCGTGTATGTCTTCAGCGCGGAAATGATCTTTTTGATGCTGTCCGGCGAGGTGATCTTCACCTCAATCTCAGTGGCCACGAATTCCCGCTCATCTTCCAGTTCATCCAGCTTTTCAGCGCCGGTTTCCCGGTCGATAACGCCGACCAGTTCCCCTTCTTTTAAAAAGGCGCCGTTAATATGAATGCCGGATTTGATTTTAACGGCGTCGTAATCCACCAGAAAGCCGTCCAGGACCGCCTGTTCGGTGCTGTAGCTAAACACCTTGTGCTTAAACATGGCCAGGGTATGGGTGGCCGGGGTGGCTGTGAGGCCGATTTTGACTGCGTCAAAATAATCCAGTACGTATTTCCACCGGCCGGTTTCACTGGCGGAGTAGCCACGATGGCATTCGTCGGCAATGATCACATCAAAGGCATGAATGGGGATATCAAGCTTGCCTGCGTCCACCTCATACTCAAAATCACTGACCGCTTCTTTGCCCAGAAGGTTGATCGACATTCGCTGGATGGTGGAGACATAAATAAAGGTGTGCTTTTCCTGGGGATCAGTCAGATACGCCTCGGGCAGTACTTTCGGGTCAAAATTGTTCTCATCGCCAAAGTCATCCCGCCGGAATTTCTGGCTGTATACTTCATAGGCCTTATCCAGCTTCAGGCCTTCCGGCGTTTCAAACGATGAAATGGCCTGGACGGCCTGGGCAGCCAGAGACCGGCGATCCACCAGGAAAAGGATGCGTCTGGCATACCCGGATTTCAAAAGGCGATAAATAGAAGACACCAGCGTAAAGGTTTTGCCCGTACCGGTGGCCATGGCAACCAGCATGGTCTTTTTCCCATTGCCAATGGCCGCTTCGATAGCGGCGATGGCTTCTTTCTGGTAGGGACGCAAGCGGGTGATATCTTCAATGGGTTTTTCCGCCAGCCAGGCCTCCGCGCTTTGGGTGTCCCGGTTAAACTTGTCCAGCAATGCCCGGGGAGAATGAAAATCAATCAACCGACAAGCGGTGTTTTGTTTGTTTCTCACATCAAGGTGGAAAATCAATTCGCCGTTGGTGGAATAAAGAAACGGGACTTTATAACCGCGCCAATCACCGATGGTATCAGGCACCCCTGTTGAATATCGTTTGGCCTGTTCCAATACATTACCGGCGCCGACGGCGATTTTCTTGGCCTCGATAATGCCCAGCAACTTACCGTCAACAAACAAGGCATAATCGGCCGGACCGGTTTTGGTCGGGTATTCTTCAACGGCGTGGTGGGGCAGCGGAGAGTGGTCTGTAACATCATCGTTATGAATAATGGTCCAGTTCAATAACGAAGATGAGAGACGGGTATCAATTCTTTTTTTTCTGGTCGTCCGTTCCGATTCGGTCATTGTTTTTATCTCTTTATATGACTTTGCACCATATCACACCGGCACCATGGTTTCGATATTTTTCAACAGGAGAAGCCGGTCCGGATGCTTCACGCGTTATTTTGGTCGAGGATGCAAGGCGCGGGACAAAAAATCGTGTTATTTTACAAAATAAAGCAAAATAAAAAAGGTGCTCAAGGATAGCGATGAAATTATGCTCAGACGCATTGTGTGACTGTAATCCGCATTGGCCGGGTTGTTTATGACTTTCAGGAACCACCGGCTAAAAAAGGCCAAAACCGGTATTATAGAAAGCAGGAAGAGGTAAAACAGCTGCCAGCCGAAATACCATTTGAAATACACCAGGAAGCCAGGTAGCGCGATCAGGAACACGGCGGCAGAAAAGGCAAAGGTTCCCCTGATGCCAAGAAGACAGCTTAAGGTAAGATCACCTCTTTTTTTGTCCTCTTTGTGTTGATAAATCTGCGTCAGGGGATAAAATCCCATCAAAAACAGGGTGGTCAATACTGCCGGAATAAATATATCCGCTTGCAGAATAACGTCAAATCCCCTGCGATTCAGCGCCATGTAGCACATCCAGAAGGTAAACAAACCCTGGAAAATCCCGGCGATCAGCCAGCTCAACCAGGGATACTTCTTAATTCTGATGGAGGGATGGCTATAAGCCTTGCTGATGAGGCCGTAAATAAACACCATTACCGCAAATTGCCGGCTGATGCAGAGAGCCAAGAGCATGCCCGCTCCATCAAAGACCAGGGATGTGGCATATAGATCTTTTTCCACCGCAGGCGGATGTTTCAGGCCGCCGATACTTTCCTCATCTTTATCAAAATAACTGTTGTACGCATTACTGGCCGGATAAATAAAAAGATGCAACACTATGAAGGTCAAAACAATCTGGTAACCTGACGGGTTGATATTAACTCGGCAAATAAATACTTGACATATTGGTAGTATTTTGTTATCTTTTGCGCATGGAAAAAATAGACGCACG
>JAXHVI010000123.1:0-12362 GCA_034189195.1 Thermodesulfobacteriota bacterium | reverse complement strand
CGACAGCGAAGGGTTTATGGAAATCCGTTTCCGGCCCGCCTTCACCGACCTCCTGGACATGGACTATATCCATCACCAGGGCGCCCAGATCGAGTTCGGGGACGCCCGGGTCCGCTATTCGTTCTCCGATCATGCTTTCCGGTTGCAACAGCTCGACATCATCGATATTATCTCCATATCGGGCAGGGACGCCTTTTTTAAACCCCTCTCCTGGAAGGTGGATACCGGGTTTCACCGGAAACGGATGAAAAACGGCAAACAGTCTCTCTATTACCGTCTCAACACCGGCACCGGTCTGGCGTTTGACCTTCCCCTTGCCGGGCTGACCTACGCCATGGTGGACGGCGAAGTGGACCTGTCCGGCGCCCTGGATGAAAGCTATGCTCTGGGGCCGGGCCTGGCTTTGGGCATGGTCAGGACCGTGGCCCCTTTCTGGAAGAGTCATCTGTACGGCGGGGTGAAATGGTTCGTGGCCGGCGATGACCACACGGAACGCGGGGTGGGGTTTGCCAACAATTTCAAGCTGTCAAAAAACCATCAGGTCTCGGTGGAGGTCAACTGGGAACGGGTGCGCAACCAATCGGACACGGAAGTTTCCGGGATCTGGCATATCTTCTTTTAACCGGGGCGGCAGAGTGAAGATGAAACAGCGGATCGGAAAAGAATTTTTGGACCGGCCCGTCCTGGCAGGGCTTGCGGCCCCTGTTTTTGCGTCTCTTTTGATCCCCGTGACCTGTTTTGCCGCCTCGCCCGGCCCGCCACAGGATGCCATATCATGGTCGTTCATCATCATCGGCCTGCTGGGCGGGCTGGCCCTTTTTCTCTACGGCCTTGAAAAGATGAGCAAGGGCCTGAAGGACTCGGCCGGCTCCCAGATGCGCCGGATTCTGGGCGCGTTGACCCGCAACCGGGTGATCGGCTTTCTGGTGGGGGGCTTTGTCACCATGGTGATCCAGTCCAGCAGCGCCACCACCGTGATGCTGGTCAGTTTTGTTCAGGCCGGGCTCATGACCTTTGTGCAGTCCCTGGCCGTGATCCTGGGGGCTGATGTGGGCACCACGGTAACGGCCCAGCTTATCGCCTTCAAGCTCACCGATTACGCCCTGCTCATGGTGGCCGCGGGTTTTGGCGCCAGAATGTTTTCCAGGCGAAGGGTCGTTGTGGCCGTGGGGGAAGTGATGATGGGCTTTGGTATTCTGTTCTATGGCATGAAGCTGATGAGCGACGCCATGGCCCCGCTGCGCACATATCCGGAGTTTCTTGAACTGCTCCAGGGGCTGGAAAACCCGCTGATGGGCATTCTGGCCGGCGCGGCCTTCACCGCCCTGATTCAGAGCAGCAGCGCCTTTACCGGTATCGTCATCGTGCTGGCCCAGGAGAACCTGATCACCCTGGAGGCGGGCATTCCCCTGGTGCTGGGCGCCAATATCGGCACCTGCATCACGGCGGTTCTGGCCAGCATCGGCATGACCCGGGAGGCCAAGCGGGTGGCCCTGGGCCATGTGCTGTTCAAGGTGGCCGGCGTGTTGCTCTTTGTTTTCTGGATTCCCGGTTTCGCGGTCATGGTCCGGGATCTGACCACCCATTTCGGCGCCGGTACGGCCCGGCAGATCGCCAATGCCCACACCCTGTTCAACGTAAGCGTGGGCCTGGTGTTCCTGCCTTTTACCACCACCTTTGCCCTGCTGATTCAGCGGCTGCTGCCGGATAAGAAGAGAGACCGGATCACCCGGGAGCTGACCACCTGGTATCTGGATGAGACCAGCATCAAGACCCCGGAAGTGGCCATCAGCCTGGCCAGGGCCGAACTGTCCCGCATGGCCAAGCTGCTGGAGCGCATGCTCCGGGCCATTATCATACCGTTTATCTCTGACGAACAGTATGTGACAAAGGGGGTCAAGGAGAAGGACGAGATCGAACTCTGGAGGCGGGAGATTCCCAAGCGGGACGCCATTTTTCCCGAACTGACCCTGATGGAAGGCATCGACATGCGCGAGGCCAAGATCGATTTTCTGGAAGAAAAGATCAGCGACTTTCTGAACCGGGTGCTGCGGGAGGGGGTTTCAAAAGAGAGCGTGAGCGAGGTGTTCGGCATGATGTCCATTGCCAAGGACATGGAGAGCATCGGGGATCTTATCCATCGGAACATGGTGCCCCTGATCGCCAAGAAAAAGGCCCTGCACGCCGATTTTTCCGACGAGGGCAAGGAAGAGCTGATGATCTATCACAACAAGGTGTGCGCCCATATCCGCCTGCTCAAGGAGGCGTTTGCCGAGACCAACCGGGACAAGGCCTGCCAGATCATGTCCCAGGAGCGGACCTACCTGGACCTGGAGTCCAAATTCCGGCTGCGGCACCTGGAGCGGGTCCATTGTGAGAAACCCGAATCCCGGGCGACCCATGAGATTCACATGGAGCTGATGGACCTGCTCAAGCAGATCGTGGTATATTCCTCCAACATCGCGTCCACCTTTTCCACCACCTGCGCCATCGCCCGGCCCCCGGCAGCGGCTTCGGCGGAACCGGCGCCGCTACCCGGCGCCATTTTTCAGGAAGGCCCGGCCCGGCCATGACAACCGGCGGCGGCCGATGCCGCCGTCCCCCGTCGCCGCTTTGCCTGCGCGGCGCCGGGCTCATCGGTGAACATTCATGATACATGCCTCCGATACATACACAGCGAATAATCTTCAGCGCGACCCCCTGGAAGCCGAGATAGAAAAAACCCTTCGCCGGCCCGCCGGTCTGCGGTTCTCCCCGGTCCTGGAACGAAAATACATTCATGACACCATTGAGCACCGGTTCGGCACCTACCGGGTCCTGGGCTGGTTTGCCGTTTTTCTGTTCAACCTGTTTGCCGTCTCTGACTATGTATTGACGCCGGACATCTATCCGGTGGCCTGGTTTTTCCGGTTCGCCCTGGCCACGCCGGTGATGATCGCGGCCATGGCCCTGGCCTCCCGGCAGCGGTTCCGCCGGTATATCATTTACCTGCTGACCCTTCTGTTTTTCTTGGGCGGGGCCAGCCTGCTGCTGCTGGCCGTGTTGAGCCGGGCGCCCAACGCGGGCCATTCCTACACCGGCGTGGCCCTGGTCATCATGTTTGCCGCCATTGTGATCCGCATTCCCTTCCGGCACGCCGTTGCCCTGTGCGGCGGCCTGTTCCTGCTTCACCTCCTGATTTTTCCCTGGTTTCAGATGCCGGCGGACCTGATTGTCCACTCGGCCCTGGTCGTGTTTGCCGTGGCGGTTATCTCCCTGCTGGGAAACTATCGGATAGAGCGGGAGTTTCGCAGGGCCTACCTGCGGGCACTGAAGATGAAGATCGACGCCCGTCAACTGGAAGAGCTCAACCGGCAACTGGAAGAGATGGCGGTCTCCGATCCCCTGACCGGGCTGTTCAACCGCCGCCATTTTGACGTCCACCTGGATGCCGAGTGGCGCAGCGCGGTCCGCGAGCAGCTGCCTATTTCCCTTGTTTTTATCGATATCGACCACTTCAAGCTGTACAACGACAATCATGGCCACCAGGCCGGCGACCTCTGCCTCAAACAGATCGCCGACATCCTTACCGAGAACGTCCATCGGCCGGGGGATGCCTGTGTCCGGTACGGCGGGGAGGAGTTCGTGGTGCTGCTGGCCAACACCAACATGGACCAGGCCCTGTACGTGGCGGAAAAGATTCAGTCCCACCTTCAGGCCCTGGCCATTCCCCACGGATTTTCACCGGTGTCCGGCGAGGTGACGGTGAGCATGGGGGTGGCCTCCATGGTGCCGGACCGCAATGACACGCCGAAGGACCTGCTGGAAAAGGCGGACAAATCACTGTACCGTGCCAAGGCCGCGGGACGGAACCGGATATGCGTGGATGGCCTGCCATGCTGAAATAGTTTCCATCCATAAATGGCCTTTTTCCGCAATCTCTGCGTCAAACTGCGGGCTTCCTTGTGCGGCGTACAACAGTACGCCTCCGCGTCATCCCTTGTTTTCCTTGATCTTGCGAAAAAATTCTCATTTCTGGATTGGAAACCTTTTTCATCTTCTCACAACAGATGGATGGATACGAAATAAGAAACTCACATCTCCAGCGGCCTTCTTCCGGCCCGTCGCCGCAGGCGGTTGACGGTCCGCAGCACCGGCCCCCGCGAGACAACCCACCGTTCCAGCCGGTATTTGCCGGGAAAGTCCAGCAGCAGAACTCCAAGAAAAAGGGTCAGCAGGCCCTGGCCGGGCAGCACCAGCATGACGAGGCCCGCGGCGATCACCAGAATCCCCAGCAGGTTCTTCCCGGCCATCAGCAGGATCCGGAGTGCGGGGTGTTCATCGGAAAGGGGTCCTTTATGCCGGCGGCCGTGGGTAAAGTAGTCGGCGGGAATGCGGGCCGCCAGCCACGGCACCAGCACAAGGGTGCCGATGAAAACGGCAAGGGATCCAAGGGTGAGCCACCCCAGCAGCAGTTCATGATTTTCGATCCACTGTTCCATTTTTCCTGGTTTTCCCCGCCTGCAGCGCGATTTTGCGAACAGGTTTTTCTATCATGACACCGGCACCCGCTGAAAGCGGTTTTTTACGGCCGCCTGAAGGGCAGGAAAAGTGAAAAATCTTTACACCCGTCGCCGGGCTGGTATACTGCACAACATATTGATTTACCTGCCGGGTGCCGCCGGTACCCGGTCGTGTGCGGGGCATGGAATCTATGGGGCTGAAAAAGAGACTCTATTTTCTTATCATGACCAGTTTTCTGGTGGTTGCCACCGGGAGTCTCGGTTATTATCTGATCTTTACCGGGCACTATCCGTATATCGACTGCCTTTATATGACCATCATATCCCTGACCAGCGTGGGGTATGGGGAGATTCTGCCTGTCAGCGGTAACGTGCCGGCCCAGATTTTCACCATGCTGTTGATTACCGTCGGGCTGGGCATCATTCTCTACGGTATCAGTTCCCTGGCTGCCCTGTTTATCGAAGGTGAGATCACCGGGTTTATGAGGAAAAACAAGATGAGAAACGAAATCAGCAAACTTCGGAACCACTATATCGTCTGTGGCGGCGGAGAAACCGGATATCCGCTGATAGTGGAGCTGGTGAAGAACCGGGAACAGGTGGTCCTGATCGAGTGCGATGACGAAAAGATCGAGAAGTGCCGCGCCATAGAAGCGGTATTTTACATTCGGGGAGACGCCACGGACGACGCCAACCTGACAGCGGCGGGGATTGAACATGCACGGGGCATATTGATTGCGCTGCCGTCCGACAAGGACTCCCTGTACGTGACGATGTCGGCCCGCATGCTCAACAGAAATATCCGTATCATCAGCCGGGTGGCCAATCCCGAACTGGAACCCAAGCTGAAGAAAGCCGGCGCCGACCGGGTGGTGTCGCCGAACTTTATCGGGGCGCTGCGCATGGCTTCCGAGATGCTGCGGCCCGCTGCCGTTGATTTTATTGACCGGATGCTGAGGGACAAGACCAGTGATCTGCGGATTCATGAATTGCCGGTTACGGCCCGTTCAACTATTCGGGGCACCCGGGTAAATGACCCGAAACTGGCCGACCGGCTGGGCTTTCTTGTGCTGGGGGCAAGAAGCGCCGACGGCCTGCTTTCCCTGAACCCGGGATCTTCAACGGTTATTGAGGAAGGGATGACCCTGATTGTCATGGGTGAGGTCGGCAGGATCGCCCAGGCAAGGGCGCAGATGTAGCCCGGATGGCCGAATGTATGATCTGACCACCACATTCACGCCGGCCGGGGACCAGCCCCGGGCCATCGGCAGGCTCTGCGACCAGATCCGTTCCGGCCGGCGCCACAACGTTTTCATGGGCGTCACCGGGTCGGGCAAAACCTTTACCATGGCCCACGTCATCGCCGAGCTGAAGCGGCCGGCCCTGGTCATCGCGCCCAACAAGACCCTGGCGGCACAGCTTTACAACGAGTTCCACGCCCTTTTTCCGCGCAACGCGGTGGAGTACTTCGTCAGCTATTACGATTATTACCAGCCCGAGGCCTACCTGCCGGTGACCGACACCTATATTCAGAAGGACTCCTCCATCAACGACACCATTGACAAGATGCGCCATTCCGCCACCCGGTCGGTGCTTTCCCGGCCCGACGTGATCGTGGTGGCCAGCGTGTCCTGCATCTTCGGCCTGGGGTCCCCGGAAGACTACCTGGGGCTTCGCGTGGAACTGGCGCCGGGCATGGAACTGGACAGGGACCGGCTCCTGGCCGACCTGGTGGCGATCCAGTACGAGCGCAACGACTACGATTTTTCCAGGGGCGTGTTCCGGGTTAGGGGGGACCGGGTGGATATTTTCCCCGCGTCCGAGGAGGAGGCGGCCCTGCGGGTGGAGTTTTTCGGCGACGAGGTGGAGTCCCTTTTCGAGATCGACCCCCTGAAAGGCAGCGTGCGGGGCTCCCTTTCAAAGGCCGTGATCTATCCGGCCACCCACTACGTGACCCGTCAGCAGAACCGCAAGGCCATCGTTGACCGGGTAAACGAGGAGCTCAAGGTCCGGATCGACCACTTCCGCAACGCCGGCAAGCTGATAGAGGCCCAGCGCATCGAGGAGCGGACCCGGTTCGACCTGGAGATGATCCTGGAGATGGGCTACTGCAACGGCATTGAAAACTATTCCCGCCACCTGACCGGCCGGGAAGCGGGCCGGCCCCCGGCCACCCTGCTGGACTATTTTCCCGACGATTTTCTGCTCTTTCTGGACGAGTGCCATATCACCGTGCCCCAGCTGGGCGCCATGTACAAGGGGGATTACTCCCGGAAATCCACCCTGGTGGAGTTCGGGTTCCGGCTGCCGTCGGCCCTGGACAACCGGCCCCTGACCTTTGAAGAGTTCGAGGAAAAGACAAAGCGGGCGTCGGTGATCTATGTGTCGGCCACGCCGGCGGCCTATGAATACCAGAAGGCGGGCGATGCCGTGGCGGAGCAGATCGTGCGGCCCACCGGCCTGGTGGATCCCCGGATTGAGGTGCGGAGCGCGGAAAACCAGGTGGATGACCTGTTTGACGAGATTCGGGCCCGGGTGGAGAAAAACGAGCGGGTCCTGGTCACCACCCTGACCAAGCGCATGGCCGAGGACCTGACCGACTACTACGCCGAGCTGGGGGTCAAGACCCGGTACCTTCATTCCGAGATCAAGACCCTGGAGCGCATGGCCGTGATCTCCGAGCTGCGGCGGGGCGACGCGGATGTGCTGATCGGCATCAACCTGCTGCGGGAGGGCCTCGACATTCCCGAGGTCTCCCTGGTGGCCGTGCTGGACGCCGACAAGGAGGGGTTTCTCCGGTCCGAGCGCTCCTTGATCCAGATCTTCGGCCGGGCCGCCCGGAACGTCAACGGCACGGTGATCCTCTATGCGGACCGCACCACTGCCGCCATGGCCCGGGCCATGGATGAGACCAGCCGCCGCCGGAAGATTCAGGCGGCCTATAACACGGACCACCACATCACGCCCCGGACCATTTTCAAGGAGATGTTCCCGGATTTCGGGGCCCAGGGCGGTGACAGGGCGGGGCCTTCCGCCGGTGTGGCCGAAACCCTTGCCCGGTACGGCGACACGGACGACCTGGACGAGATTATCCGGCGCCTGGAAAAGGAGATGAAGGCCGCGGCCGATGATTACGAATTTGAAAAAGCCGCCGATATCCGGGACCGGATCGCGGCGTTAAGGAAGCTGATTGTTTTTGACGGCAATGGTTAGGGGCGCCGCTTTACCCAAATCGAAATCGGTATCGGGATCGGGATCGAAATCGAATCAAGGGGTGCCACGGGCTGAGCAACACCACGCTCGTCATTGCCCGGCTTGACCGGGCAATCCAGCATAAAATTGATTTTTTAATACCTTTTTCGATTTGGACGGGGCCGTGGGAACAGCCCGGCAGCAGAATGCGGTTGTTTATGGTTGAAAAACGCCCGCCCGCTTTATATGATACCGAAAAAATATCAATATCAATTTTACCCGGCCACACATTCTTTAAAAATGGAGGCGGACATGAAACATTCCTTTGTTTTTGCGGCAGCTCTGCTGGGGCTTCTTTTTTTCGGTTCCGCGGCAGTTGCCGACGACACCTGCAAGGTGGCGGCCGATATTGCCCAAAAAGCCCGGCAGGCGTTTGAGACCGACCGGGAACAGGGGCTCAAGCTGTTCATCAAGGCCGAGGCTCTCTGTGATCAGCCGGTTTACGATTACAATCTGGCCATGGCCTACTGGCGGTTCGGCGCGTCCCAGGAGGCCATTGACCGGCTTTCCGGGGCCGTGGCCGCCAAATCCGAACCCCTGTGGCAGAACAACCTGGCCCAGATGATGATCTCCGCCGGAAAGGATCCGGCCACGGTCCTGTCCCTTGCCGCCGCCGCGGCCAGGGAGGCGCCGGCCACGCCGGTATTTGCCGCCACCCTGGCCGACGCGGAACTGTATAACGGCGATTACGCCGGCGCCCTGGAGCAGATCGTAAAGGCGGACGCCAAATGGCCCAGAGAGAAAAAGATAGCCGAGAAAAAGGAGACCATTGTCCAGGCCTACCTGGTTCGTCATCTGGAGATGATCAAGGCGGGAAGGACCCGGGAGGGGGTTAGCGGGCTTGCCTCCGCCGCCGACAGCCATCCCGCCATCGCCCGGGCACATGCCGTGGCTCTTGTTAACAGCGGCCAGACAGACCCGGCCCTTCAGGCGGCGGCAAAGGCGGAAAAAGCTTTTTCCGGAAACAAAGAGGTGGCCGGCCTGTTTGACGAGGTGATGAAACGGGCCGCTGGAAAACTTTACGAGGCGTTTACCGCCAATCCAGCGGCCGCTGTCAGCCAGGCCAAGGCGTTTGCCGAAACCTGGCCCCAGTCCAAAGTTGCCAAGACTGCCTATGACGAGCTGTTCAACGCCTACCTGGCCGATACCGCCACCATTGCCGTGCCCGATGCCGTGGCTGTGAAGCCGTCCGCCGGTTCCGGCGCTACCGACGCGGACGCTCTGATGGCCGAACTGTTTGACAAGGGAGGGGAGGTTAAAACCGACCTGACCGTGGATGTGGAGCAGGACATTCCCGCCGGCCGGGCCGCCAGAACCTGGGCCGTGGCCGTTGTTGTCGGCAACCAGCGCTACGGCCGTTATCAGAAGGGCATCAACGATGTGCGCTACGCCGAGCGGGACGCGGCCGTGATGAAGCAGTACCTGGTCAAAACCATGGGCTTTCAGGAAAAAAACATCATCTACCGGCTTAACACCACCAGCGGGGACATGCGGGACATTTTTGGAACCCCGGCCAACCCCGGCGGCCAGCTTTCCCGTTTTGTCCGTTCCGAGACAAAAGACCTTTTCGTTTACTATTCCGGTCATGGCGCGCCCGGCCCGGACGGCAAAAGCGCCTTTCTGGTGCCGGTGGACGCCAGCGCCGACTTTATCGCCAACAACGGGTATCCGTTGGACCAGTTTTACCGCATCATTGACGGCCTCAAGGTGGCCAACACCACGGTGGTGCTGGAGTCCTGCTTTTCCGGGGATTCGGCTGCCGGCGCCCTGTTTGACAACATCAGCCCGGTGCTGGTGAAAAACATGCGGCCTCTGCCGGATCAGGTCAATGCCGCGGTGTTTTGCAGCGCGGACAAGGACCAGGTGGCCACCTGGTATCCGGACAAGCGGCACGGTCTGTTTACCTATTTCTTTTTCAAGGCAATGTCCGGCGGTGCAGACGCCAACCGGGACAAAACCGTCACCATCGGCGAAATGGCCGATTACCTGAAAAAAGAGGTGCCCTACTGGGCCGGCCGCACCTCCAACCGAACCCAGAACCCCCTGGTACACGGGGACTTGAAACGGGTGCTGGTGGACTTGAAATAGGGTGGTGTGGAAGAATGCACGGGCAGGCTGACGCTTGGTCCGTGATAAAACGGCCTGTTTGTAGCGACGCCGTCAGGCGTTTGGCTGCCGGCCATAAACAATGCCCTTACGGGCACACTACAAGCGGGACTTCCTTCGTTTGTTCTCTTGTCAGGCGGCACAGGCCAGGGCCGATGGCCTTGCCCGTGATGGGAATAAACATGTTCATCAAAGTCCGAATACGACAGCGAGGCGACATGACACAACGAAACGCGCGGGCCTTTGTTCTGCTGCTGGTGTTTCTGATTGTTCCCCCGGCCGGTTATGGCGAGCCGGGCCAACGGGTCTCCGGCGTCACCGGCCAGGGGGCCTGCATCATCGACCGGATCACCGCCGAAGAGGCCCGGCAGCTGGCCCTTCGCCGGGCCCGGGCCGATGCCATTGAAAAGGCCGCCGGCGTAAAGGTGGATGCCGCCACCGTTGTCAAAAACAGCGCCCTGGCCGTGGATTTTATCAAAAGCTACGCCCGTGGCTATATTGTCAACGAGACGGTCCAGTGGCATCCCCTGGCCCAGTATCAGGAGACGACGGACCATGCCCCTGTGCCTGAATACCGGGTCACGGTCACCGCCGACGTGATTGTGCCGGAGGCCGGGGCAACCCTCGGCCTTTCCGCGGCCTTGAACCGGGCCGTGTTTCAGCGGGCCGACTCCCTGACCGTGTCGGTGGCGGCAAGGGTTCCGGTGAACGCGGCGATTTTTAACATCATGGCCGACGACCGGGTGGTGATGCTCTACCCGGCTGCCGGGGATCAAAAAACAACCGTCGGCCGTTCGGCCACGGTTTTTCCGCTTTCGGGGTCGGGCCTGGTCTGGGAGGTGGACACCCTGCCCGGTCACAAGAGAAATGCCGAGGCCGTTTTTGTGGTGGCTGCCCCGGCCGGAACCGTGGATTTTGAAAGCCTGTTTGAACCCATGGCGCCCATGGCTTTTACCCGGTTTTTTCAAACGTACGCCGATGTGGCCGGCAAGTGCCAGGACACCCTTCTGGCCTATGTGGTGGAGGCTCCGGACAGGTAGGAAGACAACGGCAATCGGAGAAAAAATGTAGCGGAGGTCTTTAGACCTCCACGCAATATCGACAACGAAGCGCGATCAATTTTAATGGAAGCCTGAAGGCTTCCGCTACAGTGTGCATGGAGAAGCATTCGACAACCGGTCACAAGCCACAAACATTTGCCGGAACCCGTCGCAAAAACCGGCTGGCGGCCGATCTTTATCGCGGCAGGCGGATTTATTTTATTACGATTACAACAACGGCACGAAAACCGGTTTTTGTCACCGACGCCATGGTGTCAGGCCATTTGGAAATTTTAGGTCGGGCCTCTTCCGATCATGCCTTTGATGTCGTGGCCTATTGTTACATGCCTGATCATGTTCATTTGCTGATTGCCGGAAGCAAATCGGAAAGTGATTTAATCGCATTTATCAAGGCGTACAAGCAAACAACCGGGTACCGTTACATGAGCGGCGGCACCCCGGCGGGGAAACCGCACAAAATGTAGCGGAGGGCTTCAGCCCTCCATATACGATGGAAACCGGAAGGTTTCCGCTACCGAAATATAACATAATGCAACGGTGGGGTTAGCATGACAAAACGAAGCGGCATAAGGGCAATAACAGGGTTCATGGCACTGGTGGTGGTCTTGGTTATGGGCCTTTCAGCCCAGGCCTGGATGGTGGACGAGTTTGCCCCCGTGTGGGAAGAAGGCGGGGGCCGGTCCCTTGCCGGCGCTTCCGGGGGAAACGTCACCAACGACCTTGGCATGGCGTTTGTGTGGATCGAGCCGGGCACGTTTATGATGGGCAGCCCGTCGTCGGAGTCCGGCCGGGACAGTGACGAGACCCAGCACCGGGTGACCCTGACAAAGGGGTTTTACATGCAGACCACCGAGGTGACCCAGGGCCAGTGGAAGGCGATCATGGGCCGCAATCCATCTAAATTTTCAAGCTGCGGGGACAACTGCCCGGTGGAGCAGGTGTCGTGGAACGACGTTCAGGATTTTATCCGCAAGCTGAACCAGCGCACCGGCCAGACCTACCGCCTGCCCACGGAGGCCGAGTGGGAGTATGCCTGCCGGGCCGGCAGCAGCACGCGGTTCTGTTTTGGGGATAGTGATTCTGAATTGGGAAACTATGCTTGGTATTATGATAATGCCGGAAGCAAAACCCATCCGGTGGCCCAGAAACGGCCTAACGCCTGGGGCCTGTATGACATGCACGGCAATGTGTGGGAGTGGTGTTCGGACTGGTATGGGGATTATCCTTCGGGTAGCGTGACCGATCCTGAAGGCCCGTCATCCGGCTCGTCCCGCGTGGCTCGCGGCGGCGGTTGGTACGGCATCGCGCGGTACTGCCGGTCGGCCAGTCGCGACTGGTTCGATCCGGACGGTCGGGACGGCGGCCTGGGCTTCCGGCTGGTTTGCCTCTCAGGCCGGTAGCAGCGGAGTTGTGCCGGGCGGCTGCGGCCGGCGGAGCCGGC
>JAXHVI010000122.1:0-6068 GCA_034189195.1 Thermodesulfobacteriota bacterium | reverse complement strand
ACCCGGTCACGTCATATCCGTGAAAATAGTAGTTGAGGGCAAAGGTGATGCTTGCCACCGGCCGCCGGGTCTGGACGGTGGCTGCGTCGATAAGGCTGTCGATGGAAAGCCCGGTCATGCGAACGTGAGGATTCTCAACGATGTTATGGGTGTCATCAAACACGAAGGGCGCGGTCAGAGAGTTGGCATAGGTCAGAATGGCGGCAGCGGCGATGATGACAAGAAGGAGCAATGGCCACCAGGGTCTCGGCGTCAGGGAGGGATGGGTGTCGGTCACGGGGTTTACTCCGGATGTGGTGTGAGCAGAACCTGCTGTAATCATGTTCCAAAGGGTTATATCAGACTCCATTTTTTTTGACAACCGGCAAACGGCTTTTGGTCTGCCGGAATAAGTTTGAAGTTTGCCCGGCCCTTCTGTTATAGTGAGTGTCCATCGAATTCAGACCAGGCAGGCAAATGAGCATTCATCGCCACTCCCGACACGTCGTGCTTGTGTTTCCCAGGTTCCGTTACAAGTCAGGGGATATTCCCATCGGTCTGGCTACGCTGGCGGCCTATATCCGGGAACAGGTGCCGGGCATCTCCGTATCCGTCCTGGACACCACCTTTGCGCCCTCCTTTGCCTTTGTGGAACGATATCTTCAAAAGCATCGGCCTGATATCGCGGGCATCTTTGTGGATGTGCTGATGGCTGAAGATGCGGCAAAAGTCGCTGCCATCGCCAAAAAACAGGGGGTTGCCGTGATTGCCGGCGGGCCCCACGCCACCATGGCGCCGGAGGCCGTCCTGAAGGAAGCCGGGTTTGACGCGGTGTGCGTCGGCGAAGGGGAAGATACCTTCCGGGAGTATATCGAAGCGTTTTACGGAAACCGGAATTTTGCGGCGGTCAGGGGGCTCTGGTTCAGGCAGGCGGACGGCACGCTTTATAAAACCCCGGAACGGGGCTTTATTGAGGACATTGACGCCCTTCCCCGGCCCGCCTTTGACCTGTTTGACATGGAGCGCTACATTCGTATCTTCATTCAGATGGATTCCCATGACCCGGCCCTGCGCGGGGTTTCGCTGACCGTTTCGCGGGGGTGCCCCTTTCACTGCACATTCTGCCAGCCGACGGTTCACAGGACACTGGGCAGAAAAGTACGAATCCGTTCCCCGCAATCCGTTGTGGCGGATCTTGCATACCTGAAAGGCGCCTATCGCATCGAATGTTTTTATCTGTCCGACGATCTTCTTACGGTATTGCCGGACTGGATCCGGGAGTTCTGCTCCCTGCTGGAGAGCCGGGGACTTGACCTGCCCTGGGGGTGCAACACGCGGGTTGACACCATTGATGCCGGCATGATGGCCCGTATGAAGCGGGCCGGCCTGGTCAAGCTCAAGGTGGGCATCGAGTCGATCACGGACCGTATTCGCAACGGCCTTTATAATAAACAGATCACCCGCCTGCAGATAACTGACACCCTTGCCGCCGCCCAGAGGCTGGGCATCCAGGTCACCGGGTTTATCATGGTGGGCGCGCCCACCGAAACCGCCGCCGAGGTCTGGGATACCATTCGGTTTGCCGCCACCTCCAGCCTGGACGAGATGGTGCTTTCCGTGACCACCCCGTTTCCGGGATCGGCCCTCCATGATCACGTGATAAAACAGGGATGGCGCCTGCCGTCCCGGTTCCGGCTGTACAATTACTACCAGGTCCGGCGGCCCCGGATGAGCGACGACCAGATCAGCAACGCCCGCCTTTTTGTGTACAAAAAGGCGGCCAATGCCTATTTTTATTTGCATCCGTCCCGGCTGGCCACCACCATCCGTTCCGTTGTAGGCGGGGCCTGGCTGCGCAAACTGCTGATCAAGCTGAGAAGGGTATAAACGTTTGGCGATGAAGACCATCCACCAAAAACGGTTGTGGCCCGCGGCGCTTGCCATGGCAGTGCTTGCCGCCCTGACAGTGGCGGTTTACCATGACATCGGCAGTCACGCGTTTATAGAATTTGACGACAGTTTTTTCGTGGAGGCCCCCCATGTTCAGAACGGCCTGACACTGGATGGCCTGAAACAGTCCTTTACCACCCGGGAGGGCATGTGGTTCCCGCTCACCTGGATTTCTCACATGGCGGATGTCCATTTTTACGGCAACGATCCGGCCGGCCACCATTATACCAACCTGTTTTTACATCTGGTCAACACACTCCTGCTGTTTCTCGTTCTGTGGCGCATGACCGGTTCCCTGGGACCGGCCCTGGCGGTGGCGGCCCTGTTTGCCGTTCATCCCCTGAACACGGAAACGGTTTCCTATATTGCATGCCGCAAGGGCTTGCTGTCCACGCTTTTCTGGATACTGTCCATGGGCGCCTATACGCAATATGCCCGATCACCGTCTGTGGGACGATACCTGGGTGTGACAATCCTGCTGGTTCTGGGCATGATGGCCAAGCCCATGCTGATCTCCCTGCCGGTTATTCTGCTGCTGCTGGATTACTGGCCCCTGGGCCGGTTGTCAAAGGGGCGGGTCTGGGACTTTGTTAAAGAAAAGATGCCGCTGCTGGCCATCAGCCTGGTGTTTCTGGGGATCACGGTTTCCGTCCAGCAGCAGACCGGCGCCATGACCTCCCTGGCGGAGCTGCCGGTTTTTCTGCGGATTGAAAACGCGCTGGTCTCTTATGCGCTCTATACCGGCAAGATGCTCTGGCCGGTTTCCCTGGCTGTGTTTTATCCCTTTCCCCTGGAGATTCCCCTGTGGCAGTGGGCCGGATCAGCCATCCTTCTGGTTTTGATCACGACCGTCTCCTGGCGGGCACGAACCAGGGCGCCCCATCTGATTGTGGGCTGGGCCTGGTACCTTGTGACCCTGGTGCCGGTCATCGGCCTGGTAAAGGTGGGCCAGCACGCCATGGCCGACCGTTATGCCTACATTCCCTTAATCGGCCTGTTTACGGCCATTGCCTGGCACCTGGCCGGTTATGCGGCGGCCCGGCCGGGCCGGCGATTTGTGGTGTGGGGCCTGGCAGCGTCCGCCGTGGCGGTTCTGGGTGTAATGTCGTTCCGGCAGGCCGGGCACTGGAAAAACAGTGTCACGCTTTTTGAGCATGCCCTTGCCGTGACCGAAAATAACGACCTGATTCACAACAACCTGGGAAAAGTCTGTTTTGAAAGGAAAAACTATGCCTGCGCCCATGAGCAGATCACCGAGGCCTTGCGTATCAATCCCTATCTTCCCCAGGCCAATTACAACATGGGCCTGCTGCTGATCAAGGGGGGGGACACGGACCGGGCGGTGCCTTATTTTTCCAGGGCACTGGAGGTGAAACCCGATTTTTTTGACGCGCGGTATGCCCTGGCCAATGTTTTTTTTAATAAGAATGATTTTGAAAACGCGCTGAACCATTATACCCGTATTTTGAAGGACCGGGAAACCGCGCCGGCCGGGCTGCTGGCCGACACCCATAACGACATGGGGGTCATCTATGCCCACCGCAGGAAAACAGACGCGGCTGAAAGCCATTTCCTGGAGGCCCTGTCCCTGAATCCCGGCCTGGCAGCGGCTCACAACAACCTGGGCCTGCTGCTCTCTTCCCGGGGGGAGACCGGCAGGGCCGAGGATCATTTTCGCAGCGCCATGACGCTGGCTCCCGGGTTCCTGGACGCGGCCAACAACCTTGTGGCGTTGTACAGAACACAGGAAAGATATGCCGAGGCTGCCGGCCTGCTGGAACGGCTGCTGGCCGAGCGGCCGGACAGCGCGGCCAGCATCGCATACAACATCGCCTGCCTTTATGCCATTCAGAACGACAGGACGGCGGCGGCAATGTGGCTGGAGAGGGCCGTCGGCAGCGGGTTTGACCTGTGGCCCCTGCTGGAACGGGATGTCGACCTTGAGAACATCCGGGATACTGAATATTATAAGAATCTCATGGCGGGCCGCGGCGACCGTTAAGGTATGCAACCGCGGCGTGCCCGGCGACGGATTTTTTTGCGGCATTTTTTAATGGGTGTTCATTCATGCTTTTATGCGGGCACGAAAAACGTTTCCAATCCGTAAAATGAGAAAAAAGCCGTTTATGGATGGAAACCAGAGAGGCTGTATTGCCGAACGAACCGGTCAAGAGCCAGAGAATGCGGTCCATGGGTGTTCACGCGGGCGTCTGTCTGCTGCTGGCGGTGCTTTCCCTGGCTGTATTCCTGCAGATACGGTATCATGACGCCGTCTCTTACGATGACCCGATTATCACCGAAAACAGGCAGATTCAGCAGGGCTTGTCATTTGCCTCCGTTGTTCGGGCCTTCACGGATGTTCCGGACAACATGCCTTACTGGGTGCCTGTGGTGATCCTTTCCCACATGGCGGACTTTCAGCTTTTCGGGGACAATTTCGGTTGCCACCACCTGACCAGCCTGCTGTTTCATGTCCTCAGCGGCATCACGCTGTTTCTTGCTCTGTCCCTGACCACCGGCCGGTCCTTTCCGGCCGGCATCGCGGCGATGCTGTTTGTTATTCACCCGCTGAACGTGGAACCCGTGGCCTGGCTGGCGACCCGGAACAGCGTTCTGGCCGTCTTTTTCGGCCTGCTGGCCGTGGGCGCCTACCTGTATTACGCCCATGGCCCTTCCTGGCCACGGTATGCGACAGTATTGCTGCTGTTTGTCCTGGCCCTGGCGTCAAAATCAGAGATAGCGCCGCTTATCGCGGTATTCTGCCTGCTCGACTTCTGGCCCCTGGAGCGCATCGGCGCCGGTGGCGTGCCGGTGCGGCGCCTGGCGCTGGAGAAAATTCCCTTTCTGGCAACGGTGGGCTGTGCCTTGCTGGCAGGCCGGCTTCTGGGCGCCGGAGCCGGATCCCGCCCGCCTCTTCCCGGGCCCGGTGAATGGCTTGTGAAGACGGCCTCGTCTTATCTGACCGCCATTGGAAGGCTCTTCCGGCCTGTTGACCTGACCCTTATTCGACCGGCGCCTTCGGCATCAGAATCGTTGTGGCCCGCGGTCGCCGGAGTCATTCTCCTGGCAGTCGTCACGGTGGTCGTGATTCGGGCCCGCCGGTCCCGGCCCTATCTGCTGACGGGGTGGTTCTGGTTTGTTTTTTGCCTTGCGCCGGTTGCGGTCATGGTGGCCGGGTCGGGCCGCGTGCTGGCCGACCGGCATGCCTATCTGCCCGCCATCGGGCTTTTTGTCATGGCCGGGTGGATCGTCGCCGACCTGGCGCAGCGGTTCCGGCGGTTTCGTCCGGCGGTTCTTTGCGTGACGGTTCCCGCCATTATCGCCCTGGCGCTTGTCTCCCACGCCCATGTACGGCATTTCCGGGACAGTGAGACTCTTTATCGGCACGCGGCGGCCCTGCACCCCGGCAACATTCAGGCCGTCACCAACCTTGCCGACACGCTTCTGGAAAAAGGCCGTATTGATGAAGCCATCGCCTTTTACCGGCAGGCGCTTTCCATGGATCCCGAAAACGCGCTGGTCCACAACAATCTCGGCGCGGCGTTTTTGAAAGCGGGGGACCGCCAGCGGGCCGCCGCCGGTTTCCGGCAGGCCCTGAAATATGATCCCGGCCACCCGATGGCCGGTAACAACCTGGGCAACCTGCTGGTTGAAATGGGGCGAACAGACGAGGCCATCGCCTGTTTTGAAAAGACACTGACCCCGGACAACCCCTTTTTGTACAAGGCCCACAATAACATCGCCACGGCTTTTGCGCGTAGAGGAGAGTTCGACAAAGCGGTGTTTCACCTGCGCCGGGCCCTGGCCATTCAGCCGGATTATGTCACCGCAAGAGAAAATCTTGCCAGGGTGCTGATGATGCAACGGCGGGGGGCCGCGGCTACCGGAGGAGGTGGTGACCGGTGACGCTGCCCAGCCGGACGGACGAGGTCATGAAGAAGCATCACAGGGAAATTTTTATCAGCCTGCTGCTGGCGGCCGCCGTGCTTGTTGTATACGCGCAGGTCCGAAACTTCGAGCTTGTGCGGGATGACGACTATACGGTCATGTCTTACGCGGACGTCCATACGGCCCATTGGGTTGATGTCTCGGCCGCGTTCACGGCCGGCCCTTCCTGCTTTCCTTATCGGGTGCCGCTG
>JAXHVI010000121.1:0-5506 GCA_034189195.1 Thermodesulfobacteriota bacterium | reverse complement strand
GCGCCGAACGAGGAAGCGCCGGATAACGACATTGCGCCAGCCGGAGAGATCCCGGCGGATGACGGCCATGAGCCGGTATAACGGCGGAAACGCTTAGAAGGAGGCTGGATGGCAAAAATCAGAATATTTGAACTTGCCAGATCGCTCAATATGACCAACCCGGATCTTTTGGACAGGTTGAAAGAGATGGGTATTGAGGCAAAGAGTCACCTGAGCTCTCTGGAGGACGATATTGTTGAAAAGGTGCGACAAGGCGTCTTCCGCACGGAGGTTGAGAAGCCGGAAAAGGTCGAGCAGAAACGGGTGCGGTCCAACGTCATTCGCAAGAGACGGCAGCCGGTAAAAAGCGAGGCCGAGCCGGAAGCGGAAGCACCGGCCGATCAGGCTCCGGAAGCTGAAGAAGTTACGGCGCCAACAGCCGAGGAAGTGGTTCCGGAAGAGACCGTAGAGGCGGATGTCTCCGCAGACGCGGATGTTTCCGCGAAAGCAGAGACGCCATCGGTTCCAGAGACTCCGGCAGAAGAGGAGACATCGGCTCCTGAAGAGGTCCCCGCGGAGGAGGCGGCTGATCAGGCGCCGCCGACGGATGAAACCGCCGACCCGGCCGAAGCCCCTCCGGCGGAGGAAGAAGGCGCGCCGTCCCGGAAGAAGGCAAAAGCGAAAAAGCACCAGGCCGCGAAAATCATCAAGTTCCCGGACGCGCTCCAGCGACTTTCCACCAAGGGCGTGCTGGAGGTGGTCGACGGCACGGCCCGGGCCGACAGGCCCGCGACCCCGGCCGCGGCGACCCCGGCCGGTGAAAAAGATAAAAAACCCTCCCGTAAGGATCGCAAGAAGCGGGGAAAAACAGAGAGTGTGGAGACCGAGGAAGCGGTACCGGTCAAGAAGAAGGGAATTTTCAAGCGCAAGGAGATTGTTGAAGGGGTGGCCCTCTATGACCGGACCCGGGGCCGCATGCGCAAAAAAGGCAAAGGCGGCGCCAAGGTGCCGGGCGGCGCAAAAACCCAGATCACAACCCCCAAGGCGATCAAGCGGAAGGTGCGCATCAACGAATCGATCAGCGTGGCCGAACTGGCCAAACGCATGGGCGTCAAGGCCAGCGAGGTCATTGCCCGGCTGATGGGAATGGGTGTGATGGCCACATTGAACCAGCAGGTGGATTTTGATTCGGCCGCGCTGGTGGCGGCGGAGTTTGAGTACGAGGTGGAAAAGGCGTCTGCCACGGAAGAGGAGCTGCTTGAGTTGAACGTGGAAGAGGATCAGGGAAACCTGAAGAAGCGCGCGCCGGTGGTCACCATCATGGGCCACGTGGATCACGGCAAAACCTCCCTGCTGGACGTGATCCGCCAGTCCCGCATCACGGAAGGAGAGGCCGGCGGCATTACCCAGCACATCGGCGCTTATAAAGTGAACACGCCCAACGGTGAAGTGGTGTTTCTCGACACGCCGGGCCATGAGGCCTTTACCGCCATGCGGGCCCGGGGGGCCCGGGCCACCGATATTGTTATCCTGGTGGTGGCGGCGGATGACGGCATCATGCCCCAGACCATAGAAGCCATCAACCATTCCAGGGCCGCCGGCGTGCCCATCGTGGTGGCGGTCAACAAGATCGACAAGGAAGGCGCCGATCCCGACCGGGTCAAGCGGGAGGCCTCCGATCACGGCCTGGTTCCCGAAGAATGGGGCGGGGACACCATGTTTGTCAATGTGTCGGCCAAACAGAAGCTCGGTATTTCCGATCTGTTGGACATGGTGCTGCTTCAGGCGGAAATGCTGGAACTGAAGGCCAATCCCGACAAGAAGGCCAGGGGCGTTGTCATCGAAGCCAAGCTGGATCCGGGCCGGGGGCCGGTGGCCACCGTGCTGATCCATGAAGGAACCCTTTCCGTAGGTGAAACCGTGGTCTGCGGCGTTCATTACGGAAAGATCCGCGCCATGCTTGACGACAAGGGCGCACCCATCGATCAGGCCGGCCCGGCCACGCCGGTGGAACTTATCGGTCTGGGCGGTGTGGCGACTGCCGGTGACGACCTGTTTGCCGTGGGCGATGAAAAGAGCGCCAAGATGGTCAGTGAAAACCGGCAGCAGAAGCAGCGGACCGAGGACCTGGCCAGAAGGGACAGCATCAGCCTGGAAAACTTTTTTGAAAAGATGCAGGAAAAAGAGGAGAAGGTCCTCAATATCATCATAAAGGCCGATGTGAACGGCTCCTGCGAGGCCATTGCCGACTCGCTGCAGAAGTTCTCCTCCGGAGAGGTGAAGATTCACGTGGTCCACTCGGCGCCGGGCACGATCATCGAATCCGATGTGACCCTGGCGTCGGCATCCAACGCCATCGTCCTCGGCTTCAACGTGCGGCCGAGCCCCAAGGTGCGGGCCCTGGCCGCCGAAGAGAACGTGGATATCCGGTCCTATGACATTATTTATGACCTGATCGACGACATCAAAAAGGCCCTCACCGGCATGATGTCTTCCACCTTTGAGGAAGAGGTGCTGGGCCGGGCCGAGGTGCGGGAGCTGTTCGTCATTCCGAAGAAGGGCACCATTGCCGGGTCCTACGTGCTGGACGGAAAAATCGAGCGGGGCCGGCAGGCCCGGCTGCTGAGGGACGGCGTGATTGCCTATAACGGCGTAATCGGTTCTCTGCGGCGTCACAAGGATGATGTCAAGGAAGTGGCCAACGGGTATGAATGCGGCATCGGTATTGAAAATTATAACGATCTCAAGCCCGGTGACGTGATCGAGTGCTACTTCCTTCGGGAGATCAAGCCTGAGTTGTGACCCGCGTTCCGAATGGAATGAACAATGGAGCAGGGATCCATGGTCGCGGGGCTGGGCCTTATCGTGCTGCATATCGACGGGTGCCGGTCCCTCAAGGAGAAGCGGGCCGTGGTCAGGGCGATGATCGCCCGTCTGCGCAACGCGTTTAACGCGTCGGTGGCCGAGGTGGGGCTCAACGATCTTCACCGAAGCGCCCATATCGGCATTGCCCTGGTGGGCAACGATGTGTCGGTGGTCAATGCCCGGATGGACCAGATGTTCAACGCGGCCGATCAGATGGGGCAGGGCCGGGTGATCGACACCCAGATGGAAATTTTTACCATATGAAGAGCTTTCCAAGAGCCGACCGCATCGGCAGCAGCGTTCAGCGGGGCGTGTCTGAAATCCTGCGAAAAGGGCTGGGCGATCCCCGGCTGGACATGGCCACCATCACCGGGGTCAAGGTGTCCCGGGACCTGGGGGTGGCCTATGTGTATTACGTCATTTCAGGCGACACAGCCGGAAGGGCCGCGGCCGCGGCGGGGTTTAAAAGCGCCGAGGGATTCATCAAACGCTCCCTGGCCGGTATGCTGAAGATGAAATATATGCCCGACATCCGGTTTCGTTATGACGAATCGTTTGCCTACGGCCAGTCTATTGATACGGTTTTACGGGAACTGCAGACGGAAAAAGACGATGTACCAGACAGTGGGAGACCACCTGAAGACGATTGATACGGTATTGATCGCCTCCCATGTGCACCCGGACGGTGACGCCATCGGCGCCCTGACCGCGCTGGGCGCGGGTCTGTTGAACATGGGCAAGAACGTTACCTTATATAACGAGGACCCGGTGCCCGCGGCCTACCGGTTCCTGCCGTTAAGCGACTGCGTGGTCCGCCATATTGATGATCTGGGCCGGTACGAAGCGGCTGTTATTCTGGATTGCAGCAAGATAGAGCGGATCGGCCGCCTGGCCGAAACCATCGGCGCGGTGCCGCTGCTGATCAATATTGATCACCATTGCAGCAACGACCGGTTCGGCGGTATTCAACTGGTGGACTGCGAGGCCTGCGCCACCGCCGAGATCGTCTACAACCTGCTGAAGACCATGGAGGTCGAGATCACCCGGGAGGTGGCCTATGGCCTGTATACCGGAATTGTAACGGATACGGCCTCCTTCAGCATGGGCAACACCGGGGCCTCCACCTTTGCCATCTGCGGCGAACTGGTCAGGGCGGGTGCCGATCCCCAGGCGGTTTCGAAAAATGTCTACATTACCTATTCCGCCGAGCGCATCCGCCTCATGCAGATGGTGCTCAACACCTTTGAGCTGTCGGAAAACGGAGCCGTCTCCATGTTGCTGGTGACCCAGGAGATGATCAAAAAAAGCGGAATGAAGACGGAAAACGTGGGCCGGGTGGTCAACTATGCCAAGCATATCGAGAACGTGCGCATTGCGGCCCTTGTTCTTGAAGAAGAGAATCACGCTGACGACCTGCCCGACGGGGGGTCCCGTTTTCACGTGAGCCTTCGTTCCGACGGCAGCGTGGACGCGGCCAGAATCGCCGTGGGGTTTGGCGGGGGCGGTCACAGCAAGGCCGCCGGATTCAATATTACGGCCACGCTGTCCGGCGTGAAGGAGACGATTCTGCGGCTGGCGGACAGCCTATGACGGAGCAGCCGGACGGGATCATCGTGGTCAACAAGCCTGCCGGCATTACCTCCGCGAAGGTGGTGGCCCTTGTAAAACGCCACACCGGCGCGCGCAAGGTCGGTCATGCCGGCACCCTGGACCCCTTTGCCACCGGGGTGCTGGTCTGCCTGATCAACCGGGCCACGCGGCTGGCCGAGTTTTTTCTGGCCAGCGACAAGACCTATGCGGCGGTCATGTGCCTGGGCACGGAAACCGATACCCAGGATCTCACCGGCACGGTCACGGCCACCTGCGACACCTCCCTGCAAACCGTTTCCGACGATGCGATCCGGCGCGTGATGGCCTCCTTTGAGGGTGAAAGCGTGCAGCGGCCCCCGGCGTTTTCGGCGGTCAAGCACCAGGGTGTTCCCCTGTACCGGCTGGCCCGGCAGGGGGTTCATGTTGAAAAACCGGCCCGGCCGGTGGTGATTTCGTCGTTGACGGTACAGGAGATCTGTCGGCCCATGGTCCGGTTTGAGGTGACCTGCTCATCGGGTACCTACATACGGACCCTGTGCGCGGACATGGGCCGGGCCCTGGGTTGCGGCGGGCATCTTTACGCCCTTGAAAGAACGCGGGCCGGCGGTTTTGATCTGGCCCGGGCCGTGGACCTGGAGCACCTGGCGGACCTGTGCAGAGCCGGGAAAGCGGCGGACCTGCTGGTTCCCATGAGCGAGGCATTGTCCGGAATGCCCCGATTTACGGCCCCGCCGGCGCTGGCCGGCAGGATCGCCGCCGGAGGGCAGCTGACGGCGGCGGACTTTACCGGTTTTCCGGCCGCCGATGCCGAAGGGTATTTTCAGGTTACAGACGATGACGGCCGGTTGCTGGCCGTGGTCCAGCGCCATGAAAAAATCTACCGGTATCGGTGTGTGCTGGCCGGATAAAAACCTTTATCCGGGCCGCACGAGTATGATATAGAGATTGACTTTTAAGGCAAAAAGGATTGTAATACATTTTAATTTTTGATTTCGGGAAACGGAGCAAGGAGGTTTTTGGCCATGGCCTACACAACGGAAGTAAAAAAAGAACTGATCAGCAAATTCAAGGT
>JAXHVI010000120.1:0-6607 GCA_034189195.1 Thermodesulfobacteriota bacterium | reverse complement strand
AACATTGCGGACAAGCCGGTCGCGCTGAAGCGCTTTTACCGCCACCTGAGAAAGGGAGGCGTGCTGGCCGTGCTGGAACTGACCACGCCGCAAAAGGGGTTTTTGAAAAGCCTCTATCTTTTCTATTTCAGGCGCATTCTGCCGCTGATCGGCTGGGTGGTGTCTAAGAACATGGGGGCCTACCAGTACCTGCCCGCCTCGGTCATGGGGTTTCCCCCCTCCCCTGAGTTTGCAAAGATGATGGGACAGGCCGGGTTTACCGATGTCTCCTGGCGTCCCCTGACCTTCGGCATCGCCACCCTGTATGTGGGGTATAGAAAATAGAACTACTGATCCGAATAGGGGCGCTTTAAGATCGTATCCTTATTCCAGCGGGCGTCGTCCTTGAAATCGTAGTCGATGTTGTAATGCAGTCCCCGGCTCTCCTTGCGAAGCATGGCGCACTGGATGATCAGTTCCCCCACGGTGGCGATGTTGCGAAGCTCGATCAGGTTGGAGGTCACGCGGAAATCCCAGTAATACTCTTTGATCTCCGCCTGAATCAGGTCGATGCGGTTTCTGGCGCGTTTGAGCCATTTGTCGGACCGCACAATGCCCACGTAGTTCCACATGAACAGGCGGATTTCGTCCCAGTTGTGAGATACGGTGATGGCTTCGGTGCTGTCGATGGTGCCGGCCTCGTCCCACAGGGGCAGCTCGCCCTCTTTTGTGGCGGAAAGGCTTTTCAGCCGTCCGACGGCGTCTTTTGCCGCGCTGTCGGCAAACACCACCGCTTCCAGCAGGGAGTTGCTGGCCAGCCGGTTGGCGCCGTGCAGCCCGGTGCAGGCGGTCTCTCCAACCGCGTAAAGCCGGTCGATATCGGTTTTCCCTGTCATGTCGGTCACCACACCACCGCACATGTAGTGGGCCGCCGGCACCACCGGCACCGGCTCCTTTGTCATGTCGATACCGAACTTCAGGCAGTTGGCATAAAGGTTGGGAAACCGGGTCCGGACAAAATCGGCGTTCTTGTGCGAGATGTCCAGAAACACGCAGTCATCCCCGCTCTGTTTCATCTCCGTGTCAATGGCCCGGGCCACCACGTCCCGGCAGGCCAGGTCTTTGGCCGGATCATACTTTTCCATGAACGCATGGCCCGCGGAATCCACCAGGACCCCGCCTTCTCCGCGCACCGCTTCGGAAATAAGATAGTTCTTGGCCGCCGGGTGATACAGGCAGGTGGGGTGAAACTGCATGAACTCCAGGTTGGCCACGGAACAGCCGGCCCGGTAGGCCATGGCAATGCCGTCGCCGGTGGCAATGTCCGGATTGCTGGTGTAGGCATAGACCTTTCCGGCGCCGCCGGTGGCCAGCAACGTGATGCGGGCGTGAAAGGTCTTGACGTAATCATTGACTTTGTCCAGCACGTAGGCCCCGCAGCAGTAGATATTCTGTGTCTTGACCACGGGTCCCCATTTGACCCGGGTGGCATGGGTGATCAGATCAACGGCGATGTGGTCTTCTAACACGGTGATGTTGGGATGCCGGCGCACCAGGGTCACCAGGGCCTGTTCAATCTCCCTGCCGGTCAGGTCGTGGGCATGGATGATCCGGTTGTGGGAGTGACCCCCTTCCCTTCCCAGATCAAAATGTTGACCATTGTCGGCCATGGTGAATTGAATGCCCAGGTCCACCAGATCCTGAATGGCGGCCGGCCCGTTTTTAACCACATGCTCCACCACATCCCGGTTGCAGAGTCCGTCTCCTGAAGAGAGGGTGTCCTGAATGTGGGCCTCAAACGAGTCGATGCCGTCGGTAACAGCGGCAATACCGCCCTGTGCCCGGTTGGTATTGCTGTCCGCCACCGCCTTTTTGGTGACAATGGTGACACTGCCGGCTTCAGCCGCCTTTAACGCGAACTTCAGGCCGGCGATACCGCTGCCGATTATCAGAAAATCGGTTTGATGTTCCATGATGGGTCCTGTCTTGCCCGTATCAACGGTTTAATAAAGCCGGTTTCTCTCCCGCCTGGACTGGTAGCCCATGAAAAAACCCGCCACCAGGACCCCGGCCCCGGCCAGGAACCACTTGATAAACCGGTGGCCCAGGCTGTCACGCAGCAGCCGGTTCTCACGGGTCAGGGTCTCGACCTGTTCCCGCATTTCACTTGATTCGGAGGCCAGGCTTTCCTTCAGCGCCGCGTTCTCCGATGCCAGCCGGGCGTTTTCCGCCTCCAGGCCCGCGCACTGTTCGGAAAGCGCCGCCATGCGGGCCTCCACCTCCTTAAGAACCATGCTGTTGGGCGGGGTGGTGGAAATAAAGCTGGAAAGGATCCATCCCTCCTTGCCGTTGGCGGCCCGAATGAGGGACCACTCGTCACCGGGCTCCAGCACTTCAATCGCCTGTCCTACGGTAAGCAGGGCAACAATCTTGTTGTCCATGCCCTGCCCGGTTCTCATGGTGATCTTGATGCTGTCTGAAATATAGGCGGGCCCGGGTTGAACCGCCCCGGCATATCCGGGGAACACCACCAGCAGGGACACGACAATTGCCAGAAAAAAATAAGCTGCTTTCACGAAGCCTCCAAAGGTAATGAACGTGGCCTTAATTTTAAAAACAGATATTCATACCATAAAACGGATGAATGTAAAACCATATTCTATGGTTAAATCAGTATTTTCAGATATCATTCCGTTTCACGACACGGTGAAGGCTTTAAGGCCCGGCGGCTTCCGCCCTTGCGGAAGCCGGGGCTTTATAGTAAGTAAGAGCCATAATATTTATATGAAAGGATTTGTTTCATCATGGCATTTTCAATTGCACTGGCAGGAAAAGGCGGCACCGGAAAGACAACGGTTGCCGGTATGCTGATCAAGTATCTGATGGCCAGGGGGAAAACCCCCATACTGGCCGTGGACGCGGATTCAAACGCCAACCTCAACGAGGTGCTGGGTCTGGAGGTGCCCGACACCCTGGGAAATGCCCGGGAAGAGATGAAAAAAGGCCATGTGCCGCCCGGTATGACAAAAGATATTTTCATCTCCATGAAAATGGAAGAGGCCATTGCCGAGGCGGACGGGTTTGACCTGCTGGTCATGGGCCAGCCCGAAGGCACCGGGTGTTACTGCGCGGCCAACACCCTGCTCACCAATTTTCTTGAAAAGCTCACGGACAACTACCCCTATATCGTAATAGACAACGAGGCCGGCATGGAGCACATCAGCCGGCTCACCACCAAGGATGTGGACGTGCTGCTGATTGTCACCGACGCTTCCCGCCGGGGGCTTCAGGCGGCCATCCGGATTCACGACCTGGCAAAAAACCTCAATATCGGCGTGGGCAAAAGCGTGCTGATCATCAACCAGGCCCGGCGGGAGCCGGCAAAAGAGGTGCTGGAGATCATTGAAAAGAGCGGGCTTCCCCTGGCCGGGGTCCTGCCCGCCGACGATCAGGTCTATGAGTTTGACTTAAACGGCCGGCCCACCATTGAACTGCCGGAAACCAACCCGGCCATTCAAAAAGCCTACGCCGTTTTCGACAGCCTCATGACCGAAGCGGACTGACCCTTGGGCATTGATGCCAGACCGGCTGCTTCTCCCCACGACCGGCCCGACCGGCTCCACATTTACTATGTTCTGGGCCGTGCCGATCCCCGTGACGCAGGGTTTGATAGCCGGTTTATCGGCAACTGGGAAGAGGATGACACCTCCTTTCTCTTTTTCTCTGCCGACACCACGCCGGAGGTGGAGGCTTTTGTACAAAGCCGGCCGGAGCTGACGCTGGTGGACCATTTTGATATGGCCTATGACGAATGGCAGCCCGTGGACCACTTTCCCATTCAGGCCGGCGGGTTTTCCATCCACCCGGCATGGAGCGGCGCAACGCCGGACCCGGCCGGCCGAACCCTTGTGCTGGACCCCGGCGTTGTGTTCGGCAGCGGATGCCATGCCACCACCAGCGACTGCCTGGAGGCCCTGGACATGGCATGGTCCCGCCAGGACCTTCGGCCGGAAAAGGTGCTTGACCTGGGCACCGGCACCGGCATTCTTTCCGTGGCCGCGGCCATGCTGGGGGCACAGGCCATCGTCGGGGTGGACATCAATTTTCTGGCCGCCCAGACGGCCCTGCGGAACACGCGACTGAACCGGGTCCAGGACCGGGTGCTCATTGTCAAGGGCGACGCAACAGACTTTGCCGGTGCACCGGCGGATCTGCTGATGGCCAATATCCACTACGACACCATGAAGCACATTCTTGCCGGGCCCGGTTTTTTGCGGTGCCGCAGCTTTATTCTGTCCGGCCTGCTCCGGACCCCGGCCCGCATGGTTCTTGACCGGCTTGAAAAAATGCCGGTTTCCATAACAAAACAGTGGAATAGTGATGGAATTTGGTATACATTGCTGGGTGAGGTAATTTCAGGCTGACCCGGACACGCCACCTGGTGTCCGGGAAACAGGCGTTTTTTTCCGGCGCCACACAACGAGGGCATGCGCTATGATCGTAAAATCCTGGGGATCGCGCGGTTCCATTCCGGTTTCCGGAAAAGAGTATGTGAAGTACGGAGGGGACACCACCTGCATTGAGATCCGCACCAAAAGCGATGATATCATCATCATCGACGCCGGCACCGGCATCAAACGCCTGGGCAAAAGCCTGGTTACCGAAAAACGGTTTGAGTACCACCTGATCTTTACCCACGCCCACTGGGACCACCTCATGGGGCTTCCTTTTTTCAAGCCCCTGTACATGCACCAGACCCGCATCACCGCCTACCGGTGTCCCTTTCCCGGCGACTATGCGGAAAAAATGATCTCCCGGGTCATGACCCCGCCCCACTTTCCCATTCGCTACGCAGATCTGAAGGCCGATATCAGTTTTGAAAAGGGATGCCCCAACGGATTTAAAATCGGTTCGGTGTCCATCACGCCCATCAAGCTCAGCCATCCGGGAAGCGGTTCAGGGTACAAATTCACTGAAGAAGGAAAAACCTTTGTTTTTCTCACGGACAATGAGCTGGGTTTTATTCACGACGGCGGACTTCCCCAGGAGGCCTATCAGAAATTTTCCGAAGGCGCCGACCTGCTGATCCACGACGCCGAATATACCCCTGAAGAGTATGGCACCCAGATCGACTGGGGCCACTCCGTGTATACCGATGTCATCGACCTGGCCCTGGCCGCCGGCGTCAAACAGCTGGGCCTTTTTCACCTGAACCAGGACCGCACCGACAACCAGATGGACGCCATTGTCAAGGACTGTCATCAGATCATCAAGAAATCGGGCAAGCCCCTGGATTGTGTCGCGGTGAGCTGCGACATGACCTTTACCGTCTGACCCGGTCCCGGCCGACCACCACTGATCATGAACGACACAAACCAGACATGGGTTGAACAGATTTTTCTGGTTCCGCCCTCCCTGCGGGACAATACCGCGGATGCCGACCGGCTGCTGGCCGCGTTGCAAAACCGTCTGAAAACCGACACCATCATTGCTGAAATCGACCTGCTGCGGGACCTGCCGGACCGCCTGCGGCAGTGGGGCTACCAGGCCCGGTGCATTCTCTTTTCGGACGGAAACGTGTTTTACCTGGTTGACGTGACCGACCCGGAAGCACAACCGCCCTGCGCCGGCCTGGCCGTGGACCTGGGCACCACCCGGGTGGTGACCCGGCTGATCAACCTGGAAACCGGGGCCGTCCTGGCCGAAATCGCATTTGAAAATCCCCAGACCGCAATCGGCGACGATATTCTCACCCGCATCCACTACGCGGACAGGCCCGGCGGGCTGGACCATCTCCACAACCTGATCATCAACAAGTTGAACCGCGCCATCGGCGAGTTATGCGACCAGGCCGGGATCGATACGACAGATCTCTACCTGCTGGCCGTGTCCGGCAACACCACCATGACCCACCTTTTCCTAAAGCTGCCGTCGCGCTGGATCATCCGGGAGCCCTATATTCCGGCAGTCAACACCCCCGGCATGGTCAAGGCCGCTGAACTGGGCATTGAGGCCAACCCCCGGGCGCGGGTCTTTTGCTTTCCCAGCGTGGGAAGCTATTTCGGCGGAGACCTGATTTCGGGCATCCTGTTTGGACAACTGCACCGGTCCGACGCCACCTCCCTGCTGGTGGACGTGGGTACCAACGCCGAGGTGGTGCTGGGCAACCGCGAATGGCTCATTGCCTGCGCCGGCGCCGCCGGCCCGGCCCTGGAGGGCGGCGTGGCAAAAATCGGGGCCAAGGCCGGGCCCGGCGTGATCGACACCATCGCCATTAATGCCGCCACCGGCGAAGTAACCTTTGATACCATTGAGCACTCGGCGCCAAAGGCGATCTGCGGATCAGCCCTCATCGACCTGGTGGCCCAGCTTTTTGCAGGCGGCATCCTGGATATCCGGGGCAAACTGGTGCCGGAAAAGGCGCCGGGCAGAATCGAAACCGACGACGGGATCATGGCCTACGTGGTGGTGCCGGCCGACCAGTCAGCCACGGGCCAGGCCCTTGTATTTGCCCAGCCGGACATTGACAACATCATCCGGTCCAAGGCCGCCATGTACACCATTCTGGAAACCCTGACCGCATCAGTGGGGCTTGCCCTGTCCGATATCGACACCTTTTACGTGGCCG
>JAXHVI010000012.1:0-4318 GCA_034189195.1 Thermodesulfobacteriota bacterium | reverse complement strand
TCCATGTGCCTGTTTCGATTGCCGGCATTACTGAAGCACCAGTGTGTCATCGGTGATGCGGCCGGTTACGTTTCCCGACAGCACCGCCTTGCCGGATGTCATGTCAAAGGTCATGGAATCGCCGGTAAAACGGAACGAATCCCCCGTGACGACAACCGGTTCGACAGAGTAAAGTATATGCCGATTGTCGTTATAATGCAATGTCTGGGCATAAATTTTGCGAGCCCGGTTTTCCACCACCACCCCGCCGGAAAGGGTGGCGTCGCCGGTATCGGTGGACAGATCCCCCTGTTTTGCAGTGACCACCGAAGGGGTGCCGTCTTCGGCAAGAAACGTCAGGGTCACATTTTTAAACACCGCCTTTTTGTCGGCGGTCAAAAGAGATGCCGTGTCGGCGGTCAGTGTGTGGGCGATGCGGCCTTCCTGGATGAAGGCCTGGGAAACACCGGTCATGGAGATGTCAACGCCTGTATCGGCCTGTTCAGTCGCCGCCGGCGGCGCTGAAAGGGGCCGGCTCTGTACCAGCAGATAGATCACGGCACTCAGTGCCGCAAAAACGGTGATCATAAGAAACAGGGGTATGAGCCGGGTGTATCGCATGAAGTGTCTGGATTCCGAAAGAGGCTAAAGAAATTTTCCGGCGGCCGTTTTCCACAGGTCCCGGGCGTGCAGTATGTGTTCACACACTTCACGAACCGCGCCCCTGCCGCCCGGCGCACCGGTGACAAAAGCGGCCGTGCTTTTTACCGCCGGATGGGCGTCGGCCACGGCAATAGCAAGCCCCACCCTTTTCATCAGGGGAATGTCGGGCAGGTCGTCACCCATAAAGGCCGTCTGACCGGCCTGGACCCGGCACCGCGCAAGGATTGCTTCCAGGCACGCGGCCTTGTCTTTTACATTGTCGCAGACGGTGGTAATGCCCAGTTCCTTGCATCGCCGGTTCAGGGCATCAGAGGAGCGGCCGGTGACAATGCCCACGTGAATGCCGCTGCCCACCAGCATGCGCAGCCCCAGGCCGTCTTTGACGCTGAAGGCTTTTGTCTCCGTGTCGGTTCCGGTGTAAAAAAGGGTGCCGTCGGTGAGCACGCCGTCCACGTCCAGGAGCAGCAGGCAAATGGGCTCAAACAGCGCGAGATCATCAATGTTATGGTTATGATGCATGTCCGGCCTGCTCCGTTACGGCCTGTCGAATGGCCACCAGTTCGGCCAGCAGGGGCTTGACCTGCTCCAGGGGCAGTGAGTTGGGGCCGTCACACAACGCCTTGTCCGGGTTCCGGTGCACCTCCAGGAAGATCCCGTCCGCGCCGGCCGCCACCGCGGCCCTGGCCAGGCAGGGCACGAACTCCCGCTGGCCCCCGGAGCAGGCGCCCTGCCCCCCGGGAAGCTGAACGCTGTGGGTGGCGTCAAAGATCACCGGTTTGCCGGTCTGCTGCTGCATGATGGGAATGGCCCGGAAATCGACCACCAGGTTGTTGTAGCCGAACATGGCGCCCCGCTCGGTGATCAGAATGTTTTCGTTGCCCGCGGTCCTGGCCTTTTCCACCACCTGGGTGATGTCCCAGGGCGCCAGGAACTGCCCCTTTTTTATATTGATGATTTTTCCCGTGGCCGCCACCGCGGAGATAAAGTCGGTCTGGCGGCAGAGAAAGGCCGGTGTCTGAATGATATCCAGCACCTGGGCCGCCGGGCCGATCTGGGATTCGGTGTGAACATCCGACAGCACCGGCACATGCAGCCGTTCCTTGACCCTCCTGAGAATGTCAAGCCCCAGGTCCAGGCCCGGTCCCCGGAAGGAGTGGACGGAACTGCGGTTGGCCTTGTCGTAGGATGCCTTGAATATAAAGGGAATCCCCAGCCTGTCGGTGATGGTTTTCAAAAATTCGGCGGCCTGCAGGGTGGTATCATGATCCTCGATGACGCAGGGGCCGGCAATAACAACCAGGGGGGCGCCCCCGCCGATGGAAATGTCGTTTAAAACAATGGTGTCGGTCATGTTTGCCTTCCTGATGTACATGTTGTTTGTCCGTGGTCTTTTGTATCCCGGAGAGGCGCTAAAGTCAAGGCGTTCACGTGGGCGGACAGGGTGCCGGGAAAAGTGATGATGACGTGAAAAGGGGTGTTTTGCGGGACCGTCAATAGAATCAGGGTAAAAAACGGACCGAATGATGTTGACTCTTGAATATAAAGGTATTCCCTGATATGGTTACTCAATTTTTAAACAGCCGGTCCGGTGGAACGGTTTTTTTGCAAGGAGGTGGATGGTGCGCAGCAAAAGCGACGGAAAATCAAGAGCATGGCCGATAATTCTGATGCTGTTGCTGGTTGTTGGCGCCGTAACCCTTCTGGTCCTTTTTTTTCCCCGACTGGAGGGAAAAGCCCCGGCCGTGGCGTTCTCTGATTTTAATCCCGCCATTGGCGCATCCTCCTCCTTTACCGTCTCTGTATCTGATGACAAAAGCGGACTGCGGCATGTGTGGATGGCATTGCTGGTCGACGGCAGGGAGGTGGTGCTGGCCGACGAGTCGTATACCGCGCCCGTTGCGGAAAAAGACTTTAACCTGACCATCGAACCGGGTTCCATGGACCTGCCCGACGGGCCGGCCCTGCTGCGGATTTCGGTAACGGACAACGCTGCACGGAACTGGTTAAAGGGGAATCTCACCTACCTGGAACAGGCCGTGACCATTGACACCCGAAAGCCGGACGTGTCGGTGATCAGCCGACAGCATTATGTGAACCAGGGCGGTGCCGGCCTGGTGGTTTACCGGGTGGGGGAACCGGGCACCACCCACGGGGTGCTGGTGGGGGACAACTTTTTCCCCGGCCACCAGGGGGTGTTGGCCGACAAAACACTCTGCCTGGCCTTTTTTGCCGTGGATCATCGTCAGGGCAAAGACACGCCGATTCTGGTATCCGCCACCGACGCGGCGGGTAACACGGCAAAAACCGGGTTCTACTACCTGATCAAACCCAAAACGTTTTCCAAAGATGTGCTGACCATATCCGACACCTTTTTAAACCTGAAGATGCCCGAGTTTGACCTGTCTGAAGAGCCGGCATCCCTGCTGGACAAGTTTGTGATCATCAATTCCGCGGAACGCAAAAGAAACGTGGACAAGATCGTGTCCCTGTGCCGGACATCGGACAGCGCCCTGTACTGGAAGGGGGATTTCATCCGGCTGCCCAACGCAGCCCCAAGGGCCGGGTTTGCCGACCAGCGGAAGTATGTCTACAACGGCAAAACGGTCAGCCATTCGACCCACATGGGTATCGACCTGGCCTCACTGGCCAATGTCGAAGTGCCGGCAGCCAATGCCGGCCGTGTGGTGTTTGCCGACTGGATCGGCATTTTCGGAAAAACCGTGGTGATTGATCACGGGTGCGGGCTGTTTTCCATGTATTCCCATCTTTCCACCATGGACGTGACACCCGGGAAGATGGTGGAACGGGGCACGCCCATCGGCCGCACCGGCATGACCGGCATGGCGGCCGGAGATCACCTCCACTTCGGCATGATGGTCCACGGCACGTTCGTCAATCCGCTGGAGTGGTGGGATGCGGTGTGGATCACCAACAACATTACCTCGAAAATAGAGGCCGCGGCGGATGCGCCACGGTTTTAAACGTCCGGCGGCCGTTGCTGCCGTGCATGTGAAAGAGACGACAATTGACCGGAGAAGAGACGCGCGCGTCAACGGAAGCAAAGCGGTCCGGCAGGAGCAGCCTGCGGGAAAATGTGGAGGCTGTGCTGGTGGCGGTGCTGCTGGCCCTGTTTATCCGGACGTTTGTGGTTCAGGCCTTCAAGATTCCATCAGGCTCCATGATCCCTACGCTTCAGATCGGGGACCACATTCTGGTCAACAAGTTTGTCTACGGGCTGGATGTGCCGCTGCTGCGACTGCCCCTGTTCGACGGCAAGGATCCGGCCCGGGGCGATGTCATCGTGTTCAAGTATCCTGAAGACCCGCAGAAGGATTTCATCAAGCGGGTGGTGGCCGTGGGCGGGGACGTGGTGGATATCCAGAACAAGAAAGTTTATGTGAACGGCGAACTGCTGCCGGATACCTACGCCATTCACACCGACTCCCGCATGGTGCCGGTAAGGGACAACCTGGGACCCATTCATGTGCCCGAGGGCAAGCTGTTTGTGCTGGGCGACAACCGGGACAACAGCCATGACAGCCGGTTCTGGAAGTTCGTGGATATGGATGCCGTGCGCGGCAAGGCGTTTATCATTTACTGGTCGTGGAACGACCGGCCGTCCGGCGTGGCCGACCGGGTGCGGTGGGGCAGAATCGGCCGAATGGTTGAGTAGGGG
>JAXHVI010000119.1:0-33967 GCA_034189195.1 Thermodesulfobacteriota bacterium | reverse complement strand
GTTGTCAAGAAAATCAAAGGCCCGGGCACACTCCGGGTCCTGAACAAACTCGATGTAGGCCTCATCCACCACAATCACCACATCGGAGGGCACCGCCTCCAGGAACCGTTCAAACGCCTTTTTCGAAAAAACCGTGCCGGTCGGGTTGTTGGGGTTGGTGAGAAACACCATTTTTGTTTTCGGCGTCACCGCCCCGGCCACGGCATCAAGATTCAGGGCCCGATCGATCAGCGGCACATGGACCGACCGCGCATTGACCATGCAGGTGGTGATATCATACATGGCAAAGGAGGGGTCGGTCATGATCGCCTCGTCGCCGGGCAGCAGCAGGGCCCGGGTGAGCATGCCGATGATGTCGTCGGAACCGTTGCCCAGCACAATGCACTCCGGTGCCACCCCCAGTTTTTGCGCAAGTTTTGAGACCAGATAATACCCGCTGCCGTCGGGGTAGCGGTGCAGCCCGGAAAGGGCTTTTTCAATGGCGGCCAGGGCCAGGGGGGAGGGCCCCAGGGGGTTTTCATTGGAGGCCAGCTTGATGGATCCCGAGATGCCGTATTCCCGTTCCAGCTCCTCAATGGGCTTTCCCGGCACATAAGGCTTGATCGATAAAATATAGTCCGGCGGCGATATCTTCATGTTCCGCTTCTCCATGCATCCGTGCTTTAAATTCAACCCGGGGTGTGCTAATGCTCTTTCGTGGAAATCGAATTTTTCATTTATATATGGGTATGGTCCGGGTTGTAAACAGATTTTGACTGAAATGCAAGGCCCATGAGAACCAGACCAGGCATCGAGATACTGTGTGAATCGCCGGGCCGGTGGCCCCTGGCCGGACGGCTGGGCCTGCTGGCCAACCCCGCGTCCGTGGATAGGCGCCTGCGCCATGCCAGGGACCTGCTCAGCGAAACATTTCCCGGCCGGCTGACGGCCCTCTTTTCTCCCCAGCACGGTTTTTTTGCCGAAAAACAGGACAACATGGTCGAGTCCGCCGGTTTTACAGACCCCGACCTGGGCATTCCGGTCTTCAGTCTCTATGGGAACACCCGGATTCCCACCCCGGAAATGATGGGCGCCATCGACACCCTGGTCATCGACCTTCAGGATGCCGGCACCCGGGTCTATACGTTTATTTATACCCTGTCCTACTGCATGGAGGCGGCCCGTGATCACGGCAAATCCGTGGTGGTGCTGGACCGGCCCAACCCGATCAACGGCATCACCGTGGAGGGCAACCTTCTGGCGCCGGAATGGGCCTCCTTTGTGGGACGGTATCCCCTTCCCATGCGCCACGGCCTGACCATCGGCGAACTGGCCCGGCTCTTCAACGACCATTTCGGTATCGGCTGCGACCTGACCGTGGTGCCCATGTCTAACTGGCGGCGGTCCATGCGATTTGCCGACACCGGCCTGCCCTGGGTGGCGCCCTCGCCCAACCTGCCCACGCCGGATTCAGCCCTTGTTTATCCCGGCCAGGTGATCTGGGAAGGCACCAGCATCTCCGAAGGCCGGGGCACCACCCGGCCCTTTGAATATTTCGGAGCCCCCTTTCTCGATACGCACGCCGTGGCGGCCCGCATTCAACCCGAATTTTTAAAAGGCGTGGTGCTGCGGCCCATGGTGTTTGAACCAACGTCGAACAAGTGGCAGGGCGCAGCGTGCCGGGGATTTCAAATTCATCCGGTCGCGCCTGATCTTTACCGTTCCTATACGCTCTCCCTGGCCCTGTTGCAGGCGGTGATCAATATTCACGGCGATGCCTTTGCATGGAAACCGCCGCCCTACGAATATGAACATGAGCGCATGCCCATTGACCTGATTCTGGGGGACGGGGACCTGCGAAAACGGATTGAACAGCAGGAGGACATAAGGGTTCTGGAGGCAGAATGGCGCCACGGTCTTGAATCATTTAAGACCCTGAGCAAAAATTTTCACCTGTACACATAACCGAAATGGCCGGGTAAAGGGGAAGACGGTGAGCACGGAGACACCGGGCTGGAAGCGGATGGCCTTTAAAAACAACAAGGTGTGGGTTGAAACCGACCCGGCCGGCGACCTGCTGGTCCAGGAGGGAAAAGTGCGCATCAAATACCAGCTGGACCAGCCCCATGAGTACCGGGTGCATGAGAAAAGCCTTCGCCCCCTGGACCGGCCTGGCGCGGCTCCGGCAACATCCACGGCAATATCACCGGCAAAAAAGAAGCCCGTCCCGGCAAAAAAAAATGCGGGAAACGGAACAGCGGTAGCGGCCGCAATGGCGGAGGAAAACGCCATTGCGGTCTTTACCGACGGGGCCGCATCGGGCAATCCCGGCCCGGCCGGCATCGGCGTGCTGCTGATATACGGCAACAGTCAAAAAACCATCTCCCGCTACATCGGCCACGCCACCAACAACATCGCCGAGCTCAAGGCCATTGAAGCGGGCCTGATGGAAATCAAAAACAAAAAACTGCCGGTGCGCCTTTTCACGGACAGCGCTTATTCCCTGGGCGCGCTCACCCTGGGGTGGAAGGCCCAGAAAAACGTGGAACTGATCGCCGGCATTAAAAAACTGATGCGCACATTTTCAGACCTGAAAATCCTCAAGGTCAAGGGCCATGCCGGCATGGCGGAAAACGAGACCGCGGACCGGCTGGCCACCGAGGCGATTCAGAAGGCCGGAGAATAAAAAAAGCCCATGCACATGCACGGGCTTTTTCAGTAACCGGATAAAACGCGAGTCAGGACGATTTAAGCGTTGTTCTTGCCCTTGAGCGCCTCAATCTCTTTTTTCAGTTGGGCGACCTCGTCTTCCTTGCTGTCACCGGCAGGCGCAGTGGCGGTATCATTCTTCCAGGTGTCCTTGAGTTCATCAAAACCCAGGTAGAGCGCCAGGCCGCCGCCCATCAGAAGCACCAGAGGAATGATTCCCGCCAGAATGGTCAGAAATGCATTAAACCATACCGCAAGAAGAATAATACCGATCACGGATGCGATCGCGCCGCCAATCAATGTTTTCATAACACAGTCCTCCTTTGACCAAAGTTATTTGCAACATGCTGAATTTACAAAATACGAAGCATCCTGTACATTCAAAAGACGGCATTATAACATACCTTTTGGCAAACTCAAGCTAAAACCATACGCGTTTGAACGGAATTTTCACCCGCACGCCGCCCGCCTGCCGTGACCGGGGGATTCTTCAAATATTCTGCTGTTTCATGATATAGTGCACAACAGATATATCTTTCAGGGTCTTGACTGGAATCGGTGTTATCCCTGAACGAATTCCGCCACCCGGGCTTCAATATCATCCCGCAGGCGGCGCACCCCTTCCGGCGAGCGATCCGCAACATCCGGGATATCCCACGCCACGGCCTGAGCGCCGGGCACCGGAGCAAAAGCAGGCACGCTGCCAACGGTCACCACGATATCGGGTTTTATCTCCGGCAGCACATCATCCATCAAGCGGGGGCGGCCAAAAGCCATGTCCACACCCTTTTCCGCCATGGCAGCCTCCATTTCAGGATCGAGTTTTTCCGCCGGGCCAATACCCGCGCTCATGGCTTCCACCCGGTCGCCGGCCGTGGCCATGGCAAACGCCTCGGCCATGCGGCTGGCGCATGCATTGTCCGTGCCCACAAACACCACTTTTTTGCGGGCAAACAGGGCATCCAGCTTGCTGACTTCCGCCGCGATATCGGCGGCAAGCCCCTCCTGCTTCTGCATGTCTCCGGGGTTCTCGATCCGGCGGTAGCCCAGCCAGCCGGTGAATTCAGCGCTGACCGCGTCAAAAAAATAGCGGGCCGTGAGGTTGATGCCCTCAAAAAGGTTTTTCCCTTTGGTGGCGCCCAGGGAGAGCATGAAGCCGGCCCGGCTCCCGGCCCGGGGATCGCGCAGGTTCAGCCGGTAGTTGCGGGACCAGAGGGTCTGGGTCCGGTCGATCACCATCTTCAGCTGGGCCGGGGCGCTATAGAAATACATGGGCGTCGTGGCCACCACAATATCGGCCCGGCGTAACAGGCCGTACATCTCCTTTGCCATGTCATCGGTCTGCTGAAAACAGCGGCCGTGTTTTTCGCAGTAGGTGCAGCCGATGCAGGGCAGAATCTGTTTTTCCGCCACCACCACGGTATGGGTGACAGCCCCCTTTGCTTCAAGCGCCTTGAGAAAGGCGGAAAGCAGGTAGGCGGAGTTGCCTTTTTTTCGCGGACTGCCCATCAATCCCAGTGCAAACATATGTGTCTCCTGTCTTGTGTAATAGTTTCCATCCATAAATGGCCTTTTTCCGCAATCTCTGCGTCAAACTGCGGTGAATTTTATTTTTCAAAGCTTCCTGCCGATATACTGAAACCCCAAAGCCGGGTTACCATTCATCGTGGTTACTTTTATATCATATAAGGTCTATGGACTGAAAGCCGGCAAGCAGGGTCTCTGTCCACTGCCGGGTATGGTGCCGCACCACGCCGCCGTCAATCTCAAACACGCCGTACATGCTGCAACCGCTTTCGCAGGTGCCGGCCCAGCATGGCCAAACATTCGGCATCAAGATACGCCTCGGCCCGCGTCTCGAACAGCAGACGACATTCGGCTGAAAACTCCTCGTCCTTGTCATTGAACTGCAGCAGCAGGGGAACCCTGGGCAGGGCGGCAAACCAGGCCACCAGGTCATATGCGCCGTCCGGGTCCCAAACCTGGCCGCCCAGCGCGGCACAGGCATTGCGCAAGGCCGGCAACCGGCCGGCAAAGCAGGCGGCAATGGCCTGCTCCACCTCATTTTTGAAAAACACCGTCAACGGGCCGGCATCCTTCAGTCCCCGGTAAGCGACCCATTCATCACCTTCAGGGGGCAGGTCCGGGCAGAGAAGCAGATATTTGCAGAGCACCACGCACAGGTCAAAGCCGGGCCGCCGGCCGCCGGCATCCCGGACCGCTTTTCCGGAGACATAGAACTCCTGGTCCAGCAACGGCACCCGCACCCCTTTTTCACCCATGACTTCAATTTCCAGCCGGGAAGCACGGGCGCCGATGTCGATGCGGTTGACCTGGGCCAGGTAATCGGTGTAGGTTTTTTCAAATATGGAACCGGAATTTGACATTTTGTCCATCCTGTTGCATCTTACACTTTCAGGAGGATGCCCGGCTCGGCAATCCTGCCGCGGGCATCCCGGATATCCGGTAGCGTATCACTGCATACCATATCCGATCATCAAAAAAAATCATTGGGAGTTTTTAAAATACGATCATGCTTTATTCCATCAAAAAGGCGATCAGCGCCATGGGCCGTTTTTTCACCGGTTACACCGACCGGCTGCTGGACAACACCCATGACCACTTTCTTTCCTTTTTCCCGAAACAGAGCGGCATTCTGACCCGCGCGGTATCGGCCCTTTTTTTTGCAAAAACCGCCATCGGAGACGACAAGACCGCCCAGATTCAAGAGGCTTCAAAGACCGGTATTGTCGTCTATGTATCCAAATACAAAAGTAAAATAGAATTTCTGTTCTGTAACACCCGGTACGCCGGCCACGATCTTCCGGCCCCGGAAGTGGCCATCGGCCAGCGGATCATACTGTTGCAGCCGGCCGGACGCATTTTCAGAGCGGTCCTGGCCAATCTGGACTATTTTCTCCGGAACTTCTCCTTTCTGACCCCTTATAAAACCGATTTTTTTAAAAACCAGCTCACCGCCGGTCGCACCGCCTTTTTTTCGTTATTCGGCAACCGCACCTTTTACCCCCGGCTGATGAAATCCAACACCAACCCGGTCCAGGAACTGATCCGTATTCAAAAAAGCACCACCACTCCCATTTTCATTGTTCCCCAGGTGCTTTTCTTTTCCAAGCGGCCCCTGAAAACCAAACCGGGTCTGCTTGATTTTTTCTTTGGCGGCCTGACCAAGCGGCCGGGCAGAATAAGACGCCTGTTTACCCTGCTTTCCAACCCTAAAAACACTTTTCTTGAATTCTGCGAGCCGGTCAACCTGAAATACTTTTTAGATGATCCGGAAAACATCAACATGCGGGAAGAGTACCAGGCACTGGCCCTGCGCCGCCTGCTGCTCTCCCGGATCAACCTGCTGCGTCAGCGGGTCACCGGCCCGGTCTTAAAATCCCGGGAGGAGATCAAGGAGACCATCATGGGCAGCCGCCGGCTCCAGTCCTTTGTAGAGGAGCTGGCCGCTGAAACCGGCCAGCCGGTGCGTCAGATAAGCAAGGAGGCATACGAGTACCTGGATGAAATCGCCGCCAACTACAGCCTGAACTGGATCATGCTCTATGACATGGTGCTGACCTGGATGTTCAAACATATTTTTGACGGCATGGCCATTGATCATGAAAACATCAACCGGCTCAAGCAGGTGTCGCAAAAGGCGCCCCTGATCTTCGTGCCCACCCATAAAAGCCACCTGGACTACCTGGTGCTCTCTTATCTGCTTTATTGCAACTATATCGCCTGCCCCCATATCGCGGCCGGCAAAAACCTCTCCTTCTGGCCACTGGGGCCCATCTTCCGGGGCGGCGGCGCCTTTTTCATGCGGCGCACATTCAAGGGGCAGAAGCTCTATTCAAAAGTTTTCTTCGAGTACATCTACAAAATTCTTCAGGAAGGCTTTAATGTAGAGTTCTTCCTGGAAGGCGGGCGCAGCCGCACCGGCAAGATGCTCTTTCCAAAGACCGGTCTGCTCTCCATTATTCTGGACGCATATGCCCAAGGCGCATGCAGTGATCTGATGTTCGTGCCGGTCAACATCGGGTATGACCGGATCATTGAAGAGGCTTCCTATATTCGCGAAATCAAGGGCGGTGAAAAAAAGGCGGAAAATCTGCCGGAACTGATCAAGGCCAGAAAATCCCTCAAATCCAGGTATGGCAAGGTTTACGTCAACTTCAACGAGCCCCTTTCGCTCAAGGAGTTTCTGGCCCACACCGGCACCGATCTTGCCGCCCTTGATCCGGACGCACGACGGGAGTTTGCCGGCACCCTCTCCCGAATTCTGACCAGGCGCATCGACCAAGTCACCACGGTGACCCCTTACAGCATCGTCTCCTGTGCCATTCTCACCTGCCCCCGGAAACGGTTCACCTCCGACTACCTGATGTCCATCATGGAGACATATCTGGTCTGCCTGCAATCCATGGGGGCACGGCTGGCGGACACCATCACCTCCAACTATGCCTATGCGTTCAACAACGCGCTGGACGCGTTTGTCGGCCGCAAGCTCATCGAACACTTCGAAATCGACAGCGACAAGGAGAACCCGCTGTTCATGATCAACGAGTCCAAGCGGCCCACCATGGAATATTATAAAAACAACTGCATCTGCTTTTTTGTGCCGGTTGCCTTCACCGCTCTTGCCGTTCTGGAGCGCAACACCTTTCAGTTCAACACCGCTGACCTTGACAGGCCCTTTGCCTTTCTCAGGCACCTTTTTGAAAATGAGTTTGTGCTGGGCACTGAGGCTTCGGACCTTGAATTTATCAAAGAGAGCATGGCCGCGTTCCAGGCGGACGGTATGATCCTTCCAGGCGACCAGGGTGTCGGCTCCTATGACCTGACACCCGAAGGCCTGAAAAAATTGAAACTGTTCGCCGCGTTTCTGGCCCCCTATTTCGAATCCTATCTGGTGGTGCTCAATTACCTGAAACAGAAAGAACTGTCGCCGAACGTCAAGCCCGCGGATGAAAAGGAAGAGATCAAACAGGTCATGGCGCACGGCAAGAAAATGTTTAAAAACAATGAAATAGATCGTCTTGAGGCTCTTTCCAAGCTCACGGTCCAGAATGCCTATCACTTTTTTATGAATCAGCAGGTAATTACCGCTGACGACAGGACCAAGGCCGATTTTTACGAAGACCGGATTCGTAACTTCATGATGCTGATGGTATGACAACGATGGAACCATCCGGACAGTGGCGCGCCCTGGTCCTGGCCGCCGGTTTCGGTACGCGGCTGCTGCCCCATACCCGGCACACGCCCAAACCCCTGTTTACCATAGACAACCGTCCCCTGCTGGACATCGTGCTGACCCGGCTGGCCAAAGCCGGGTGCCGGGGCGCCATTGTCAACACCCACCATCTGCACGAAAAAATCGCGTCCTTTCTTTGGCATCAGCGCTACCCCATGCCGGTGCAGACCCGATACGAGCCTGAAATTCTTGGCACAGGGGGCGCCATTGCCAACTGCGCCGATTTTCTGAACAGCGGCCCGTTTCTGGTGATCAACAGTGATATTTATACGGATATCGACCCGGCCGATGTGCTGCGATTTCACCATGGCCACAATGCCCCGGTCACCCTGGTGCTGCACGACTGCCCCCGCTTTAACCGGGTGTGGGTGGATGAAAAAGAGCGCATCACCGGGTTTGGAGAAAACCGGAAGGCCGGTAGCGCGGGTACGCGGCAGCTGGCCTTTACCGGCATTCATGTGATTGATCCGCGAATTTTTGAGTTTCTGCCGCCGGCCGGCATGTTTTCAAACATCATTGATGTGTATGACCGAATGATTTCAGAGGGGGTCCCGCTCCAGGCCATGACCGTTTCCGGCCACATCTGGCGCGATATCGGCACCCCCGGGGACTACCGGCAGGCGGCCTTTGAAAAAACAGTTGAAACCGCCCAGGTCCGGGCCTTTGGCAAGGCGGCGCCTGTCCGTTTGCAGGAGATTGCCCCGGACGGCTCCGACGCCCGTTGGGTCCGCGTTGTTTCGGACCAGGGCAGCCTGGTGGCCTGCGACCGGGGTATCATGGACATGGAGGGCGCCGGTGAAACTCAGGCCTGTGCAGCCATCGGCAGCCACTTTTACGATAAAGGCGTACAGGTTCCAAAAATACATAATGCCGACCCATTTGCGGGTCTGGTGATTATGGAAGACCTGGGCCACACATCTTTGCAGGACCTTGTGAAAGAGGCCACCACCCAGGAGGATGTGACAGGCCTTTATCTTCCGGTAATCGATAATCTGGTCAGCCTTGCCCTTAACGGGCCACAGGGGTTTGACCCGGCCTGGACCTGCCAGACAGCAGAATATGACAAGACCCTGATCCTGGAAAAGGAGTGCCGCTATTTTACACAGGCCTTTGTGAGCGGCTACCTTGGGCTTGAGGATTTTTATAAAAAACTTTATAATGAATTTGAGGCTATTGCAAATAAAACCTTAATATTCAGCTTTAAGTCAATTATACACAGGGACATGCAGTCCCGCAACATCATGATCAAAGACGGAAAATCTTTTTTTATCGACTTTCAGGGCGCCCGGACCGGGCCGGTGCAGTATGACCTGGCCTCCCTTCTCATCGACCCCTATGTGGCCCTGTCCCAGCCGGTGCAGGAACGACTGGCCCATGAATATATGGACCGGCTTGAACAGCAACAGACGTTTGACCGGGCCGGTTTTCTGAAAGGGTACGCCTGCTGTAAAGTGACACGTAATCTTCAGATGCTCGGTGCCTTTGGATTTCTTACGCAAAAAGGCAAAAAACAGTTTGACCGGTATATTCCCACAGCCGTGGTCTCCCTGCCCGGCCATGTGGAAGAGATGGAGCAGGCTGTTGACGACTCTTTTCCCAAATTAAAGGCCCTGGCCCGGGATATTGCCGAACGGATAAAGGCAAACGGCCAAAACAGCTCGTAATATATTGGGAATAAATGGAATGAAACGCAAATCGGTTTCGATACCGATCCCGATACCATAAGCAATTATGGGAGTGTCTAAATTCCCGGAGATTTCAGAATTCTTCTCACGGGGAGAAGGTACAAAGGGGTGTGGCGCATATTGAACTTATTCAAGGTGGATCAAGGGGTTTTGCCACGGGAGGAGGGGAGAGGAGCCCCGGCCATGCTTTTTGCAGGCAGGGCCGGGGATCGGATGGACTTGCAGGGTTGCCGGGTTACCGGCGTTCGTTTTTCAGGGTGGTGTAAAGGTCAAAGGCCTTTTGCGGGGTCTCGTTCTCATGCACCACGGCTTTGACCGCCTGGATCATGGCCACCGGGGCTTCTGACTGAAAGATGTTCCGGCCCATGTCCACGCCGGCGGCGCCCTGCTGCACCGCGTTGTAGGCCATGGTCAGGGCGTCGAGCTCCGGAAGCTTTTTGCCGCCGGCCATCACGATGGGAACCGGGCAGGAGGCGGTGACTGTTTCAAAGCCCTCGTTAATATAATAGGACTTGATGTACTGGGCCCCCAGTTCGGCGCAGATGCGGGTGGCCAGCCGGAAATAGCGGGCGTCCCGGGCCATGTCCTTGCCCACCGCGGTTACCGCCAGGGTGGGAATGCCATACCGGTTACCCATGTCCACCAGCCGGGTCATGTTGATGATGGACTGGCGTTCATACTCTCCGCCAATGAAGACCTGGACGGCCATGGCGCAGACATTGAGCCGGATGGAGTCTTCGATGTCCACGGCGATCTCTTCGTTGGACAGCTCTTTGAGAATGCTGGTGCCGCCCGAGGCCCGCAACACGATGGGCGTGGTAAAGGACGGGGGAACAATGCTGCGAAGAATGCCCCGTGTGAGCATCAGGGTGTCGGCATAGGGCACCAGGGGCATGATATTGATGTCGATGCGCTCCAGGCCGGTGGTGGGCCCCTGGAAATAGCCGTGGTCAATGGCCAGCATCACGGTCCGCCCGGTTTTGGGATTAAAGATGCGGGCCAGCCGGTTTTTCATTCCCCAGTCCAGGGAGTTGGATCCCTTGAGAAAAAAGCCTTCCGTCGTCTGGGGGGTTTCGGTGTGGTACTGCTTGCCTTCCTTGAGATCGTCCACGTCTGGCATGGTCTGCTCCTTTGTTACGGTTGTTCTTTAATTTCATATTGATTGCCGTCATCGTCTCTGACAAAGACAATGGCGGTGCCGTCAGTTTTCGGGATTTGCCGCACGCCAAACCCCATGGTCGCGCATTTTTCCAGAAACGCGGCCCGGTTGTTCACCTCCAGGCATAAATGGGAAACCGGGTGGTATTCCTCAAGTCCCGGAAGAACAAACACCTCCAGAAGCATTGTTGCATTGCCGTATTCGATGATCCGGGCATCCCGGTCGATGCCAAAGATCGCCTTGATCACCTCCCCCGGCACGGTCCGCTCCCGTTTTTTTTTAAGACCCAGCAGGTCCCGGTAGAACCGGTCGCCGGCGGATGACGACCGGCAGGCAATGCCGATGTGGTGCAGTTTCATTTTTGTTTCTATCTCGGGAATGCCGCGGCGTTGCCCCCGTCCACCGGAAAGCTGGCGCCGGTGGTGGGGGAGAGCTCGCTGGCAAAAAAGACCACCACGTTGCCCACGTGTTCGGCGGTGACGGTTGCCTTGAGCAGGTTGCGCTGGCGGTAGTATTCTTTTAATCCTTCCGGGTTCAGGCCCCGGGCCTTCATCCGGTCCGGCCCGATCAGCTCCCACAGCTTGGAGGGTACGGTCGCGTCGCCGAACACCGCATCCGGGTTGACCATGTTGGTGCGGACCCCCAGGGGTGCCAGCTCGATGGCTGCGATCTTGGCGATCTGGTGGGCCCCGGCCTTGGCTGCGCTGTAGGCCCCGAAAGCAGCGCCCGGATCAAACACGTTCTTGGTGCTGATCACGATGATGTTGCCGCCGGTGCCCTGGCGTTTGAAAACCGGGACCGAGGCCTTGATGGTGTTGAACGTGCCGGTAAGGTTGACGGACACCACCCGGTTGAAGGCGGCAGGGGCAAGATCCTCAATGGTGGCCACATGGGCGATGCCCGCGTTGGGCACCACGATGTCGATGCCCCCCATCTTCAGGCAGGCCTTCATAAAGGCCTGTTCGGTCTGGTCATAGTCGGTGACGTCAAAGGCCACACTTGTAACCCGGTTTTTGCCGTGGCGTTCTGAAAGCAGGTCGCACACATTGGCAAGGCCGGTCTCATCCAGGTCAGCAGCCACCACCACGGCGCCGGCAGCCAGCAGCCGGTCGGCCACACCAAACCCGATGGCCCCGGCCGCGCCGGTGACCAGGGCCACCTGGCCCTCAAGGGGAAGGGCCGGGTGTTGCGCCACTTTCTTTAACTGAAAGGGCCAGAACTCCATGTCAAACACGTGTTTTGGTGAAATGGCCCGGTAGGCGTCCATGCCGCACCGGTGTTTGATCCGAATGGTGTGGGCCGCGATGTCCGCGGCCGCGGCCGCCGCTTTTCGGGTAACGCCCAGCCCCACCAGGCCCAGGCCGGCCACCAGAAAAACCCGGGGCAGGGGGGTTGATTCCAGGGACTCCGGTTTGTCGGCATGGGCCGCCACGTAGCGGCGGTAATCCTTGGCATAGGCGGCCACGGTTTTGTCGACCAGGGCCTTTAAGGCCGAATCGCTGTCGGGAATTGACGGCAGGTAGGCGATCCGGTTTTTGGTTCGAATGGCATGGTCCGGTGTCAGCACGCCGGAAGCGCAGATTTTTCGGGCCGACTTGTCCAGGGAGATGGCAACAAGGTCGGTATCGGTGCGAAGATCGGCCAGAAGCCGGGCGCGTTTCCCCTGCTCATCAACATGGACGCAGGCCCCGCGGATCACCTGGACCACGCGGGCGCAAACGGCGCCCGGCGGGGCCGCCACGGTCTCGGGCACGGATGTGGACTGATGGGCCGCCAGCCATGCTTCGGCCTTGCGGGCATGTTCCAGCATTCGGTTGCAGGCGGTTTTTGCATCGTCTGAAAAGGTGAAGATGCCGTGATGCAGCACCACCACGGTGTCGGCAGCCGGCTGTTTTTTCCATGCCGCGGCCACGCGCCGGGCCAGGGGCAGGCCCGACTTTTCATAGGCCACCACGCAGACGTCCGGACCGAGTACCTGCTGGACCAGGGTTTTTGCCTGCCTGCGGTTGGTCAGGCCCAGCACGGCATCGGCATGGGTATGATTGACAAACCGGTGGGGCAGAAAGGCGTGCAGAAAGGTCTCCACCGAAGGGGCAGGGGCACTGACATTCAGCCGGTGACGGGAGATCTGGTTTTCCATCTCTTCATCGCTTAAGTCCCTGATGCCCTGTATTGGCTCAAGGGCCGCCAGATCCATGGCGGCAAACCCTTCCGGCTCAATATGGGCCATGTCCACGCCGCTGCCTTTTATATAAAGAACCCGCAGGTCCTTGCCGAAGATGTCTTTTTGTATCAGCTTGACCGATGTGTTGCCGCCGCCGTGGAGCACCAGGGCCGGGTCGCCGCCCAGCAGGCGGGAGACATGAATACAGGCGGCCAGGTCGGGAGACAATTCGGGCCGGGCCTTTAAAATGGCATGAACCGCTTTTTTATCGTACAGGGTCGGCATATCACCGTCTTTCACCGGCTGGTTTCAGGGAAAAGCGGCCCGCTTGAGTCTCCGTGCCGCCGTGCAATGTGACAGTATGCTAAAAAAGGCCGATACCTGTCAAGACTTGAAGTCGGGGCCAGAGAAATCAGGCGCTTGATTTCGATGGCGACGCTTTCTCCGCTTTCGATGACGGACAATAACGGCAGTTTCTGCCGGGCCAGCCATAAGGGTGTGGAAGAATTTTTTCATAAGAGACGACAGGTTGCGCCTGTTCCTGTGAACCCCCCCGTGACAATTCGGTTGACTTTGCGTTGTCCGTGCTATACATATTTTGATATTTTTTTAAATGATGCCTGCCGGGGTTCCAATTGAAGCGGCAGGTTGTTTTGCGACTGAAAGGAGGCAAGCAGTGCGGGTTGAACAGGTTTATGGGCAGAAAGAAGCCCCGGTTGTTTCATTTGAATTTTTTCCGCCCCGGGATGAAAAAGCCCAGGGAGCGTTTGACGCGGTGATAGAGGATCTGGCGCCGCTCAATCCCGACTATGTGTCTGTGACCTTTGGCGCTGGCGGTTCCACAAAGGACGGGTCTTACCAGACGGTCAAACATCTTACCGCTGACATCAACCTTCCGGTGGTTGCCTATGTGGCCGGCTACGGCCTTGCCCCGGACGCCATTGTGGATGTGCTGGACAGGTACCGGGCCATCGGCATTGAAACCATTTTTGTCATTCGGGGGGATCAACCCCGGGAGCCCGATTTTGTTCCCCACCCGGAGAGCTTTGCGTATGCCTCGGACCTGATCGCCTTTATCGCTGAGCAGTACGATTTTTCACTGGGATGCGCCGGCTACCCGGAAGGCCACATTCAGGCGGAAAGCATTGAAAAAGATATTGAATATCTCAAGCTGAAAGTGGACAACGGTGCCCGTTACGTGGTGACCCAGTATTTTTACGACAATACCTTTTATTTTGATTACGTGGAAAAATGCCGGGCCGCCGGCATCACGGTGCCCATCATTCCGGGCATCATGCCGGTTTATACCCTCAAGATGACCCGCATGCTGTCAAAGGTGTGCGGTTCTTCCATTCCCGCGTCCATGGAAACGGCCTTGGCCGACCTGGCCGACGCGCCGGCCGACAGGGTGGTGGATTTCGGTATTGAAAAGGCCGTGGAACAGTGCCGGGGCCTGCTTGAGCAGGGGGTGCCGGGGCTTCATTTTTACACCATGGACCGCAGCCGGTCCACACGGGAAATTATCACCCGGCTGCGCAATGAAGGCCTGATGTAGTATTTGTTTGAAAGGGAAGACAGTTTGGCTTCACATCGTTTTTTGCTGTACAATATTCGATACGGAACGGGCAGCGGGGGATGGCGGTTTCACGCGCCGGTGCCCTTCAGCGGATATTTCCGCAAAACCCAAAAGGCGTTTCCGGAGATCGCTTCCTTTATCCGTTCCTGCGATCCCGACATGGTGGGGCTGGTGGAGGTGGATGGTGGTTCCGGCCGGCACAACGGCATCAACCAGGCCCTGCAGGTGGCCGAGGAACTGGGCTATCACTGCGTTTTTCAGACCAAGTACAAGCCCTCCCCGTTTTCCAGGGCCATTCCCATCATGGGCAAGCAGGGCAATGCCGTGCTTGCCCGGCATGACATTCTCGGGCACCGGTACCACTATTTTGAAAAAGGGATCAAACGCCTGATCATCGAGGTGGAGCTGGAAGACGTGGTCCTGTTCCTGGTGCATCTCTCCCTTCATCCCGGCCACCGGCAGCAGCAGCTTGCCGAGCTGAGCCTGCTGATACGGGGGGTGGGCAAACCGGTGATTGTGGGCGGTGACTTTAACGCCTTTGCCGGGTCGCGGGAACTGGCCGGCTTTCTTTCCGCCACCGGACTGGTCAGCGCCAATGCCGCCAATGTGCGGACGTTTCCCAGCAAGCAGCCCCGGTGGGAGCTGGACTATATTTTTCACAGCCGGCAGGTGAGGGTGGCCGACATGCATGCGCCCTCCGTCCAACTGTCCGACCATCTGCCCCTGGTGTGTGACTTTATCGTCAAATAAGGGCGGCCCATGGTACCGTGGGATACGATTCTTATCGTTGCGCTGTACATCTATATCGCTGTCACCATCGTTTACCTGCTTTTAGACAACCGGGAAACCGCTTCCACCCTCTCATGGCTGCTGGTTTTTATCTTTCTCCCTGTTTTGGGCCTGGCGGTCTATTTTCTTGTCGGCCGGGGCATGCGCAAAAAAACCACCCGCACCCTGGTGCGCCAGGACCTGGAGACCCGGCTTCAGGACAATCACGAAAGCCTGGTCACCCAGCAGAAGGATGAGGCGGACGCACTTCACGTTCGTTATTCTTCCCCTGAAACCCGTAAGCTGATCCGCCTGCTCTATCGCAACTCCGACTCCATTCTCACCCGGCACAACGAGCTTTCGGTCTTTTTCAACGGCCAGGAAAAATTCGAGGTGCTGTTCAATGACCTGATGCGGGCCCGTCACTATATTCATATGGAGTATTTCATCTGGAAGGCCGATGATCTTACCGAAATGGTGGTGGCTGTACTCAAGGAGAAGGCGGCCCAGGGCGTGGCCGTGCGGGTGCTTTACGACGCGGTGGGAAACTATCTTTCGGGCCGGTACCTGCGGCGCCTGCGCCGGGCCGGCATTCAGATTTATCCCTATTATAATTTCGTTTCTCCTTTAAAGATCCATACCCTGAACTACCGGAATCACCGGAAGGTGGTGGTTGTCGACGGAGAAACCGGGTACCTGGGCGGCATGAACATGGGCCGGGAATACGTGGACGGGGGAAAACGGTTTCCGGTGTGGCGGGACACCCACATTCGTATTCAGGGCGAAGCCGTGGCTGTTCTGGAGGAGGTGTTTGCCGTGAGCTGGTTCAATACCACCGGTGAAACCATTGACGTCAAGGCGTTTGTGCCACAGCCGCCGTCCACCATTACCCACATTCAGATCACCACCTCCGGCCCCGACTCCCAGTGGCACTCCATCAAACAGGTCTACTTTCTGCTGATCTCATCGGCGGAAAACTCGGTGTTTATTCAGACTCCCTACTTCATTCCTGATGCCAGCATCCTCATGGCCCTGAAAACCGCGGCATTAAGCGGCATTGATGTCCGCATCATGCTCACCGGCATGCTGGACAAGCGGGTCCCCTACTGGGCGGCGTTGACCTACATCGAGGAGCTGCTCCTGGCGGGGGTCCGTTTTTATTACTACACCGAAGGGTTCATGCACGCCAAAACCATTGTGGTGGACTCCCTTTGCTGCTCCGTTGGAACGGCCAACATGGACATCCGCAGCTTTGAGCTGAATTACGAGATCAATGCCCTGATCTATGACGCAAACGTGGCAAAGGTGTTTGAGGCCATGTTCATGAAGGACCTGGCCGCGGCCCGGGAGTTCACACTGGAAGACTACAGCCGCATCAGCCGCGTAAAGAAGTTCCGCAACTCCCTGGCCCGTCTGTTTGCGCCTCTGCTGTAAACGTTTTGCCATGTTTTTCTTCCTGCCCGTTGGCCGGGTTACGGCTTGACGCTGCTTTGCGCTTCCGTTACACTCGGGTTCCAGGCGTCCAGGGTATGGCTTGCTGGCATTTCAGAGAAAAGTTTTAGCCGTCATTGCGTCGGGGATGCAATAATCTTCATAAGGCGTTGGGGGAGCGGAACAGTCAATGGATGAAAAGCGTCGTGTCACCCGGGCCACCGGGATCATCGGTTCGGCCACCCTGCTGAGCCGGATTTTCGGCTATGTCCGGGACATGGCGCTGGCCGCCTTTCTCGGCGCCGGCATGGCGTCGGACGCTTTTTTTGTGGCCTTCCGTATTCCCAACCTGCTGCGGCGCCTTTTTGCCGAAGGATCGCTGACCATCGCCTTTGTGCCGGTTTTTCTGGAGCAGATACAACACCAGGGCAGGGAAGAGGCCTTTGCCATGGCCCGGTCCGCCCTGCGGCTGCTCTCCGTTATCCTGGTGGGCGTGACGCTGCTGGGCATCGTCTTCTCACCGGAAATCGTTTACGTAATGGGGTTCGGGTTTGCCGACGTTCCGGAAAAGTTCGACCTGACCGTCACCCTGACCCGCATCATGTTTCCCTATGTTTTGTTTGTCTGCCTGGTGGCCCTGGCCATGGGCATTTTAAACGCCCTGGGCCACTTTGCCGCCCCGGCCCTGGCGCCGGTGCTGCTCAATATCGCCATGCTGGCGACCCTGTGGGCCGTGGCCATGGTCACCGACGACCCGTCCCTGCGGGCCATGGGCCTGGCCTGGGGCGTGATCGCCGGCGGCGTGCTGCAACTGGCCCTGCAGGCGCCTTTTCTGACCAGGCAGGGCCTTTTTTTCTGGCAGAAGGCCAGGCTCTACCACCCGGCCCTGAAAAAAGTGGGACTGCTCATGCTGCCGGCGGTGTTCGGGGCCGCGGTCTACCAGGTCAATATCGTCATCGGCACCCTGCTGGCCACCCTGCTGCCCGAGGGAAGCGTTTCCTATCTTTACTATGCGGACCGGCTGGTGCAGTTTCCCCTGGGCGTGTTTGCCATATCCGCGGCCATGGCCGTGCTGCCCAGCATCTCCCGCCAGGCCGCAGCCGGGGATTTTGATGCGGTCAAGGACACCTTCGGGTATTCCATGCGCATGATCCTTTTTATCTCTTTTCCCTCCATGGCGGGCCTGATCGTGCTGCGGGAGCCCATTGTGGCCCTGCTGTTTGAGCGCGGGGGGTTTGACGCCCAGGCCACACGCCTGACCGCCGATGCCCTGTCCTACTACGTGGCGGGTCTCTGGGCTTTTTCAGCGGTACGCATCGTGGTCTCCACCTTTTATGCGCTTTCCGATACCAGAACCCCGGTGATCATGGCCGTGATCGCCATCTGCATAAATGCGGCCCTGAGCCTGATTCTCATGGGGCCCCTGGCCCACGGGGGCCTGGCCCTGGCCACCTCCATCGCCTCCATGGTGAACCTGCTGCTGCTCACCCGGTCACTTGCGGCCCGGCTGGGCCATATCGGGCTGACAGGCATTCTGCGTTCGGCCACAAAATCGGCCCTGTGCGCGGCGTTGATGGGGCTGGCCGTCTGGCTGGCCCTCCCTTTTTTGATTCCGGCCGGCGCCGGTTCCGTCCGGCTGCTGGCGGGCACCGTGGCCTGCGTGATCCTGGGGGTTGTCTGTTTTGTGGTTTTTGCGTATATTCTGAAAAGCAGGGAACTCGGCAGCCTGGTTGCCGGAAAACGGAGCAGTGTCCGTGATACAGTGGTTGAAAAATAACGTAAACCGCATACTGCTGGCCCTGGCCGGCCTGTTTGCCTGCTTCATGGTGGGGGTGATCCTGTTTGCCGACAACGGTTTTCTGGACTACCGCCGCCTGCAGGCGAAAAACGAGGCCGTGATTCAGGAGAATATCCGCATGCAGCAGGAGAACATGGAGATGCACCGGCTGATCAAACGGTTAAAAGAGGACCTTGCCTACATCGAACACGTGGCACGTAAAGATCTGGGCATGGTGGGCAGAAACGAGCAGGTCTACACCCTGAAAAAATCAGGAGCGCTTCATGACAAATAACCCTCTTTTTTATACCCCGTCAGTGGCCCGGTTGTGCGCGCAACAGGGCTACCTTGAAAAAAGCGCGGAAATCTACGCCTTTCTGCTGGACCAGGACCCGGAAAACCGGGATCTGCGCCAGGCCCTGGATGATGTAAATGCCCGGTTATCGCAACCGGACCCGATCAAAGATACCGGGATACCGGAGAACCGTCTTGAGGCCCTGGTCGGCACATGGGTCAGCCTGCTGGTGGAAAACAACCTGAGGCAGAAGTTTGAAAATCTTCGGGACAGCATCAAGCGGTTCAACCCGGATGCCTCCTGACACACCGGTCCATGCCCGGCCGGGCCGTACGCCCGGCCAGATGCCCCTCCTGATGAATTTCGTTTTACGCCTCCATTGAAAGGAAGACCATGAACATTCTTGTTACCGGTGCCGCCGGCTTCATCGGGTTTCACCTGGCAAAACGGTTGTGCGAAGACGGCCACACGGTTGTCGGGGTGGACAATATCAATGATTACTATGATCCCGGCCTTAAAGAGGCCCGACTGGCCCTGCTGCACCCCTTTTCGAATTTCGGCTTTTTTCGAATCCATATCGCCGACCGCCCCTCCATGGCAAAGCTGTTTGCGTCCCATCAATTCGACTGCGTGGTCCATCTGGCGGCCCAGGCCGGTGTGCGCTACAGCCTGGAAAACCCGGAAACGTATATCGACAGCAACCTGGTGGGGTTTGGCAATATCCTGGAAGGGTGCCGGCATACGAAAGTAAAGCATCTGGTCTACGCCTCCAGCAGCTCCGTGTATGGACTGAACACCGCCATGCCTTTTTCGGTGTTCCACAACGTGGACCATCCGGTAAGCCTGTATGCCGCCACCAAAAAGGCCAACGAACTGATGGCCCACACCTACAGCCATCTTTACGGCCTGCCCGCCACGGGCCTGCGCTTTTTCACCGTATACGGTCCCTGGGGACGGCCGGACATGGCCTATTTTTTATTTACCCGGGCGATTCTGGAAGGCTCGCCCATCAAGGTTTACAACCAGGGCAACATGAAGCGGGACTTTACCTATATCGACGATATCGTGGAGGGGGTTGTGCGGGTAATGGACCGTGTGCCGGCGCCGGATCCCGAATGGTCGCCGGAGGCGCCTTGCCCTGCCACGAGCCGCGCTCCCTATCGGCTGTACAACATCGGCAACAATCAGCCGGTGAGCCTGATGGATTTTATCGCAGCCATTGAAAAGGCCCTGGGCAAGAAAGCGGAAAAAGCCTTTCTGCCCATGCAGCCGGGGGACGTGCCGGCCACCTGGGCCGACATCGATGCCCTGCGGCAGGCCACCGGTTTTTCCCCGGCCACTTCTCTGGAAAACGGAACAGCAAAGTTTGTCGCATGGTACCTTGATTATTACAGGACATGACGGCAGGCGATCCCTGATCCCGTTTCACGGGCCGCCGGCATCGGACAACCCGTTATTTTTCCTTGACAGGGATATTTGTTTTCACTACATATTCTGAATGTTTTCGCCTGAACAGGCCATGGAATATCCGGCCGGCCTGAATATGCCGTGACCTGTTTGGATGAAAAGAGGCCCGATTCCCGTGTCCCGCGGCGTTGCCCTGTTGCAGCGCCTTTTACATGCGGTTTACCCGTTGTTGCCCTGTTTCGGGCCGTACGGGCAAACCCGGAACAAGGAGCAATCCATGATTTACGACATTGAATTTGAAACCCTGCCCCGGGAGGCGCTTTCCGCCATTCAGCTTCAGCGGCTGGTCTCCACCCTTGAACGTGTTTATGCCACGGTGCCTTTCTACCGGGACGGTTTTAAAAAAGCCGGGGTCAAACCGTCGGACATCAAGAGTTTAGACGACCTGCGGCGCATTCCCTTTACCACCAAGCAGGACCTGCGGGACAACTACCCCTTCGGCCTGTTTACCGTGCCCATGGACAACGTGGTGCGGATTCACGCCTCCTCCGGCACCACCGGCAAACCCACGGTTGTGGGGTACACCCGCCGGGACGTGGAGACCTGGGCCACGCTCATGGCCCGTTCTCTGGCCGCTGCCGGGGCCTGGCGGGGCGACATCATTCACAACGCCTACGGATACGGCCTGTTTACCGGCGGCCTGGGAGCCCATTACGGCGCGGAAAAACTGGGGGCATCGGTTATTCCCGTGTCCGGCGGCAACACCAAGCGCCAGGTGATGATCATGAAGGATTTCGGCCCCACCGTGCTGACCGCCACGCCCTCCTATACCCTGCACCTTGCCGAGGTGGCCCAGGAGATGGGCGTCAACTTCAACGACCTGAAATTCAGGGTGGGCGTGTTCGGCGCCGAGCCCTGGTCGGAGAACATGCGCCAGGAGATCGAGGCCAAGCTCCACCTGAGCGCCGTCGACATCTACGGCCTTTCAGAGGTGATCGGCCCGGGCGTGGCCATTGAGTGCTGCGAGGCCAAGAAGGGGCTTCATATTTTTGAAGACCACTTTCTTGCCGAGGTGATCGACCCGGTGTCCGGAGAGGTCCTTCCCTACGGTGAACAGGGCGAGCTGGTGTTTACCTCTTTGACCAAGGAGGCCTTTCCCGTGATCCGGTACCGCACCCGGGACATCACCACCCTTCATGCCGGGCCGTGCGTCTGCGGCCGTACCCATGTCCGCATGGAGCGGGTCAGCGGCCGGACCGACGACATGTTGATCATTCGGGGCGTCAACGTGTTTCCGTCCCAGATTGAAAGCGTACTCATGGAGATGGAAGATGTGGAGCCCCACTACCAGCTCATCGTGGACCGGAAAGACAACCTGGACGTGCTCACCGTGAAGGTGGAGGTGGGGGAAAAGCTCTTCTCCGACGAGGTGAAAAAGCTTCAGGAGACCGAGCGCAAGATCGCCCACAACATCAAGGAGCTGCTGGGCGTGTCCGCCGATGTCAAGCTGGTGGAGCCCAAGACCATTGCCCGCAGCGAGGGCAAGGCCGTGCGGGTGATTGATAACCGCAAAATCTGATCAAAGATTTTAACCATATATAATAAGGGGGAACCATGCGGGTTGAGCAGATTTCCGTTTTTCTTGAAAACAGGACCGGCCGTCTTGCCGAGGTGACATCCATTCTGACCGAAGCCGGAGTCAACATTCGTGCCCTGGCCCTGGCCGACACGTCCGATTTCGGGGTGCTGCGCATGATCGTGGATGATAACGAAAAGGCCAAGCGCGTGCTGCGCGACAACGGCCTGACCATAGGGGCCCACGACGTGGTGGCCGTGGAGGTGGAAGACAGGCCGGGCGGACTTCACAGAATTTTAGACCTGCTGGGCAAGGTCGGGGTCAACGTGGAGTACATGTACGCCTTTGTGCGCAACAGCGGCAACAACGCCATCATGATCTTCCGGTTTGACGACACGGACAAGGCCCTGGCCACGCTGGCGCAGCACAACATTTCAGTGATTAACGGAAAGACCGTCCACACGATGTAGGGGTGCGGGCCCCGTTCCCCGCCGACAGGTGTGAACATTCTATTCTCTTGACGGATGGAGTGTTTGTTGGCATATTGGGGGGCATAACCGCTGGCAAGAAAAGAGGATTTTCGCCATGCCCTTTCTGACATTGAAGTTTAAGGAAACCATTGTAAACCGTTACAAGCTGGATCCTGAAAAGCCGCTTCACATCGGCAGGCGCAAGACCAACGACATCGTGATTGAAAACCTTTCGGTGTCCGGCCACCACGCCAAGGTGGAGTTTGTAAAGGAGGGCTTTGTGCTCACCGACCTGCAGAGCAAGAACGGCACTTATGTCAACAAAAAGGCGATCACCAGCTGCATGCTCAAGGACAAGGACGTGGTCCGCATCGGCATGCACACCCTCATCTATTCAGGAAAAAGTTAATTTTCCCGTCGCCTATTCCTTATCCGGAAAAATTTTTGAATCCACAGTTATGCCCTCAAAGTTTTCAAAGGTCACGTCGGTAAACGGCAGGCCGTATTTTTCCCGAATGCGGGCAAACATTTCCAGGTAGTTGGTCACCAGCCGGTTTCCCCATGAAAGCCCCAGCTTTTCGGCCCACTGCCGGATGCTCTTTTTATCCGCCTCGATCTCCAGAAAGTCGCCGTAGGGCAGGGTGTCCAGGCAGAGGACAACCGGTCCTGCCGTAAAGGTTTCCCGCCATTTTTCGTAGACCTGCGCCGGCAAAAAGCCCAGCCCGGCAAGAATCTGTTTTGTGTTTTCAAAGTCGCTGACCCGGGTTTCAATTTCCCGGTACACCTTGAACTCGCTGTCCGCCACCTCCGGCGGGCTCTTAAAAGTCAGGGTGGCCTGGCTGTCCTTTCGCAGCCGCAGCAGTACCTTTCTTTTAATCAGGCTTTTGTCCCTGTCTTCAAACCGGATGTTGGTTTCAAACCGCTCGCCCTGGGAAACCGCGCCCAGGGCCAGAATGCGCTTTCGCACCGCAGCCTTGTCTTCCAGAAAGAATTTCACCTCGATCTCCAGGTGGGACATGGTGTTTTCCTATTTGTTTTGACCGTATTTTTTAATATCCGCGGCCAGCTGGCCGCAGGCGGCCGATATGTCGGCCCCTTTGCTTTGCCGGGTCATCACCGTGTACCGGTGGTCGTGAAGAATCTGTTTGAAGCGTTCGATGGCGGCATCGTCGGGCCGCTTGAAGGCCGCGCCCTCGTGTTCATTAAAGGGAATCAGGTTGACCTTGGCCTTGATGGGCCGCAGCAGCTTGACCAGGCGCAGGGCGTCTTTTTCCGAATCATTGACCCCTGCCATCAGGATATACTCAAAGGTGATCTTGCGCCGGTTGGAAAGGGGATAGGTCCGGCACGCCTCCAGCAGCACCTCAATGGGATAGGTCTTGTTGATCGGCATGAGCATGTCCCGGGTTTTATTGTCCGCGGCGTTCAGGGAGACGGCCAGGTTCACCGTTGTGGCCAGGCCCAGCGGGGCCATGCGGGGCACCAGGCCCGAGGTGGAGAGGGTGACCCGGCGGGTGGAAAACTGCAGGCCGCAGTCCCCGTCGCACATGGTGTCCAGGCCGGCGATTACGTTGTCGTAGTTGGCCAGGGGTTCGCCCATGCCCATGAGCACGATGTTGGTCAGCCGCTCTTCCGGGGCCAGGGTTTTTAACGCGCCGAGAACCTGGCCAATGATCTCCGCCGGGGTCAGGTTGCGGACAAACCCCTTTTTCGCGGTCATGCAGAAAGCGCACCCCTGGGCGCACCCCACCTGGGTGGAGACACACAGGGTGAAGTGGTCCTCCTCGGGAATCAGCACGCTTTCGATATACTCGCTGTCGGAAAGTTCAAACAGGTACTTGCGGGTGCCGTCGGCGGACTGCCGGGTTCTGGCAATTTTCAAGCGGCCGATAATAAAGGATTCTGCCAGAAGGGACCGCACCGGCTTGGAAATATTGGTCATCTGGTCAAAACTCTCCGCCCGGTGGACAAAGAGCCATTTAAACACCTGGTCGGCCCGGTAGGGGGCGATGTTGTGCGCCTTCAGCCAGTCGGCAAACCGGGCCCGGGTGAGGTTCTGAATCTCCTGTGGCAAGGCGGTGCTGTTCATGATGCCTTTTATAATGAATTTTGGCGGCCCTGTATAGTATAAATTTCTTGACATGCCGTTGCTAAAATATTAGTTTCAAGGGTTTAGTTTTCAGCCATTCGCTGTGGCAGGTCGCCTGCAGATGGTTTTTCTTCCCGTTTCCTGTGATACGGGTCTATCGGGCCGGCCATATTTGCTTCAAACGGGGCATGGGGCCGGCGAAAAAAGGAGTGCAACGGCGAGTATATGTTTGAGAACCTGAGCGACAAGCTGAATTCGGTTTTTAAGAAGCTTAAAGGCCAGGGAACGCTTACCGAGAAGAATATCGACGAGGGTCTCAAGGAGGTGCGGTTTGCCCTGCTGGAGGCCGACGTCCACTACCGGATCGTCAAGCAGTTTATCGCCGACATTCGGGAACGGGCCGTGGGCGCCGACGTGCTGGAGAGCCTGACCCCGGGCCAGCAGGTCATAAAGATCGTTTACGAAGAGCTGACCCGGCTGATGGGGGAAACGCGGCAGGACCTGAACCTGACCGGCCAGGCCCCGGTGTCGGTGATGCTGGTGGGGCTTCAGGGCTCCGGTAAAACCACCACCGCCGCCAAGCTGGCCGTTTATCTGAAAAAGCAGGGCAGAAAGCCCTACCTGGTGCCGGCGGACGTTTACCGGCCCGCGGCCATCGACCAGCTCAAAAAGCTGGGCAGCCAGGTCCAGGTGCCGGTGTTTGCGTCGGATCCCGGCATGAAACCGGTGGATATCTGCCGCCAGGCCCGGGTGGCGGCCCAGCAGCAGGGTTGCAACACGCTGCTGCTGGACACGGCGGGCCGGCTGCACATCGACGAAGAACTGATGGAGGAGCTGGTCGGCATCAAGCAGGCCGTGTCGCCGTCTGACATTCTGCTGGTGGCCGATGCCATGACCGGCCAGGACGCGGTCAACATCGCCCGGTCCTTTAACGAACGGCTGGACATCGGCGGCGTGATCCTGTCCAAGATGGACGGCGACGCCAGGGGCGGCGCGGCCCTTTCCATCAAGGCGGTGACCGGCAGGCCCATCAAGTTCGTGGGCGTGGGCGAAAAGACAAACGCCCTGGAGGCGTTTCACCCGGACCGCATGGCCTCCAGCATTCTGGGCATGGGCGATGTGCTGTCGTTTATCGAAAAGGCCCAGTCCGTGGTGGACGAGAAAAAGGCGGCCGACCTTGAACGAAAGCTTCGGAAAAACGAGTTTACCCTGGAGGACTTTCGGGACCAGATGACCCAGATTCGCAAGATGGGCTCCATCGGCGATCTGTTGAAGATGATTCCCGGCATGGGCAAGATCAAGCAGATGAAGGACATTGAGGTGGATGACGGCCAGATCTCCCGCATCGAGGCCATCATCAACTCCATGACAGCGGAGGAACGGCGGCGGCATGCCATCATCAACGGCAGCCGGCGGAAACGAATAGCAAAGGGCAGCGGCACCAGCGTGCAGGAGGTCAACCGGCTGTTGAAGGACTACACGCAGGTGATGAAAATGGTAAAGAAAATCAACAAGGGCGGCATGCGCGGTCTGGGCCGCGGCATGATGCCGTTCTAAGGAGAAAAGAAAAACATGGCGGTAAAAATTCGATTGGCAAGATGCGGCCGCAAGAAGCGTCCCTTTTACCGGATGGTGGTGGCGGACGAGCGGTATGCCCGGGACGGCCGGTTTATTGAAAAGGTGGGTACCTACAACCCCCTGGTGAATCCGGCGGAGATCGTGGTGGCAAAGGACCGGGTCGAGCACTGGCTGGGCCAGGGCGCCCAGGCCACCCGCACCGTGAAGAGCATTCTGAAAAAAGAGGGTGTTGCGGTTTCATAGATTCTTTGCCCGTTTGTTTCGCGTTTGCGTTTTGCGATAAGAATGGTATACTTTCCAAAAGATTAACTTTCACAGCCGGACCAGTGTGTTGTTGACCGGAAACGGTGGAGTCGTCTGAACTGCAACGAACACAGCAAGGAGGGAGATGCGGCTATGTCCATGAAAGAGTTGATCGAGTACATCGCAAAGGCGCTTGTCGACAACCCCGACCAGGCAGTGGTGACGGAAGTGGACGGCAGCCAGACCTCGGTTCTGGAGCTCAAGGTGGCAAAGGAGGATCTGGGCAAGATCATCGGCAAACAGGGCCGCACGGCCCGTGCCTTGCGCACCATTCTGAGCGCTGCTTCGGCCAAGCTCAAAAAACGCACGGTGCTTGAGATCATCGAGTAGCTTTTCCCATGAACGGCAGCGAATTCCTAGGTGTGGGCAAAATCGTCGGTATTCATGGAATTCGCGGCACCGTCCGGATCTATTCCCACTCCGGTGACATCGCGGAGTTCTCGCAGGGAAACACCCTTTTTCTACGAGGCCCCAAAGGCGACGAGCGGGTTTGCACCATCGAATGGTGCAAACCCCATGGTCGCCATTTCCTTTTGGGGGCTCTGGAACTGAACAGCCGCGAGCAGGCCGCGGCAGTGGTGGGATACGAAATGTTCGCCCTGCGCGCGTCCCTGCCGCCCCTTGAGGACGACACCTATTACTGGGAAGACCTGATCGGCCTGGCCGTGTTTGATAAAAAAACCTTCCTGGGCCGTATCACATCGATTATCCCCACGCCGGGCAACGATGTGTATGTGGTGACCGACGCCGATACCGGGAAGGAGACCCTGGTACCCGCCCTCAAGTCCGTGGTCGGGCACATCGACCTGGCGGCCGGCGCCATGCAGGTGACCCTGCCGGAATCCCTGTAGCCCGTATCTTTCATGAAATTGAAATTTTTTAGCCCTGCCACAGGCGGGGCTTGCGGCATATTCGAACCGGCCCGAAAGGCCGGACAAAAAAGGCGTGCCATGAACTTTACGGTGTTGACGATTTTTCCGGAGATGGTGGACGCCTTTTTTCATCACGGCATTGTCCGGCGGGCCGTTGAAAGCGGCACCATCTCCTACCGGACCGTGGACATTCGGGACTATACAGAGGACCGTCACCGGACCGTAGACGACCGGCCTTACGGCGGGGGCAGCGGCATGGTGATGAAGCCCGAGCCCCTGGCAGCGGCCATTCGCAACGCAAAGGCGACAAACCCGTCGGCTCGCACCGTGCTCTTGACCCCCCAGGGCCGGGGGTTTACCCAGGAGGCGGCCCGGCACCTGGCCGATGCCGCCGAAGACCTGATTCTGGTGTGCGGCCGTTACGAAGGCATTGACGAGCGGGTCTGCCAGGGACTGATTGACGACGAGATTTCAGTGGGCGATTACGTGCTTTCCGGCGGCGAGGTGCCGGCCATGATCGTCATCGACGCGGTTACCCGCCTGGTGCCCGGTGCCCTGGGCGGTGAGGACTCGGCGGAAAAGGAGACTTTTGTGCAGGGACGGATCGAGCACGCCCACTATACCCGGCCACCGGTGTTCGAGGGGGAACCGGTGCCAGAGGTCCTGGTTTCCGGCAACCACGCCCGTATCGAGGCCTGGCGGCTGGAAACATCCCTGGTTCGCACCCTGCTCAAGCGGCCGGACCTGCTGCTGGAAAGAGCGTTGACCCTGAAGGAGAAAAAAGCGCTCAAAGCGTGGTGCCGGAAGGTTGAAGCCCTTGTCGCCGATTAGCCCGGTAAGCCGCCTGTACATTGCGCTGGTCCACCACCCGGTCCTGGGCCGGCAGGCGGAGACCATTGCTTCGGCCGTGACCAACCTGGATCTGCACGACATTGCCAGGGCCGCGAAAACTTACGGAGCAGCCGGTTATTTTGTGGTGACGCCCCTGGAAGACCAGAAGCGGCTGGTAAAACGAATTATAGCCCACTGGACCGACGGGAGCGGTGCCCGGTACAACCCGTTACGGGCTGAGGCGTTTGAGCTGATGCGGGTGTGCGACAGCCTGGCCGATGCAGCGGTCCTTGTGAGCGCGGATACCGGCAAGGCCCCCCTGGTGGCGGCCACCACGGCCCGGCTCTATCCGGGTGCGGTGACCATGGAGTATTTAAAAGACCGGCTTAACACGTCTCCGGTACTGCTGGTGTTCGGCACTGCCTGGGGTCTGGCGCCGTTGGTTCTGGAGCGGGCCGACTGCGTGCTGGAGCCACTGGCCGGAAAAAGTGCATATAATCATCTTTCTGTGCGGTCGGCTGTGTCGATAATGCTGGACAGACTGGCAGAAGATAGGGTATAAAGGCGGGTCAACGTCGGTTTCCGCATGTGCGGGAACGGCCAACTATAAGGTTTTTTGGAGGAAAACATGGAAGCGATCAAACAACTGGAAAAAGAACATATGCGGTTGGACCTGCCGAATTTTGTGTCCGGCGACACGGTCAAAGTGCATGTGAAGATCAAGGAAGGTGAAAAAGAGCGCATTCAGGTGTTCGAGGGTGTGGTGTTGAGACGGCACAACGGCTCCAAGTCCACCGCCGCCACCTTTACCGTTCGAAAAACATCCTTCGGGATCGGTGTGGAGCGGATTTTTCCCCTGCACTCCCCGTCCATCGACAGGATCGAGGTAGTGAAAAGGGGCCTGGTGCGCCAGTCCCGGATTTACTATTTCCGCAACCTGACCGGCAAGGCGGCCAAGATTCAGGAAAAGCGGGACAAGTAGCTTCCAGTGTTGGACCGCCGGATCGGATGTTATTGTTTTCCGGGTACGGACCGATTCATGAGAACATACGAAGACAGTGCCAGGAGTGACGGGTTTTCCATTATCGCCGGTCTTGACGAGGCCGGTCGCGGGCCCCTGGCCGGCCCGGTGGTGGCCGCCGCCGTCGTGTTCCCGGACGATTATACCAACGACCGGATCACCGACTCCAAGAAACTTTCCGCAAAAAAACGGGCGTCCCTGTATGACGATATCTACAGGGACGCCCTTACTGTCGGCATCGGTATTGTCGATGCCGTTGAAATCGACCGCATCAACATTCTTCAGGCCTCCCTTCTGGCCATGGCCATGGCCGTTGAAAATCTTTTTCCCCAGCCCGACTTTCTGCTGATCGACGGTACCTTTACCATTCCCCGGCCCCTTCAGCAGCGGCCCATTGTCAAAGGAGACAGCGCCAGCATCTCCATTGCCGCGGCCTCCATCGTGGCCAAGGTCTCCCGGGACAACCTGATGGAGCGTTACCATCTTGATTATCCCGAGTTCGGCTTTTCTCAACACAAGGGCTATCCCACCAAAGCCCACCGCAACGCCATTTTCCAATACGGCCCCACGCTTATTCACCGGGCCAGCTTCACGGTCAAAGCATAGGCCCATAGCATTTTTTGCATGGCCAATCGATATGTGGTATGGATGATCATGCTCAACCAACGCCAGCGATATGGCCGCCATGGGGAGCAGGCGGCCGAGCGATTTTTAAAAAAAGAGGGCTACACCATTGTGTGCCGCAACTATCGCACCCCCGTGGGTGAGATCGACATTATCGCAAAGGACAGGACAGCGCTTGCCTTTGTCGAGGTCAAGGCCCGGCGGACGGGGAGCTTCGGCAGTCCCCGGTTAAGCATTACAAAGGACAAGCAGCGTAAAATCACCCGGGCGGCCCTGTGGTACCTCAAGGAAACCGGTCAGGCCGGGGCCAAGGCCCGGTTTGACGTGGTGATTGTGCAGGGGCCGGACAATGCGGTGGAGCTGATCAGGAACGCGTTTGACGCAAACCTGACGTAGTTTCATTTAATTTGATAGAAAAAAACAGGTATATCTGACAAAAGCAGGAAAAGGAGGCACCCATGACAAGCACGGTCTGTTTTATCGATCTGTCGGCAAGCTACAAGGAGAATCTCGTTCAGAAGCTGGGCAGGCTGGTGGAAGCCGCCGGCCTGAGCAAGGTGGTGGCCAAGCGGGATCTGGCCGCGGTCAAGCTCCATTTCGGCGAGCTGGGCAACACGGCCTACATTCGGCCGGTGTTTCTGCGAAAGATCGTTGATGCGCTCAAAGACCAGGGGGCCGTGCCGTTTCTGACCGACGCCAACACCCTGTATGCGGGTTCCCGCAGCGACGCGGTCCATCATCTGGAAACCGCGGTCCACAACGGGTTTGCCTATTCCGTGGTGGGGGCGCCCCTGATCATTGCCGACGGCCTGAGGGGGAAAACAGAGGTGGCCGTAAAGATCGACGGCAAGCGGTTTGACGAGGTCTATATCGGCGCCGAGATTGTCCGGGCCGATGCGTTTATATCCGTGGCTCACTTCAAGGGGCACGAGCTGTCCGGTTTCGGCGGAGCCATCAAAAACACCGGCATGGGGTGCGCCTCCCGAAAGGGCAAGCTGGCCCAGCACTCCACCCTGTCTCCCAGGGTCAAGACCAAAACCTGCATCGGCTGCGGCGACTGCGTGGCCCATTGCGCCCATGGCGCCATCCGGCTGGTGAAGGAAGGGGAGAAAAAAGAGAAGAAAGCCGTTATCAACGAGGAAAAATGCGTGGGCTGCGGCGAGTGTATCGTGGTCTGCCCCACCGGGTCGGTGCATATCCAGTGGAACCAGGCCGGCCCGGCTTTTCTGGAAAAGATGGTGGAATACACCGTGGGGGTGCTCAAGGGCAAGGAGAAAAAGTCCCTGTTTGTCAATTTTATTACCGATGTCTCCCCGGCCTGCGACTGCTTTCCTTATAATGACGCGCCCATGGTACGCGACATCGGCATTCTGGCCTCCACCGACCCGGTGGCCATTGACCAGGCCTGCGCCGACATGGTCAACGCCGAACACGCCCTGCCGGGCTCGTGCCTGAAGAACAACCGGGAAGCAGGGGAAGACAAGTTTCGCAGTGTCTACCCCCACGTGGAGTGGGAAATTCAGCTGGGCTACGCGGAAAAGCTGGGCCTGGGGACCCGTAAATATAAGATTGAAAAGCTGTAATCCTGGGTGAAAGCAGTGTGGATTTTACGGCGCGGCCCTGGGTCAATGCCGGGGATTACTGGGGCGTCTTTTTTGACGTGACCGAAAAGGTGAAAAAAGCGTTTGACGAACAGGGCGTTTCCATTCCGTTCCCGCAACGGGATGTGCATGTGTATCAGCATACAACCTGATTTGACGAAAAGCCGGGGCGATACGGTTTTGCGCCGGCATTATAAACCAATCCGCAGTACAAGGAGTGTCAGGAATGTCAAGCAAAGCGGGCAGAACGGTAATGGCAATGGCATGCGTATTTATTCTGGGCGCCGGCATGGTCTGGGCCGGTCCGGACATGAAGCCCGGCAAATGGGAAATCACCACCACAACCGATATTCCGGGCATGGGGCCGCAGGCCTTCACCCATGTTCAGTGCATCACCGAGAAGGACGCGGTGCCCATGGACAGGGAACAGTCCAAGGATTGTGAAGTGAAGGACATGAAGGTGAGCGGCAACACCGTGTCCTGGAAAATCGTCTGCAAAGGCGAGGGCGGCAAAACCGAAGGCACCGGCAAAATCACCTACAGCGGTGACACCATGAACGGCACCATGGAGACCTATGTGCCGGAAAACAACATGCGGATCAAAAGCACCATGAAAGGCAAGCGTCTGGGCGCCTGTGACGGCACGACCACCACGCCCAGGGTTACCGGTTCCAAACCGGCATCCAAAAACAAGAATGTGATTGAGGAGACCGCCACCAGCGACAAAACCCAGGCCGGCATTGATGAGGCGGGCAAGGCGGTGGGCAATTTTTTCAAAAAGTTTAAGTAGTGAGAACCCGGCTTTTACGTTTCAACCCACGATAAACAGAAGGAACCGCACACAATGAAATTCCTGGTCATCGGCGGGGATGCGGCCGGCATGAGTGCCGCCAGCCGCGCCAAACGCAACGACAAGAACATGGAAGTCACGGTTCTTGAACGGAGCCATGACGTTTCCTACAGTGCCTGCGGCATGCCTTACAATATCGCAATGCCGGGCAAGGCCATCGAGGAACTGGTGGTGCGCCAGGCCTGCGTTTTTCGGGAGAAACAGGGCATTGACCTGCTCACCGGCCACGAAGCCACGGCCATTGATCCGGCGGCAAAAAAGGTCTTTGGCTCCACGGACCAGGGCGCGTCCTTTGAAATGGCCTATGACAAACTGCTGATCGCCACCGGCGGGTCGGCCATTGTGCCGGACCTGCCGGGGTTTGACCTGCCCGGCGTCATGGTGCTCAAGAGCCTGGACGATGGCCGCCGGCTCAAGGCCTACATGGACGCCAACGGCGTCCGGCGGGTAGTGATCGTGGGCATGGGCTACATCGGCCTTGAGATGTGCGAGGCTCTGGTGGAACGGTCCGTGGCCGTGGAGATGATCAAGCCGGGCAAGGGCTTTCTATCCTGGCTGGGCGAGCCGTTGTCCGACGTGGTCCAGCAGGAGGTGGAATCAAAAGGGGTGGGCCTGCACATCGGCTGCGAGGTGCACCGGATTGAAAAACAGGGAAGCGGTCTGGCCGTGATCTGTGACCTGGGCCAGCTGGAGGCGGACATGGTGCTGGTGGCCATTGGCCTTTCGCCTAACAGCGATATGGCCGGGGCCGCGGGCCTGGAGCTGAGCGTGAAAAATTCCATTGCCGTGGACCGTACCCTGAAAACCTCCCATGACGATATTTACGCCGCCGGCGACTGCGCCGACGCCTACCATGTGGTCACCGGCCAAAAAACGTTTATTCCCCTGGCCCTGCGGGCCAACCGGGCCGGATGGGCCGTGGCGGACAATATTCTCGGCGCCGGCGTGGAACTCGACGGCGTGGCCGGCACCGCCGTGTTCAAGGTGTTTGACCTGGAGGTTGCCCGCACCGGCCTGTTTCCAGGAGAGGCACAGCGGGCCGGGTTTGACCCGGTGGAGGTAGTGATTGAAAGCCGGTCCCGGGCCCATGCCCATCCCGGCGCCAGGCCGATTCACGTGCGCATGATAGCGGACCGGAAAACCGGCCGCCTGCTGGGTGCCCAGATGGTGGGAAAAGAGGGCGTGGCCCACCGCATCAACGCGGCGGCTGTTGCCCTTCACAACCGCATGACCGTGGCCGCCTTTGCCCAGACCGATCTGGCCTATGCCCCGCCCTTCGGCCCGGTGTGGGACCCCCTGCTGACCGCGGCCACCCAGCTGCTGAAAAAAATCGGGTAGTACTTTTCTTTAGTGGTAAAGAAAAGTACCAAAAGAAAGCCACCCTTTGCCCGGGTCGCTTCGCGACTTCCCTTGTTTTGCACTGAATCGCGGCGGGCAATGAACTCGTTCGCCTGCGGCGAACTCAGACAGCATTGCCCTTGTCTCCGCGATTCAGCACAAAACTGCGGCTCGGGCAAAAAGGGACAGCCCCCGCATTAGTTGCACAACACCCCCGTGGCTGGTATTATTCCGTAAGATTTGCAGCCTGGAACCCGGGAGCGCCGCACCCCAGTGCGGCTAAACCCCTTATCGGCTGACGAACAGACGTTTTTTGATGGAGCACTTCGGCAGTATAATCAGCGTTACGGCTCACAATCGAAATCGGAATTCGATACCGATATCGATAGCGATCCCGATACCGATTTGGAGAAGACGGAAGGGATCATCCAATGATTACAAAACAACGGTATGGGGCTGTCTTTGCCCTCTGCCTGCTGCTGGTGGTTGCCGGCTGTGCCGGGCTGGCGCCGAAAAACACCGTCACCCAGGTATTCACCATTGACGCGCTTTTGACCGGGGCATACGACGGCAGCGTGACCTGTGGCGAACTGGTCAAGCACGGCAA
>JAXHVI010000118.1:0-5916 GCA_034189195.1 Thermodesulfobacteriota bacterium | reverse complement strand
TGGGTACGGCCAACTATTACAACTTCATGGACGGGATCAACGGCATTGCCGCCATCACCGGTATCGTGGGGTTCGGCCTGCTGGCGGCTTTTGGCCACATGGCCGGAAAACCGGATGCGTTATGGTATGTCAGCCTGGGAATGGTCTTTGCCTGTGCCGGGTTTCTGCCCTTTAACATTCCCGGCGCCCGGGTTTTCATGGGGGATGTGGGCAGCGTTCTGCTGGGGTTTGTGTTTGCGGTCCTGGTGGTGGCTTTTGCAGCATCGCCGGCTGAGTTTGTGGCCTGTGCCGCTTTTCTGTTCCCGTTTTATGCCGACGAGCTGTTTACCCTGGTGGAACGGGTGAAGGCCGGCGAGCCAATCACCCATGCCCATCGCAGGCATCTGTACCAGGTGCTGGCCAACGAACTGGGTGTGGCCCACTGGAAGGTCGCCGCCGGATATGGTATGGTCCAACTGGCTGTGGGCCTCTGCGTGTGGATGCTTGCCGGGGCCGGCCTGTTGTATGCGGCGGCGGCCCTCGGGGGTTTTGCGGAGGTGTGGTATGGGGTGAACCGGATCGTGAAAACGCGGGCCAAAAAACTTTTATAAGGAACTGCCATGGGTGCGATTGAAAACAGGCGCGTGCTGGTCACCGGATGTTGCGGCACCGTGGGCGGCGAGTTGGTCCGCCAACTACTGGAAGTCTACGGCGTGGGCGAACTGGTCGGTATTGACAACAACGAGAGCGAGCTTTTTTTCGCCCGGCAGCGGTTTGCCGGCCGGCCGGCCCGGTTCTTTCTGGCCGATGTGCGGGACGGGGCCCGGCTGAAGCGGCTTTTTTCCGGCATCGACATCGTATTCCACACGGCGGCGTTCAAGCACGTGGAGCTGTGCGAGATATCGCCCTTTGAGGCGGTGCAGACCAATATTCACGGGGTCCAGAACGTGGTGTGGGCCGCTGTTGAAAACAGTGTCCGAACGGTGGTGTTTACCAGTTCCGACAAGGCGGTCAACCCCACCAACGTGATGGGCACCTCCAAGCTGATGGGCGAGCGGCTCATGACAGCGGCCAACAGCAACCTGCGATCCGGCAAGACCGAGTTTGCCTCCACCCGTTTCGGCAATGTGCTGGGCTCCCGGGGCTCGGTCATTCCCATCTTTCGCGAGCAGATTCGAAAAGGCGGGCCCGTGACCCTCACCGATCCGGACATGACCCGGTTTATCATGAGCATTCGCCAGGCCGTGCAACTCGTGATCGATTCCGCGGATATCGCCAGGGGCGGGGAGGTGTTTGTCACCAAGATGCCGGTGATCCGCATTGAAGACCTGGCCCGGGTGATGATTGAGGATCTGGCACCCCGGTATGGACATGATCCGAAAGCGGTCCAAACCGAGGTGATCGGCGCCAAGCCCGGTGAAAAGCTCTACGAAGAGTTGATGACCGAAGAGGAGACCCGGCGGAGCGTGGAACTGGATCGTTATTTTGTGGTGCGGCCCGCGTTTCTTTCCCTTTACCGGGAGATTGACTACACCTATGCGGATAGGATCAGCGACCGGGTGGACCGGGCCTATCACTCCGCCAACGAGACGCCGTTGACCCAGGCCGAGCTTCGGGCCTTTCTGCATGATAACAACCTCATCGAGGGCGAAGCGGCGGAACCGTTTCAGCCGGTGCAGCGGTTTTAACCTGAAAAATTTCATGATAGATCCGTGTTAAACAGCGGGATCCAGAAAAGGAGGTTCGGCCATGTCTCACATTCTTATTCTCGGCGGCGACGGCTACCTGGGGTGGCCCACGGCCATGCATTTTTCGGCCCAGGGTGCTGATGTCACCGTTGTGGACAACTATTTTCGCAGAAACGCCTGCACAGAGCTGGATGTGGGCATGCTTTACCCGGTTCCCACCCTGGTGCAGCGGGCCGCCATCTGGCATGAAAAGACCGGCCGCCAGATCAAGGTGGTGATCGGGGACCTGGCCGACCCGGAGGTGACGCGGGGCCTGTTTGACGGCCGGGCCGAATATGCCTGGGCTGCGGACAAAAAGTTTTCCGGCATTCCCGACACGGTCATCCACTACGCGGAGCAGCCGTCGGCCCCGTATTCGCTTATCAATTACCGGTATGCCAACATCACCATTGCCAACAACCTGCTGGTTACCAACAACCTGATGTTTGCCCTGCGGGATTTTTCCCGGCAGACCCACGTGATCCACATCGGCACCATGGGCGAATACGGCACCCCGAATATCGATATCGAGGAAGGGTGGCTGGATATCGAACACAAGGGCCGGAAGGACCGGTTTCTTTTTCCCCGGCAGGCCAGCTCCCTCTACCACACCACCAAGATCATGGACACCGACCTGATGTGGTTTGCCGTGCGCATGTGGAACCTGCGGATCACCGACCTGATGCAGGGCCCGGTCTACGGGTTTGAAACCACTGAGGCCGAAGGAGATGATCGGCTGCGCACCATTTTTAATTATGACGAGATATTCGGCACCCTGCTCAACCGCTTTGTCACCCAGGCGGTGGTGGGCTATCCCCTGACGGTATACGGCAAAGGGGGCCAGACAAGGGGCTACCTGAACATCAACGACACCCTCCAGTGCGTGGCCATGTCTGAAAAAACCCCGGCCAGAAGCGGTGAACTGCGGATTTTCAACCAGATCATGGAGACCTTTTCCGTCAACGAACTGGCTGACAGGGTGTGCGGCGTGGGCCGGCAACTGGGTTATGACGTAAAGGTTCAGAACCTTGAAAACCCCCGCAAAGAGGCCGAGGAACACTACTATAACCCCGCCTACCAGGGCCTGGTGGACATCGGTGTAAAACCCCATTACCTGACCGATGAGGTGCTGGCCTCTTTTTTCCATGCCGTTGAAACGTTTCGGGATAACATTCGGCCGGAAGTCATCTTCAGGGGCATTTCATGGTAGCGGCTCCTCTTTTTGCCCGATCCTAACGGTTAAATAGCTGTAGTTATTGGAATTACAATCAATTCAAGGAGTATTCATCTTAACCCTTGACATCTATTATATCTTGTTTTAAATTCCCTTCTTTCTTCATTTATGCTCTATATTGGGTCCATTGTAAATCAATGGAGATTTTCGGCTTCAACAATCAAATTAAAAGAGGAGGTTCAGAATGGCACGACAAAAACTGGCGGTTCTGATGATGAGTGTGATCGCAATCGCGATGCTGACGTTATCCGGCACTGCCCTGGCTGAAAAAGCGGCCAAGGGCACGCAGGCGGAAAAGAGTGCAGCGGCCAAGGCGGTCGGGCAGATGGTCAATATCAATACCGCCTCTGTTGATGAACTGACAACCCTGACCGGTGTGGGCAAGGAGATCGCCCGGCGCATTATCGAGTATCGCGAGGCCAACGGCTCTTTTAAGAGTGTCGAGCAGCTGAAGGAAGTCAAGGGGATCGGCGCCAAGATACTTGAGAAGAATCTGAGCCGGATAACCATCGGTGAGGTTGCCAAGTAGCTGCGGTTCTTCTCTCTTTAGTTTTTAACGATTGCAAGGCCCGAAGCGGTGTTTTACAATACCGCTTCGGGCCTTGTGCGTAATGGGCCGGTTTTTATTCAGTGTTGCACAACGACAGGCCGGTTTATGAAAAAGCTTTATTTTTCGAAAAACGTGGTGATCGTGATGGTGGTGGATGCGCTGTTTTTTTGTTGCGCTTTCTATCTTGCCTACCTGCTGCGTTTTGATTTTCGCATTCCCCGTTTTTACCTGGTCCCGTTTCAGCAGGTCCTCCCTTTTGTGATTCTGCTGAAGCTGGCCGGTTTTTACTGGTTTGACCTGTACCGGGGAATGTGGCGTTATACCAGCCTCTCTGATCTTTCCAACATTGTGAAGGCGGTACTTTCCACAGATATTGTGGTTGTGGGAATACTGTTGTTTATTAACCGGTTCCAGGGGTTTCCCCGCTCGGTTTTCCTCATCGACGCCCTGCTTACCATTTTGTTTGTCTCCGGGTTTCGCATCCTGATCCGTATTTATTTTGAGCATGCCGCAGGCGACAAGATGGGCCAGGTGGTGAAAAAGACGTTTTCCCAGGTCTTTTCAAAAACTGACAGCCGCGCCCGTCGCGTGATCATTCTGGGCGCCGGCGACTGCGGGGAAAAGATATACCGGGAGATCGCACACAATCCTTCCCTGGGGTTCCGGGTAGTGGGATTTCTGGATGACAATCCGGTAAAGGTGGGCAAAAAAATCCATGGCCTGCCCGTTCTGGGGACGATTGCCGGGGTGTCCAAGTTCGTGGCTCGCCTGTCCATTGAAGAACTGATCATCGCCATTCCCACAGCCACACCGGAGCAGATGCGTACCATCGTGGCGCTTTGCGAGAAGAGTGGCATTCCTTATAAAACCGTTCCGGGTTTCAGCGAACTGCTGAACGGTACGCCATCCGTGGCGGCCCTGCGAAAAGTAGCCTACCGGGATCTGCTGGGCCGGGATGTGGTGTACTTGGACAAGACCGGTATCGGCGCCTACCTGGAAGGGAAAACCGTGCTGGTCACCGGCGCCGGCGGCTCCATCGGCTCTGAGTTATGCCGCCAGATCATCAATTTTTATCCGGGACGGATTCTGCTTTTTGAACGGGCAGAGACGGCATTATATGAGATCGACCTTGAATTGAAAGACAAGTGTAAGACGACAACCATCCGGGTTGAACCTGTTTTGGGGGACATCCAAGAGAAACGTCAGCTGGAACAACTCTTTCAAAGAAGCCGTGTCCACGTTGTGTTTCACGCTGCCGCTTATAAACATGTGCCTATGATGGAACTACATCCATGGAGGGCAGTTAAAAATAATATTATCGGTACCCGAAACCTGGTGGAGGTGTCAAAACAGTTTGCCGTGGAACGATTCGTGCTGGTCTCAACGGACAAGGCGGTGCGGCCCGCCAATGTGATGGGGGCCTCCAAGCGGGTGGCTGAGCTGCTGCTTCAGTGCGGTAACGGCGGTGTTCCTTGTTCCACCCAGTTCATGATCGTGCGGTTCGGCAATGTGCTGGGCAGCGCCGGCAGCGTGATTCCACTGTTCCAGAAGCAGATTAAAAAAGGCGGCCCGGTCACCGTAACCCATCCGGAAGTGACCCGTTTTTTCATGACCGTTTCCGAGGCCTGCCAGCTGATTCTCCAGGCCGGGGCCATGGGCAATAGGGGCTGGGGCCGGGCCGAGGTCTTTGTCCTCAAGATGGGTACACCGGTTAAAATAGTGGACATGGCCCGGGACCTGATTCGCCTATCCGGCCTGGAACCGGACAGAGATATTCCCATTGAGCTTATCGGCCTTCGTCCCGGTGAAAAACTGCATGAAGAACTTATCGTGGATGGTGAAGGCGTGGTGCCCACAGAACACGAGAAAATAATGGTGCTGCGGGGAGCCGAGGCCCAGGCCGCCGTTCTCAATGGCGCCATTAAAGAACTGGAGCGATCTGCTGAATTTCAGGATGGGGCCGCGGTAAGAGCCTGGCTGAAAAAAATAGTACCCGAATATGAACCATTCGAAAACAGCCCTGATACCCGTCCCTGCTGACGTGATGACAGACCGGAGCACACATGTTTGCGTCAGGTGACGGGTGGCCCCCCGTATATGGAATAAGGAAAACGGTCAACAATGGTAAAAAGTGGTTCGCAGGAGAAAACGATTCTTGTCACCGGTGGAGCCGGGTTTATCGGCACCAGTTTTATCTATCACGCCCTGGATGCCCTTTCCTGCAGCGGCAACGCCTCCAACCTCGACGGGCTGCCCGATCATTGTACACCATAATTTAAACAAAGAAGGACAGCCCGGATAAAATTCAGGGCTCCGTCAAAGTCGGGCAACCATCAAAAAACAAAAAGGTAAAAAATAATGCTGGCTTTTTTGTTTTTGATTTGATACGTTGCTTGCATGAACAGCTTCAACAGTTTATCCCCAAC
>JAXHVI010000117.1:0-2458 GCA_034189195.1 Thermodesulfobacteriota bacterium | reverse complement strand
CCAGTATCAGGGCGGCCAGCAGAATCGGCGTGGCCACCAGGCCCACCTTTGTCAGGTCGGATGATTTGAAATAGCGATAGCTGTATGCAATGGCATTGGGCGGGCACCCGATCACCAGCAGCAGGGCAAAAGAAGTGGCCGTACCCAGGCAGAGGGCCAGCACCGTGGGATCCACCCCTTCCATCAGGGCTATGGGAATCACGATGGGCAGGATCAGGGCCGCGGCCGCCACATTGGCCATGACATTGGTCACCAGTGCCCCGAACACCGCCACCCCGGCAAACAGGACAAACCACCCCTTGCCCTCCACCAGCGGGAAAAAGAGGTTGGCAAAATAGTCGGCTGCCCCGGAATAACCCATGGCAAGGCCCAGGGAGATGCCGCCGCCGAAGATAAACAGGGCCGTTCCCCATTCCAGGTTCTCGTGAATATCCTCCCACTTGAGGATGCCGGCCACCACCAGGGCCGACACGCCCAGCATGCCGGTGATAGAGTAGTCGATGCCGTGAAGGCCCTTGGTCAACCACGTAATGAATGTAATACCGATGATGATAAGCGTTTTTATCTCAAGGGATGTCAGGGGACCGATTGCCTTTTCCATCTGGGGCAGCTTGTACTTGGGATCGGGCCGGAACACGAAGTAGACGATCAGCACGGCAATGGGTACCGTAATAATACCGGCGGGCAGGCAGTACTTGATCCACTCGAAAAAGGTGATTTCAATGCCGGTGTACTCCTTTAAAAAAGCGGCCGACACCATGCAGCGGCCCCCGCCGATCAGGGTGGACATACCGCCCGCGGAGCAGGCAAAGGGAAGGGAGATCATCATGAACTTGGCGGTGTTTGAATGGGGCTCGATGCCGGCGGCCTTCATCATAGGAATCATGGTAACAATGCCGATGGCGCAAGCCGCGGCGTCATGCATCACGCCGGAGGCCAGTCCCAGGCCCGTGGCGATAATGAAGGTAAACTTGGTCACGCTGGTGCCGGCCCGCTTGATGATAAAATATCCCAGACGCCGGGTAATCCCGGCCTTGTCCAGGGAAATGGCAAAGATCAGGCAGCACATGATAAAGAGCACCACCGGGTGCATGTAAGGGGCCCAGGCGTCCTTTACATCCGACACCCCGGCGATCACTAAAAAAACGCCGATGCAGATGGCGGTGATCTCCAGGGGCACCGGCTCCACGATGAACAGAAACACCAGCACCGCCAGCATGGCCAGAAACCGCTTGGCCTTGGGCGACAGCCCGTCCACATAGTCCACGGCCATGGCCGGGGCATCGGCCTCGACCCCGCCGGCAGCGGCGGGGCTGTCAATGGCGGATCTCAAAAATCCGGCCGTGGCCTCTGGCGCGCCGGGGTTTCTGGCCTCCACCACATAGGCGGTTTTGGAACTCTTTTCCGCCACAAGGGTAAAATCGCTCTCCACCGACCGCAACACCCGCTGATCCGGGTCTCCGGAAATTTTAAACCGGGTCCCTTCGGGCCGGGGCAGCACCAGGACGATCACGCCCAGCAACAGCGCAATACACAGCTTGAATATGTTGGATTTAAAGAACGACATGACGACTCCTTGATATATCTTAATCTTGTTTCTTTTCCAAAGCAGCGGCGAAGGGGGGGCGGGACAGTCGGGCGCGATAGGCCTGGTTGATCTTGTCAAGCAGGTCTTCCAGCTCACAGGGCTTGAGCAGGTAGTCAAAGGCCCCGTACTTGATACCGTCCCGGGCCGCAGCCTGGGAACCGTGGCCGGTGAGCATGATCACCTCCATGCGCTGGTCCATCTGCTTGAGAATGCGCAGCACCTCGATACCATCCATGTCTTCCATCTTGAGATCGAGAATGGCCACGTCAAAGTCCCTGCGCCGCACCGCCTGAATGGCCTCGGCCCCGCTGGTGGCCTTTTCCACCAAAAGGCCGCGCCTGGTCATGCGGTTGGCCAGCACATTGACATACCCTACCTCGTCATCCACAAGCAGCACATGAATAGATTGCCTGCGCATCTCTTCCCCTGTCATTGACTGTCCTCCGGGGTACGGTTATATCCCCTTTGTGCTCATGAGCTTTTCCAGCTGGGCCTGCTCCATGCGCTGGGCATGCTCCTGTTTCTTCCGGCCCGCCTCCATCACCTTTGCCACCAGCTGGTCGATATCGCAGGGCTTCATCAGATAATCAAAGGCCCCTGTCTTCATGCCGTCAATAGCCGATTCAATGGTGGCATGCCCGGTGAGCATGATCACCTCGGTCAGCGGGAACGCCTTTTTGATTTCCTGCAGGGTTTCAATGCCGTCCATTCCCGGCATCTTTACATCCAGTACCACCACATCCAGGTGCCGGTTGGCCCGCAAGACCTCCAGGGCCTCCTGCCCGGAGGCAGCGGTCATAACGGTAAACTCACGCTTCTGAAGTCTTTTGCTCATGGTCTCGATAAACGATGTCTCGTCGTCTACCAGCA
>JAXHVI010000116.1:0-2000 GCA_034189195.1 Thermodesulfobacteriota bacterium | reverse complement strand
ACCTTGTGAAAAACCAATCTCGGATTTTGGGTTGCCCGTTTGCCTTGACGGCAGGGCGGTTTTCAGGCATCATGAACCCGTAAAAACGGCCTGTTCGCCCGCAGACAAACAAGCCCCGGTGGAAACAGAATGATGCCGCACAGCAATCCCATACCATCATTTGTGGAAACAATCAAATCGATCAAAGAGACGATTGTCACCAACATCGTGCTCACCGGCCAGGTGCCGGCACCGACCTTTGAGGAGACCCATCGGGCCGAGATGTTGCTGGAGCGGTTCTCCACGGCAGGTATCGAGTGCGCCGCCGACGGCATGGGCAACCCGGTGGGTATCATCAAGGGAAAAGACCCGGACCGGTCGCCCCTGTTCGTGGTGGCCCATCTGGACACGGTGGTGGACCGGGACGTGGACTACAACTACACGGTAAAGGAAAACACCATCATCGGCCCCGGCATTCTTGACAATTCCGTGGGCATCGGCGTGCTGGCTTCTCTTCCCGATATTATTCGGGCACTGGACCTCTCCTTTGCGTCGGATATCGTGCTGGCCGGGGTGGTCCGCTCCATCGGCAAAGGCAATCTGGAGGGGATCCGATTTTTGCTGGACCACTGGCGGACCCCGATCCGCGGGGCGGTCTGTATCGAGGGCCACAAGCTCGGCCGTGTCAGCTATTTTTCCGAAGGGCTGAAGCGCTGTGAAATCGAGTGCAGCGTCGCGCCGGGTACGGGCCTGAAACACAAGACACCGCCCAATGCCATTCTCGTGTTAAACGAGGTGATCAACCAGATCCTGGAGCTGCGCCTGCCCCAGCGGCCTTCCACCCGGGTGGTGATCGGCCGGATTCGGGGCGGCACCAAGCACGGCACCGCAGCCCTGGAGGCCCGGCTCAGCCTGGAGATTCAGAGCGACCACGCCGACATGGTGACCGCTGTCTGCGGCGATATTCAAGACATCGTGGCCGGCCTGGCTCATGAGTATCATGTGCATCTTCGAATGAGGAACATCAGCGAACAGCTGCCGTCGCGCCTGCGGTTCAGCCATCCCCTGGTCAAGGCCGCGGTGGAGGTGATGAAGCGGCTCAAGCTGGAGCCGGTGGCCCTGCCCAGCGAGTCGGAACTGTCCGCCTTTCTGTCGAGAAATATACCGGCGGTGACCCTGGGCATCACCTACGGTGAGGAAGCCTTTTCACCGGAGCTTTCAAAAATCCGGATCGAACCCATGTTCCGGGGCATTGCCCAGATTGTCGGGGTGATGCTGGCCATTGACGACGGAGTGTGTGATGAACCGGCCCTGGATTGAAACCAACACCCTGCACCACTCCGCGTTCAGCGATATCGGCGCCCTGGTGAAAGCCAAGGAGGAAAAAGGCCTGACCATCTCCCTCTGTCTGCCCACCCTCAACGAGGAAAAGACCATTGCCAAGGAGATTGTGATTTTAAAGTCGGAGCTGGTGTCCCGCCATCCCCTGATCGATGAGATCGTGGTGGTGGATTCGGGCTCTGAGGACAACACCCTTGGGGAGGCCGCGGCCTACGGCGCCAGGACCTATGCCGCCGACGAGATTCTGCCGGACCTGGAGCGGTTTTCCGGCAAGGGGGAGAACCTGTGGAAAGCCCTCTACGTTACCGAAGGGGACATCATCGTCTACCTGGACGCGGACATCAAGAACATCCATCCGCGGTTTGTCTACGGCCTGGTGGGCCCCCTGATCACCACCGACACCATCAAGTTCTCCAAGGCCTTTTACGACCGGCCCATCGCCCTGGATCAAAAAAAGGTGGTGGCCAGCGGCGGCGGCCGGGTCACCGAGCTGGTGGTGCGACCCCTGTTTTCGCTTTTTTTCCCCGAACTGGCCCAGCTGCTTCAGCCCCTGTCCGGAGAGTATGCCGGTTACCGGTCGGTCTTTGAAAAGATTCCCTTTCCCATCGGCTACGGTATTGAGACCGGCATGATTCTTGATATCTACAGAAAGTGGGCCATGACACCCAGGCCCCACTTTC
>JAXHVI010000115.1:0-62410 GCA_034189195.1 Thermodesulfobacteriota bacterium | reverse complement strand
GAGCTTAAGCAAAAAGCAATTTCTCATCTGAGAAAACTTCAAAAGCTGCCCGGACGGGTAAAAAAATACTTTAAACATCCTAAAATTGCCTATGCTGCATAACGTTTACTATTTAATTGCCTGGTTAATAATATATCGCTTACAGGATAGAATAAACTCCATCTGGGTCGAGGGGGCAAGAGACCCGCTTTGCCACTGCCTTAAGAAAGCGGACCAAAGCCGAAGCAATCCCGGCCATACCAGACGTCATTGCGGACAGCAACGAACACCTCTCCCGTCGTTGCGAGGGCCTGGGCCATTCCCCGTGATCGAGGAGCGTAGCGACGAAGCAATCCCATGCGCAACGCAGGTGTTCTGCGCCGCTGTTTTTGTTGAACAGTTGATTGAATAACCGGACCCATCAGAAACCAGTTGCCCTTCGACAGGCAGGGTCAGGAACAGGCGATGGACCGGACACACGCCGCTTCCGGGTGCCAGGCCATGCACAGGCCGTCCACCAGGGCGCCGCAGGTCACCACGCAGGGCAGCCGGTCGACAAGATGGATCGGCCGGTCCGGGGCAATCGCTTCGGTGAGGACTTCCCCCTTTTCCTGCCACAGCAGTTGGGGCGTGTGGCTGTGGCCCCGGAACAGCAGGCCGTGGGGGTAGCAATTGAAAAAGGCCCGGGCCTCGGCGGTTTCCATTGTGCGGACCATGGCGGAAAGCCCCAGTTCCTTTTCAAAGGGCAGTGAATGGGCAAACAGGGCGCCGGCAAAATCGCGCACCATGGGCAGCCGGCCCAGAAACAGGGCCGTGGCGTCGCTGACCACCGGGCTCTCCTGGCCGGCGTAGTTGACGGAAACCGTGTGCTCGTTGTTGCCCTTGATTGCCAGCACATCGTGATCGCGCAGCAGGGCCACGCAGGCTTCCGTGGTCTGTGGATAGGCGGAATCGCAGATGTCGCCCAGGTGAAACAGGGACTCACAGCCCAGAGCGCGAAGCGCGGCAATGCCGGCGACCAGGGCCTGCACATCGCCGTGACTGTCGGCCATGATGCCGGTGAGGCTCATTGCGGGGGCAGCAGCCCGGCCTTGATAAACTCCCGGTTCATTCGGGCGATGTTGACAATGGAGATGTTCTTGGGGCACCGGGCCTCGCACTCCCGCTCATTGGAGCAGTTGCCGAACCCCAGGCTGTCGTGGGCACTGAGCATGGCCAGGACCCGTTTTTTCGCCTCGGGCCGGCCCTGGGGCAGCAGGGCCAGCTGGGAAATCTTGGCGCCCACAAAGAGCATGGCCGCGCCGTTGGGGCACGACGCCACGCAGGCCCCGCACCCGATGCAGGAGGCCGCGTCCATGGCCTTTTCCGCCGCCTCCTGGGAGATGGGAATGGCGTTTCCATCCGGGGCCCCGCCGGTGTTCACGGAGATGTAGCCCCCTTCCTGAATGATCCTGTCAAAAGCGCTGCGGTCCACCACCAGGTCTTTTATCACTTTAAAGGCCCGGGACCGCCACGGTTCGATCACCACGGTGTCACCATCGGAAAAATGGCGCATGTGAAGCTGGCAGAGGGTGGTGCATTTTTCATGGCCGTGGGCATAGCCGTTGACCATGGCCCCGCACATGCCGCAGATGCCTTCCCGGCAGTCATGATCAAAGGCGATGGGCTCTTTTCCGGCCAGGGCCAGCTCCTCGTTGACCACGTCCATCATTTCCAGAAACGACATGTCCGTGGAAATATCCCTGGCCGTGTATGTTTCAAACCTGCCTTTGCTGTCGCCGTTTTCCTGGCGCCACACCTTCAAGGTCAGATTGATGCGATTCATTATTTGTAACTCCTCTGGGTCAGTTTGACGTTTTCAAACACAAGGGGCTCCTTGTGAAAGGCAGGATCTTTATCCTGGCCGGCATATTCCCACACCGACACGTGGCAGTTGTTTTCATCGTCCCGCCGGGCCTCGTTCTCCTCTGTCTGAAAAGCCTCGTTCAGGTGGCACCCGCACGACTCCCGCCGGGCCAGGGCATCGTCGATCATAAGGCCGGCAAACTCGAAAAAGTCGGCCACGCGGCCGGCCTTTTCCAGGGACTGGTTCAAGTCGGTGCCGCTGCCGGGCACGGTTACATCCTCGTAGAACTCCTGCTTCAACCCTGCCACCATTCCCTTGGCTTTAGCCAGGCCTTCGTCGTTTCTGGCCATGCCGCAGTGGTCCCACAGGATGTTTCCCAGGTTCCTGTGAAAATCGTCCACCGTGCGACGGCCCTTGATGGACAGCAGTTGACCGACCTGTTCGGCGCACCGGGTTGCCGATTCTTTAAACTCGGCATGGCCGGTGGTGATCTTTTCCAGCATTGTACCGGCAAGATACCCGCCAATGGTGTAGGGAATCACAAAATAGCCGTCGGCCAGCCCCTGCATCAGGGCGCTGGCGCCCAGCCGGTTGGCGCCGTGGTCGGAAAAATTGGCCTCCCCCAGCACGAACAGGCCGGGCAGGTTGCTCATGAGGTTGTAGTCCACCCACAGCCCGCCCATGGTGTAATGCACGGCCGGGTAGATCATCATGGGGGTCTTGTAGGGATTTTCGCCGGTAATCTTTTCGTACATGGCAAACAGGTTGCCGTACTTTTTCTCAATGACTTTTTCCCCGTCCCGCTTTATGGCATCGGCAAAATCCAGGTAAACGGCCAGGCCGGTGGAGCCCACGCCCTTGCCCTGGTCGCACTGCTCCTTGGCATTACGGGAGGCCACGTCCCGGGGCACCAGGTTGCCGAAGCTGGGATACTTGTTTTCCAGGTAGTAGTCCCGCTCGTTTTCCGGAATCTCGTGGGGGGGCCGCCGGTCTCCGGGTTTTTGGGGCACCCACACCCGGCCGTCGTTTCTCAGGCTTTCGCTCATCAGGGTGAGCTTGGACTGGTAGGTGCCGTGAACCGGGATGCAGGTGGGATGAATCTGCACAAAACAGGGATTGGCAAAACAGGCCCCTTTTTTGTAGGCCCGAAAGGCGGCGGTGACGTTGCTGGACATGGCGTTGGTGGAAAGGTAAAACACGTTGCCGTAACCGCCGGAGGCCAGCACCACGGCATCCGCGGCATGGGACTCGATCTCGCCGGTAATCAGGTTGCGCACCGTTATGCCCCGGGCCTTGCCGCCGGCCACCACCAGATCCAGCATCTCGCGGCGGGGGAACATGGTCACCTTTCCGGCCTTGATCTGGCGGGCCAATGCGCCGTAGGCCCCCAGCAGCAGCTGCTGGCCGGTCTGACCCTTGGCGTAAAAGGTGCGCGACACCTGGGCCCCGCCAAAGGAGCGGTTGGCCAGCAGGCCCCCGTAATCCCGGGCAAAGGGAACCCCCTGGGCCACGCACTGGTCGATGATGTTGACGCTGAGCTGGGCCAGGCGATAAACATTGGCTTCCCGGGCCCGGAAGTCGCCGCCCTTGATGGTGTCGTAAAAGAGCCGCCACACGCTGTCCCCGTCGTTCTGGTAATTCTTGGCCGCGTTGATGCCGCCCTGGGCCGCGATGCTGTGGGCCCGCCGGGGACTGTCCTGAATACAGAAGGTCTTCACGTTGTAGCCCAGCTCGGCCAGGGAGGCCGAGGCCGCGCCGCCGGCCAGTCCGGTGCCCACCACGATGACGGTGAACTTGCGCTTGTTGGCCGGGTTGACCAGCTTCAACTCAAACCGGTGACGGTCCCACTTTTCCGCAAGGGGTCCGGCGGGTACGTGCGCGTCAAGGTGCATAAAAATCCTCTTTCTTGTTTTTTATGAAAACCACAGATAAATCGGAATGGAACCAAACCCCGCGGCCACCACAACGGCAAACCCCAGGCCGATTTTTTCAATCACCGGCATGTAGGCCGGATGGTTGGCGCCAAAGGTCTGAAACAGGCTCCAGAAGCCGTGGCTGATGTGCAGGCCCACCAGTAGGACGGCGGCGCTGTACAGGATGGCCGTGCCGGGAGAGGCAAAGGCGTCGGTCATGATCTGGAATACGGTGCACGTGGAATGGTCGGCAAAGTGGAACCCGATCAGGTGATAGATCACAAAGGCCAGAATGGCAAAGCCGGTGTAAGGCATGGTGGCCGAGCCCCAGGTGCGGCCCCCGGACCGCCGGGACACGGCATAGCGCACCGGCCGGGCCCGCAGGTTGCCGATAAACAGAATAACGCCGGTGGTCACATGGACCAGGGCCAGGGCCAGAAGGCCGATTTCCGCCACGTGAATCAGCACCCCAAGGGAGTGCAGGTGCTCGACGTAGCTGTTGAAAAAAGCGGGGCCGCCATACACCGACAGGTTGCCGGCCAGGTGGACCGCCAGAAAGCCGCAGAAGCAGAGCCCGGTAAGCGCCATCAGCAGCTTCTTGCCGATGGAACTGCCCAGGGTTTGGAGCAACACATGCATCAGACCACTCCGTCCTTGAAAAAGGTTTCGATTTGTTCTTTTGTATACCCCAGTTCGCCCAGCACGGCAACCGTGCTCTGGCCGAATTCATCCGGCACGGTGCGCACCCTGCCCGGCGTGTCGGAGAGCTTGACCGGCACCCCGATGGTTTTGGCTTTGCGGGCATCCGGGTCACCACTGGCCACCACCATCTCCCGATGGGCGAAAAAGGGATCGTCCAGCACTTCGGCCACGGACTGGACCGGGGCCCAGCAGCAGTCCACACCGGCCAGATCCGCCTTCCACTCCTCCAGGGTTTTGCTCCGGAAGACGTCTCGCAGCGTGTCGATGATCTCCTGCCGCCGGGCCTCATCATACTGCAAGACAATAAAGGCATCAAGGCCCAGGTGGGCGCAGAGGTTTTTCCAGAACCGGTGTTCCAGCGCGCCGATGGAGATGTGGCGGCCGTCCTTTGTTTCATAGATGTTGTAAAAGGCGTACCGGTGGGACAGAAGGGCGTTGGCCCGCTCCGGAAAGACACCGACGGCATGATACATGAACAGGGCCGTGGGCAGAAAGGCCAGCATGGAATCGGTCATGGAGATGTCGATGTACTGGCCCTTGCCGGTTGTCTGCCGCGCCACCAGGGCCAGCAGAATGCCGATGGCCGCGCTCATGCCGCCGCCGGCGATATCGGCAAACTGCACGCCGGGAATAGCGGGCGGCCTGTCCCTGTCACCGATCAGGTCCAGCACCCCGCACAGGGCCAGATAGTTCACGTCATGGCCGCTTCTGTCCCGGTATTCACCGGTCTGGCCGTAGCCGGAGATCGAGCAGTAGACGATTCCGGGGTTTTTTTCAGCCACGGTTCTGTAATCCACGCCCAGCTTTTCCACCACCCCGGGCCGAAACCCCTCCACCACCACGTCGGCGTCTTTGACCAGCTCAAAAAATATCTTTTTGCCCTGCTCGCTTTTCAGGTTCAGGGTGATATGCTCCTTGTTGCGGTTGACGGTGTTTAAAAACAGGCCGTCTGCCAGAAACCGCCGGTCCTCGATGGCAATGACCCGGGCCCCGTGATCGGCCAGGATCATGGTGCAGTAGGGGCCGGGCAACAGCCGCGAAAGATCGATGACCTTGATGCCGGTCAGGGAGCCGTTTTTCAACATAACCGCTTTCCTTCTGCCAGGATGATTGATTTTCTTCTATTCATTTGTGAAAAACACCGAACTCGCAGGGGTCGAGGATTCGAGGGGGCAAGGGGTCGAGTGAAAAACCCGTAAAAAAATCAAAAGTGATTCAACATCCGAGATCCCGCATCAAAAACACCGCCGCGAGAAAAATACTTTTTTTTTGAGTCCTTGAACCTTTCCCGTTTATCCCCTTGAACCCTTGGCCCCTTGGATCCTTCTACAGTCCTGACATCTTCCCCACCACCAGCTTCATGATCTCGTTGGTGCCGGCAAAGATCGGCAGCACCCGCAGGTCCCGCCAGCCCCTCAGAATAAGGCTGCGTTCGGCCGTGGCCTCCTCGCCGATCAGGTCCAGCACCTGGTTGGAGATGGTCTGGGTCAGGTCGGTGTGCCAGTACTTGGCCATGCAGGTCTCCCTTACCACGTTCTTGCCTTCCATGTGGTCGGCCACCAGCTTTTCCATGAACACCCGGCCGATATGGGCCTCGGTCATCATCTCCACCAGCTGGAAGTTGATGGCCTGGTGCTTGGAGTAGGGTTTGCCCGTGGTATCCTTGGTGCTCTTGCAATAGCCCACCACGGCTTCCACCATGATCTCCACGGCGAACTGGGCCATGACCGCGCAGATCAGCCGCTCCTGCTGAAGCTTTTCCATGAGCATGACAAACCCCATGTTCTTTTCACCCAGCAGGTTTTTCCTGGGGATGCGGCAGTTGGTGAAAAACAGTTCGGCCGTGTCCTGACTGTGAAAGCCCATCTTCTCCAGATGCCGGCCCCGGGTAAAACCGGGGGTGCCGTCTTCCACGATATAAAGGGAAACCGCCTGGTGGGGGTTTTCCACGGCCGGGTCCTTGGCCGCCACCACCACCAGGTCGGCGTTGATGCCGTTGGTGATAAAGGTCTTGGACCCGTTGAGCACCACCTCGTCTCCATCTTCCACAGCGATGGTGGTCATGGCGGCCACGTCACTGCCCGCATCCGGCTCGGTCATGGCCACGGCCGTGATGATGTCGCCGGACGTGCACCCTGGAATGTATTTTTTCTTGATCTCCTCCGAGCCGTAGGAAACGATGTAGGGCACCACGATATCGCTGTGCAGGGGCGCGGCCAGGCCGGTATGGTTGGTGCGGGCAAGTTCTTCGGCCACGATCACCGAGTAGAGAAAATCCAGGCCGTGGCCGCCGTATTCAGCCGGCGCGTTGGTGCACAAAAACCCTTCACGCCCCATGGCCTTCCAGGTGCTTTTGGGCACGATATGGTTTGCCTCCCACTCCTCGACATGGGGAATGATCTCCTTTTCACAGAATGCGCGGAGCCGCTTGCGGAACGCTTCATGGGCTTCCGTATAATGCAGTATATCCATAAATAATGTCCTCCACCCCTGCGTTATTTAATTTTACCGACAATGGTTTCCGCGATCACGTCTTTCTGAACGCCCACGGCGCCGCAGAAAAGGTCAATAAACTTGGCGTCCCGGTAAAAATGCTCCACCTCATACTCGGTCATAAACCCGTAACCGCCGTACAGCTGGATCGCCTCGTAAGCCACGGCCACGGCCGTTTTGGCCGCCGTCATCTTTGCCATGGCGGCCAGCCCCGCGTCGAGCCGGCCCTGGTCGAAGATCCAGGCGGCCCGGTAGGCAAGGGTGCGCGCGCACTCGATCTGCGTCGCCATGGCGGCCACCTTGTGCCAGGTGATATGAAACTCAACAAGCTTCTTGCCGAACTGCTCCCGCTGTTTGATGTAATCCAGGGCCTTTTCATAGGCCCCCTGGGCGATGCCCACGGCCAGGGCCGCCAGCACCACCCGCAGCTCGTTAAAATAGGCGTTGACCTGGGAAAACCCCTTGCCTTCCGAACCCAGCAGCGCGTCGGCCCCGACCTTGACACTGTCAAAGGTCACGTCCGCGGCAGGCAGCATGTTGCAGCTCATGCGGCGGCCCGCATCCCTGCAGGAGATTCCCGGCAGGCCGGCGTCCACCACGAACATGCTCATCCGGCCGTCCGGCCCGGGGGCCGCGTCATCGGTGCGGCAGAGCACCACGTAAAACCCGGCCTTTCCGCCGTTCAGCACCAGGGACTTGGCGCCGCTGATCACCCAGCCGTCGGCCTCTTTACGGGCCGTGGTCTGAACGGTGCGCAGATCAAATCCCTGGCCCGCTTCCAGGAATGCCGCCGCGGAAAAGGCTTTTCCGTCCGCCACCACCGGCAAATATTTTTCCTTCTGGGCCTCGTTTCCGAAGCGGAGGATACATTCAGCGCCGTACCCCGTAAGCATCAGGGCCAGCCCCAGGGTGGAATCCTTTCGACACAGCTCCTCGCCGATCAGGCAGTTTTCAAACAGGCCCATGTCGGCGCCCGCGTATTTTTCGGGAAAATGGATGCCGATAAACCCCAGGTCACACGCCGCTGCCAGCACTTCGGCCGGATAGGCGCGCTCCTTTTCCAGGTCAAGCCCCATATCCTTGTCGAACTCGCCTTTGACAAAATCCCGGACGGCCTTTTGAATCTCCTTCTGGGATTTGGTGAGTGTAAAATCCATGGCTCCTCGCGTAATGGGTGTTGACGGCCGTCAGGCAGGGAGCAGCGCTCGACCGCCCCTGCCCGGCCGGTTGTTTATTCGCCGTATTTGCCGATAATGGAAATTGCGCAGATGTTCTGGAACGGGAACCCGCCCAGGTTATGGGTCAACCCGATTTTAGGATTGTCCAGCTGACGCTTATCCGCCCGGCCCAGAAGCTGCAGGTACATTTCGTAGAGCATCCGCAGACCGGACGCGCCAATGGGATGACCGAAACATTTCAGACCACCGTCAATCTGGCAGGGCACTTCACCGTCCCGGTCATAGACGCCGTTCAAGGCATCCTTCCAGGCCTGGCCCCGTTCTGAAATATGCAGGTCCTCATAGGTAACCAGCTCGGTGATGGAAAAGCAGTCATGGACCTCCATCATGCTGATCTCTTTCCTGGGATCCTTGATACCGGCTTCTTTATAGGCCCGGGTACTGCAGACGGAGGTGGTCATAAAGTGCTCGCCGTCCCATTCATTGTAACCGACTTCCTGGCCGTTGCTGAGGGCGACCTGAAGCGCCTTGACGCTGACGATCTCCGTTTTTTTCCTGCCCAGCTTTTTGGCGATCTCCGGTGTGGTGACAATGGCGCAGGCCGAACCGTCACTCACGCCGCAGCAGTCAAAAAGTCCCAGGGGATGGGCGATGATCGGCGAATTTATCACCTGCTCCTCGGTCACCTCCTTCCGAAGGTGGGCCTTTGGATTCAAGGCGCCGTTGGCGTGGCTTTTCACCGACACGTGGGCAATGGCCCGTTTTAAATCCCGGTCCGGCACCTTGTACTTGACGGCATAGGCGCTGGCCAGCTGGGCGAAACAGCCCGGCGCCGAAATATTCGGCCACCATTGCCAGGTCAGGGTGCCGGCGCCGGAGCCCGGGTTGGGCAGTCCGCCGTAACCGGTATCCTTGAGCTTTTCCATCCCCTGGGCCAGGCAGATGTCATAGGCCCCGGACGCCACGGCATAACAGGCCCCGCGAAAAGCCTCGGTGCCGGTGGCGCAGTAGTTTTCCACCCGGGTCACCGGAATCATGGGCAGCCGCAGGGTGGTGGACAGCGGCATGCCGGTTTTACCGACATTTATTTCCTCCAGGCAGGTGCCGAACCAAGCGGCTTCAATATCCTTTTTTTCAAGGCCGGAATCCGCCAGACACTCTTCAAACGCCTCAACGATCAAATCTTCACCGTTCGCATCCCAGCGTTCTCCGAACTTGGTGCAGCCCATGCCGATGATTGCTACCTTGTCTCTGATACCTGTAGCCATCTTCACCCTCCATTATTTTAAGGTAAACAGCTTTTCAATCAGCTGAGATTTCATGACATCGCCCTCGATCTTCAAATCCCCGGAAGAGTAAGCCTTCATCGGGTTGAGCTTGCCGGTCACCATCCTGACGAAGTTGTCGTCCGCCATTTTAATGGTGCAGGTAGGCTTTTTCGCCGTGCCTTTTTCCACCTGGCATTTCCCGTCTTTGACCGTTACGTTCCAGTCGCCGCCGGCAGGCCCGGAAATGCAGTACTGAAAGACCGCGTTCACACCGGCCGCGGCTTCAGGCTTGAAGGCACCGGGCATCATGTCAAAGACCACCTGGGGGGTGACGTCTCCGGCATCACCGGCCGGCTGGGCTTTTTCAGCGCCGCCGGACGCCTGGGGGCCTGACAGCAGATCCATCATGGCGGTATTCACGTCGGACAGTTCTTTGGCGCCTTCCAGGCTGTTTATGGCATTCCAGTTTTTATGAATATCCTCCGGCGTGGGCAGCTTATCATTATCGCCGACCTGAACGGTGTTGCCGGTCATTATGGCGGCCCGGCTGTAATATCCCATGCCGGCATTAAAGATATGACCTGTGGGCTCGCACTCATCGCTGGCCAAGTAGGTGACCAGGGGCACAACATACTCCGGTTTCATTTTCTCGAAAATTTCCGGGGGCATGATGTCTTCGGTCAGCCGGGAAGCGGCCAGCGGCGCCACGGTATTGACCTTGATATTGTATTTGCCCCCTTCCAGCTTAAGGGTATTCATGAAACCCACCAGGGCCATCTTGGCCGAGGAGTAGTTTGTCTGCCCGAAGTTGCCGTAAAGGCCGGCAGCGGACGTGGTCATGATGATACGGCCGAAACCCTTTTCCTTCATAATGGCAAAGGCCGGCCGGGTCACGTTATAGGCACCGGTAAGATGGACCGCCAGAACAGCGTCCCAGTTCTCCGGCTCCATCTTGAGGAAGCTCTTGTCCCTGAGGATACCGGCGTTATTGACGACAATATCCGCGGTGCCAAAGGCCTTGACCGCGGCCTTGATGATATTTTCACCGCCTTTGGCTGTTGCCACGTTGTCGTAATTGGCAATCGCCTCTCCGCCCAGGTCCTGAATCTCCTTGACGACCACTTCAGCCGGTGATTTTGATCCTTTGCCCGAACCGTCACGGGAGCCGCCCAGGTCGTTGACCACCACCTTGGCGCCGCGCCGGGCGAATTCCAGGGCATAGGCCCGGCCCAGGCCGCCGCCGGCGCCGGTAATGACCGCCACCCGGCCGTCCAGGGTAAGCTTGCCCACTTCGTCCACGGCAGCGCCGGCTATGGGCTTGGCTTTCCAGAAATAGGAGGAAAATTTGCGTTCCGGATCGACCACCCGCCGGCGGAAAACCATTTCCACCGGCAGGCCGACCCTGACATCGTCAATGCTGCAATCCGTGAAATCCGCCATCATCCGGCCGCCGTTGTCAAATTGAACCATGCCGTAAATGTTGGGCGGATCCACACTGACCGACAGCATATCGCCGGTAAATGTCTTGACCTTGGCCGGCTGACCGGCGAATTCATAATCATCCTGGCTGTGCATGGCCCCGCAGTGGGGGTTCACACAGACATCGGACTTGGGAAACTGCGGTGTTCCGCATTCCCTGCACTTGCCGCCCACCAGGCCCAGCAGCATTTTCCGGTTGCGATACAGGGACGTCAACGCCGTCTGCAGCGGCGCTTCCGCCCGAATGCCCATATCCGGTTCGATCAACTGACGGAAAACCAGGAACTTGGCGTAATTATCAATGGAAAGCTTGTTCTCAAGGGTGCCGCGGGCGCCATTCCTGGGCGCAAGGGCGGTAATGTTTTTGGTGACCTTGAAACAGAGGGCGTCACACCCCTGGCCGAAACCGGCCACGACAATAGTTTCACCGGGCTTGGCGTCATCCAGGGCCGCGGCCAGCATCAGCAGGGCATGGGCCGCGCCGGTATCACCGCAGACCTCGTGCAGCGGATCGGTGACCCTGGACGGATCAATGCCGCACAGCCTGGCGATTGTTTTCCGGTCCTTGGCAAAAAAGCAGGGGAATACAAACTTGTCGACCTTGTCACCGGTCATCCCGATTTTCTCGAACAGGCCGTTGACCGCTTCGGGAATGATCTTGGAAAAGCCTTCATCCCTTACCCATCGCTCTTCCCAGAAATAATCAAAGCGACGGCCTTTGCCTTTATAATGATCCACAAAATCACGGGTCAAGGAAAACGACCCTTTGTATTCCGCGATCACGTCTTTTGAGCCGATGGTTACACCGGCGGCCCCGTCGCCGTACCACATCTCGTAAAAATAGGCGGGCTTGGTTTCCCGGGCATCGGTACCGATGACCATCACATTGTTTTTTTCCTTGCTCTTGACCGCTTCCACGGCGTGAATCAGCGCCGAGGTGCCGGCCCGCTGGGAAGAGGTAAAGTCGGCGGTGGCTATATGCTCGCTTAAGTTCAGCGCCGTCGATACAATGCCGGCGTTCTGCCGATCCATAAACGGAAGGCTGGTTGACGCCAGGTACAGGCCGTCGATCTGCCGTTTATCATATTCCGTCAAGCAATCCCGTCCCGCGCCGACCGCCATGGTAATCGGATCCTCATCCCAGTTGCACATGGACCGCTCACCCTGGGCGACCATCATGATCGCCGGAGCAAACCATCCCATGGCCTGGAAAATGGAGCTGCGGCTCAGTCGGTAACGCGGAACAAATGCGCCATAAGAAGTAATGCCAATCATTTTATATGTCTCCTTATCTTGTTTCCGGTTGTCGTAATTATTTTATTTCTCTTCAGGGACAGGTGCTATTTTTTAAACACTTTTTCAATCAGCTGGGATTTCATGACATCGCCTTCAATCACCAGCTTGCCCGATGAATAGGCCGCCATGGGCGCCAGCCTGCCGGACATCATGTCAAGAAAATCGCCGTCCGCCATTTTAATTGTGCAGGTGGCCTTACCGGCTGCACCGGTTTTCACCGTGCAGGTCTGGTCCTTGATGATGCAATGCCACTCACCGCCGCCGCCACCGGAAATCAGGAAATTAAAAACAACATCAACACCCGCGGCCGCCTCTTTGACAAAATGGTCGGACATGGAAGCGAAATAGTCCTTAACCGATCCGGCTGTTGCCTGGGTCTCCACTTGGGAGGGCGCAATGTCGCCGGCGTCGGCTGAAGGCGGGTTCACCAGGGCGGTCATGACGTCACCGACCAGATCGTTCAGCTGGTAATACAGCTTGCCGTTCTTTAAAGCAGAAATCCGCGGCAGGTTGTCGCGAATAGCTTCCGCTGTCGGAAATCCATCTTCCCCGCCGGCCAGCACAACGCCGGGACCGGTGATAACAGCGGCCCGGTTGAAAAAGCCCATGCCGGCATTGTAAATGTTACCGTTTACCGGGCAGCGGTCGCTGCACAGGTAAAGCGTCATGGCGCTGACATATTCGGGAGCCATTTTGGCGAAAATATCGGGAGGCATGATATCTTCGGTCAGCCGGGAAGCCGCGATGGGCGCAATGGTATTGACCTTGATATTGTACTTCTCCCCTTCCAGCTTGAGGGTGTTCATAAACCCGACCAGGCCCATTTTGGCGGAAGCGTAGTTGGTCTGGCCGAAATTGCCGTACAGTCCGGCTGCCGAGGTGGTCATTACAATACGGCCGTAACCGTTTTCCTTCATGACCTTGAACGCCGGGCGGGTCACATTATACGCGCCATTAAGGTGAACGGCCATGACCGCGTCCCAGTTTTCCGGTTCCATCTTGAGAAAACTCTTGTCCCGCAGGATACCGGCGTTATTGATGAGAATATCGACCTTGCCGAACGCTTTTACGGCCGATTTCACGATGTTTTCACCGCCTTTGGCCGTGGCCACGTTGTCATAATTGGCCACCGCCTCGCCACCGGCTTTCCTGATCTCTTCCACTACCTTGTCGGCTGCGGAGGAGGATCCTTTGCCTGACCCGTCGCGGGCACCGCCCAGATCGTTGACAACCACTTTGGCGCCGCGCTTGGCCAGTTCCAGGGCATATGTCCGTCCCAGGCCGCCGCCGGCGCCGGTAATGATGGCAACGCGGTCGTCAAACCGGATTTCATCTTTCGGAATGTCACCATATTCGAACACGCCCAGGTCAATGACAATATCCCCTGTTTTGGGATTGACCACGCGCCAGAACGCCTTGCCGTCGCCCTCTTTCCATACCTGGAGCTTGATGGGATCGCCGGGGATCAGGGGGCGGGTGAACCGGCATGCCATGCGGCGGGCCTTTTCCGGCTGGCCCGGAATCAGGCTGCCGATGAGCAGCCGGCAGGCATAGCCGTGGGTGCACAGGCCATGCATGATGGGCTGCTGAAAACCGGCCATCTTGGCAAAATCGGCGTCCACGTGAAGGGGGTTCACGTCTCCGGAGAGCCGGTACAAAAGGGGCTGGTTGGGTGACGGACAATCCTCCACCTCCAGGTCCGGGGCACGGTCGGGCATGACAGTTGGGTTCTTGGGGGCATCCGGCCCGCCGAACCCGCCGTCAAACCGGGCAAACAGGGTGATGATGCTGGTAAAAAGTTTGGTTCCGTCCTCGGCAAAAGTGTCGCTTTCACCCACGATGATGGCGCCCTTGGGCCCCTTATCGTACATGTTGGCGATGCGGCCCTTTGTGGTCAGCTTGCCGTTGACGGGAATGGGGTTGTGAAAGATCAGCTCCTGCTCGGCATGCAGCAGGCCTGCCAGATTCAACTCCGATTTAATGCCCAGCTGAATGAGAAAATCGAAAATCGCGGCAATGGAAAAGCTGGGAATGACCTTCAGGTTTTTTTCATAACAGTAGTCCAGGTCCGAAAACCCGGCCCCCACGCCCAGGGCGTACAAAACCACGTCCTTCCACGTGTACTCCCTGACCACCGGCTCCAACTCCATTCCGACGGCCTTTGGATTTAACGCCATGATCGACCTCCTTTAGTGTTTTGAGTGAACGTCCGTCATTGCTTTTTATTGAATCCGGTCCATACCAGCGGACCGTTCAATGCCGTTTTTCCTCCCTGGTGAACGCGGGGATCAGAATAAATTTCAAAGTCTCCTTGACGGTCCGGATATATTCCGGGGCGTCGATGTTTAAAATCGGGCGTAAAAAAATTTCGCCGGAAATAAAGCTGAACAGGGAAAGCACCATGGCCATGACCCGGGCCTTGGCCTCGGGTGTGATGCTGCGCTTGTCCATGGCCAGGCCCATGGCAACGGCGATGTTGGAGATATGATCGGAAATGGCCGCACCCAGGTCGTCTGTGTCCCTGGACTTGATAAAGGAACTGAAAAGAATCAGGCGGGTCACATCAATGCGGTCAAAAAGATGATCGCACATCTCGTCAATGGCCACGTCCAGACGGGTTTCAAGAGACTTGCCGCGCACCATGGCCTCAATCTCCTTGAGCTTGGCGCCGATCTCTCTTTTGAAATGCTCCAGCACCGCCAGGTAGAGTTCTTTTTTCTCCCCCCAGTGGTAATACAGCGTTGAAATATCGATGCCCACATCTTTGGCGATCATGCGGGTGGTGGTGCCATCGTATCCATATTCCGCAAACAGCTTCTGGGCCGACGCGAATATTCTGGCCTTCATGGAGTCTGGGTTGGACCGGGCTTTCTCAAGGGGGGTCATGATGGTTCCTTAATATACCGGATGTACCGGCTCCGCAGTGTGATTTTCGCGGCCCGTAGGAACAATGTGAGTCTGAAAGGAAAATTCAAGCTATCGCTTCCATCAATTGATGGAGAAACGATAGACCTGTGAGCCGGTCCCTGTCAAGGGATTTTTCTTTTTTTGCCAAAAAAATTTGACATGGTTCCAATATTCTGTTATCACAGTAAAAAAAATGGTCACTAAACACGAAAGACCGTTTCGTGCCAGGCGTTCATAGCAGCAGCGGCAATCGTAAAAAAGCAGGCCACAAAACAGACATCACAGGGGGAAACAATCATGACCATGACCTGGGACCAGATGGAAGCCCATGCCGACGAAAACGGCTTTATTCCGGAAAAAGTCTATTCGGAACAATGCCATCTGTTTCCTGTCTGTCCGCCCCAGGACCCGGTGGCCGCTGAGATCGAGACCGCCTTCTGGCATGCCTACCTGTCCAGGACCCGGCGGTTAAAAAAAAGCCCCATGTACCTGGACCTGTTCCGCTACGAGTGGTACGAAGGCAGAAAACGGGGCGGCTTCTGGGGCTATATTGAAAAAACCATTCGGGATCTGGTTTGCGCTCCTGATCCGAAAATCACCATTCTTTCCGCGGGCTGCGGCCGGGACCTGCTCAAGGTGGGACTGGCCGCCGGCATCTGGGAATCCACGGCGCCGCCCAAAATTCAGGGCACCTACCGGGAAGTGGACATGAAATACTTCCGCTTAAAAAAACCGGGGGCACGCATTCTGGTCACCGAGTTTGCCGAGCACAATCTGGTCCTGCTGCAGGACACCGTAAAACAGATGATCGCGGGGGGGCTGGCAACAGAAGAGATGCTGGCGGTGCGACGGTGGGATTTTCGCAAGCGGATTCCGCTTGCCACGGCCAGCCAGGAGCTGGTGATCTTTGCCCTGACCGGCAACTACTGCGCCCGATCCGAACAGCCCTATATTCTCCGGGAAATCGCACGGACCATTAAACCCGGCGGTTACTTCATCGCATCCACCATCAGCGACCGGCTGGACTTTCACCGGGCCGGAACCCTGCTGGGAAAAATCCGCGTCCTGTTCGACACGCCCCTGGCCGTTCCCGTGCTGTCGGACTTCTGGCCCTGGCAGGCCCGGTTTGCAAGGATCGCCAGCCGGATGAACAATCTGGGGTTCTGGGCCAATGTGGCGGCAGAGGAGTGGATGGAATTTCTTCGGCCCGCTGGTATGGAGCAGGTCCGTATTTATCCCGGCACCTCGCCTTTTCTGCCGGTGGAGGTGCTGGTGGCCCGAAAGAAGGACACCCCGGAATGAAGGGAAACGGCTCCATATCCAGCCCCCAGGCCCTTGAGGATACGTTGGTTGATTTTTGCGACAAAGGGCCAACAGATCAGGATCTGATGTTTTCAGCCGACATCGGCCATGAGATTCGGGCATCCCTCACCGGTATTCTGAAAATTGTCGGGCTGCTGGAGGCGACCCGCCTGGATGAACAGCAGCGCGACCACATCCGGTCCATTCGATTTTCCACGGACGCCGTCCTGACCCTGATCAACGACGTTCTGGATTTTTCGAACATCGCGTCCGGCGCCGTCGAGCTTGCGTCCGTCCCATTTGACCTGTACGACACAGTGGAAGGAACCGCCGACCTGGTGGCCGCCGGGGTACAGCAAAAGCCACTGGAAGTGGCGGTGCTGATCGACACCCCCGTACCAAAACAGATCGTGGGAGACCCGGCCCGGCTGCGTCAGGTGCTGCTCAACCTGGGCACCACCGTCCTCAAACTTACCGAATCCGGCGAGATTGTTTTTGTCGTAAAAAAACGCCCCACACCGGACGACGCTACGGTGATCGAATTTGAAATCTCTTACACCGGAACAGCACCGGCAAAAACACAGAAGACCCCTTCCCCGGTTTCGGATCGGGCCGATGGCGCCGCGGCCCGGCACACCGGCAACCTGGGCCTGGCCATCTCCCGCCATCTGGCAGGCCTGATGGGCGGAGATATTACGGTGACAAGCGGCCGGAACAGCGGCAACTCCCTTCGATTCACCTGCCGGTTTGACACCCCCGTTTCCATGGCCGTCCCTCTTTTTTCCGCCACGGACGGCCTTCAGGGCATGCGGTGCCTGGTGGTGGGGGATGACCCCACCGGCCACAGGGTTCTGGACTGGTATATTCACCGGTGGGGAGGAATATGCAAACACTGCGACAACCGGAAAGACGCGATACAGTGGCTGGAGACATCGGCCCGGGCCCTGCCCTTTGACGCGGTGATCACCGATTTTTTGCGCGGCAACCCGCATAAGTACAAAACCATTGCCACGGCCATTCGGCAGGAGGCATGCGCCGCCACCGTTCCCCTGCTCTGCCTGATCCCCGGGGAGAGGTGCGGAGACGCAACCTTTCTGAGGCAGTACGGCTATCATGCCTACCTGACCAAGCCGGTCCGGCAGGTTCATCTTTACAACGCATTGACCAGCATTCGGAACCAGACGGTTGAGAATATCCCCGGTGTGCCGGGCGACACCCGGCTTTCCGCGCCCCGGCCGGAGGAGGGGCCGATATATAAGGGCCACGCCCTGGTGGTGGATGACAACCCGGTCAACCGGAAGGTGCTGGTGACCATGCTGACCCGGCATAAAATCCGCTGTGATGTGGTGGAAAACGGGGAGCAGGCCGTGGCCGCGTGCACGCGGAAACCCTATGACCTGGTTTTCATGGACTGCCTGATGCCGGTGATGGACGGCTACGAAGCAACAAAGAAAATACGGGAAACCGACAACGCCATTCCCATCATCGCCATCACCGCAGACGTGGTGCCCGAGACCCGGGACCGCTGCCTTGGGGCCGGCATGAACGATTACATCACCAAACCCTTCAAGATGCAGGATCTGCTGGCTATGACGGACCGGTTCCTCACGGAAAACAAATAGGTCTTTTCAGCAGAAACGCTCAAAAATCAGTCTCCGCACCGATCACAAATCCGCGAACACCGCCTTTGCCGCATTCACGGTCCTGTCGATATGATCGTCGGTGTGGGCCGTGGAAACAAAAATCGCCTCGAACTGGGAAGGAGCGAGGAAGATGCCCTTTTCCAGCATGGCCCGGTAATAGGCGGCAAACCGGGAAAGGTCGCTGGTCTTTGCCGAGGCAAAATCGGTCACCGGCCGGTCGGTGAAAAAAAGCCCCAGCATGGCGCCCACAGCCCGGGCCTGCACCGGTACATCGGCATCGGCCGCCACCCGGGCCAGCCCGTCGGCCAGGCGCCGGGTCCTGCTCTCCAGCGCGTCATAGACCCCGGGCTTCTTCAGCTCCGACAGCGTGGCAATACCCGCGGCCATGGCCACGGGATTGCCGGACAGGGTGCCGGCCTGGTAGATATTGCCTTCGGGCGCGATGTGCTGCATGATCTCCCGGCTGCCGCCGTAGGCCCCCACCGGCATGCCCCCGCCGATGACCTTGCCCAGGCAGGTGATGTCCGGCGTGATGTTGTAACGGGCCTGGGCCCCGCCATAGGCCGCCCGGAACCCGCTCATCACCTCGTCAAAGATCAGCAGGCATCCCTGTTTTTCCGTCTCCTTTCGCAGGGTGGAAAGAAATTCAGGATCAGGTTCCACCATGCCCATGTTACCGGCCACCGGCTCCACGATCACGCAGGCGATCTGCCCGCCCTGGCGCTCCAGGCACGCCTTCAGGGCCGCCGAATCATTATACGGCAGGGAGATGGTGTGGCGCACCACGTCGGCCGGCACCCCCGGGCTGCCGGGAATGGCCTGGGTGGCCACGCCAGAACCGGCATCCACCAGCAGCATGTCGGCATGGCCGTGATAACAGCCGTCAAACTTGACCAGCCCGTCCCGGCCGGTGATGCCACGGGCCAGGCGAATGGCGCTCATGGTGGCCTCGGTGCCGGAGTTGACCATGCGCACCATTTCAATGGAGGGCACGGCGTCTGCCACCATCCGGGCCAGCCGGGCCTCCAGGTCGGTGGAGGCACCGAAACTCAAGCCTCTTTTTAAGACCGTCTCAATGGCCTCCATTACCGCTGGATGACGGTGACCCAGAATCATGGGGCCCCATGATCCGATATAGTCGATATAGACGTTGCCGTCCGCGTCCACAATTTCCGCGCCCTGGGCGCGGTCGATAAAAAGAGGCGTGGTTCCGACGGCCTTTCCCGCCCGCACCGGGCTGTTCACGCCGCCGGGGATAAGGGCTGCCGCCTCTTTGAAAAGTGCTTTTGACCGGGTCTGGTTCATGGTTCTCTTCCTTCTTGACATGGGTTGGACATACGGCCTACAAATACCAGAAAATCGGAAGGCCGGTCAAGGAGGGCCGGGGAAAATAAATGGCAAACCAGAAGGAAAACAAAAAGCTGGCACGGATCATCGCCTACATGCTGGGCCAGGCCCCGGCCGAGTTCGGCCTGGTGCCGGACGAAGCGGGATATGTCAAGATCAAGGAGCTGATCAAGGCCCTGCACGAGGAGGAGGGGTGGCGCCATGTGCGGGCGTCCATGCTCAATATGCTTGCGCTGACCCTTGACGACGTGCCCTTTGAACTGGAAGACGACAGGATTCGCGCAAAAAATCAGGCGCCGGCCGTAACGGCAGAACCGGTTTCAGTCCTTCCCAGACTCCTTTACACCTGCGTTCGGCAGCGGGCTCACGGCCGTGTGGCCCAGACCGGTATCTCGCCCTCCTTTGCCGAGGCAGTGGTGCTGTCGCCGGACCGGGAAATGGCCCGGCGCATCGGCAAACGCCGGGACCCGGACCCGGTGGTGCTGGTGGTGGAGACCCGGGCCGCCCTGGAAAACGGCGTGGCATTCCGGCAGACCGAGGGCGACCTGTTTCTGGCGGACTTTATTCCCGCCGGGTGTTTTTCCGGCCCGCCGGTGGCCCCGCCCCGCCCCGCCAAACCCAGACCTGAACCGGCCGAAGCGCCGCTTGCCGGCACGCAGACCCGGGCCGGCTCCTTTTTCCCGGCACCGGATGAAAACTACGGCACCCAGAAACCGGGACGGCCCAAAGGCAGAAAAAAAGATATAGAATGGAAAAAGACCCGAAAGCACAGCCGCAAAAACAAAGAGCGGGGCTGGCCTGAAAGTGGAGGACCGGCCGGTGGTGGGCCCGGCCCGGAAAGCGGCTGAAGCCGCGGAACAGAACCCCGGGCTGGGCAGCAATGGGGCCTGTTTCGGCGCCGCCATTCAACTGAAAGACGGCGCCATTATCGCGGGCAGCAACTCCCCCCGCATGCACGGGGTATCCAGCGTGATCACCCGGGCGTTGAAGCATCTGGCCGGCATTCCGGCCAAGATCCACCTGCCGGATACCACGCCGTCAACCTGGGCAATGCCCTTCTGAATGTGGGGAACTCAGGCCGGGCCCTTCCCGTTCTGCGACAGGCCGTGGCCCCGGCGCCGGACAATGGCGAGGCCCATCACCTGGCCGCCATTGCCTGTTTCAACCTGAGGCTGCTTGACTGTGCCCAACCCCACTGCCGGACGGCCCTGGACCTGGGAACACGGGTCAGGCCGGCACTGATCGAACGGCTCAGCCGGACCAGTTGCCCGGAATGACACGACCTGTCGTTTAGTCCAATCGCTTTACATATTCACCATACCCCTGGGCCGCCAGCTCATCAACCGGTATAAACCGAAGGGCCGCGGAGTTGATGCAGTAGCGCTTTCCCGCAGGCGGGGGGCCGTCGTCAAACACATGGCCCAGATGAGAATCGGCATGGCGGCTTCTCACCTCGGTACGGGTCATCAGCAGACTGCGATCCTTCTTGTGGACCACGGCATCTTCAGCCACGGGTTGGGTAAAGCTGGGCCACCCGGTGCCGGAGTCAAACTTGTCCGCAGACAGGAACAAAGGTTCACCGGACACCACATCCACGTAAAGACCGGCCTTTTTGTTATCCCAGTATTCGTTTTTGAAAGGGGGTTCGGTCCTGTCTTTCCGCGTCACATCATATTGAAGCCCGGTCAGCCGTTGTTTCAGCTCGTCATCGGAAGGTTGCACATAGATGCCCTGCCCCCATTTCCGGGATGCCTTCGGCGGCGGTGTTTCCCAGGTGGTCTCAACATAACGGTCCCGGCCGGAACCGGCGCGGTAGCGCTTATAATGGGAGGGGTTGGTGCGGTAAAAATCCTGGTGATAATCTTCCGCCGGGTAAAAAGCGGTAAACGGCTGAATCCCGGTAGCAATGGGGGAGGTAAAACGGCCCGAGGCGGCCAGCGCCTCCTTTGATGCCCGGGCAGCGGCCTGTTGTTCCCCGTCATGATAGAAAATGGCCGACCGGTACTGAGCACCCCTGTCCACAAAAGAGCCCCCGCTGTCGGTGGGGTCGATCTGCCGCCAGAACACATCCAGCAGTTCTTCGTAGGATATTTTTTCCGGATCGTAGATCACCTGGATCGCCTCCAGATGGCCGGTGTTTCCGGAAGTCACCTCTTTGTAGGTGGGATTGACCGTTCGCCCGCCGGTGTAACCCGACACCACATCCTTTACGCCTTCCAGTTTTTCAAACGGGGGTTCCATACACCAGAAACAGCCGCCGGCAAAGGTGGCGGTTTTGACCTTTTCACTCCCGCCTGCCGGACCGCCGTCAGCCTGGAAAAAAACGCCTGCCATGCTCATCATTATTGCCATGATTATGATTCCTGTCTTTTTCATTGATTCACTTTCGTATCAAAAATATTGCGGTTTTCCTGTCACGTTTCAAAGGATAAAATAAGAAGGCATTTTTCAGATGCAACTATTTTTCTTCTATTTTCAAAACATAGCGGCATTCAGTGGTTTTATTATTTGCATGGCATGTTTCATGCTTATTCTCATTACGATACCGACAGAAAACTATAGGAGAGACACAATGAAGCCGATTGCGCCCGATGCCCTGGCATCCATCGAATTTGAGGTGGCGTGGAATCACGGGAATGTTTTCCACACCGACACCTACCTGGCCAGAAAGGTAAACTTCCGGAGCTACTTTTTCCCAAAAGGGTTTTGCGAGGCCATGACCGGCAGGCAGCCGGAAGAGATCGTCGATGTTGATACACCGTCCGACCTCCTTGCTCCCGGTCACGATCCCGGTCTGGTGAAAACCGTCAGTCTGAACCAGTTCAACAGGAACCGCGGCAACGGCCATGACATTGTACCGGCCTATGGACGCTTCTATCCCAGGGGACGGCTTACCGGCATGCCGGGCATATTCAAAGACAATGTGGCGCCCTTTCGCTTCCTTGAAACAGAGGAAACCCGCTTTTATGCCGGCTTCACCCCCCCTGGCGGGAAAGCCCGTGCAAATAAAGTTTCCCCCCAAGGTCACACGGATACGGGAAGAGATTCATGAATTTGAACGCATGGGCCTGGTTTCGGAATACTTTCTTGTTCACGAAACATATGATACCATCAGCACCTTCTCCATGCAGGGACTGGCACGTCCGGCGGATGACAAGTATTATCCCGACTTTCCGGAATCCGACCCGGTGTATGCGGAGTGGGGATATAAAAAAACAATCAACCAATTAATAAAGGGGAGACGCAATGGATGTGAAGGACTACTTTGAAAACACAAAGGGAACCGGCGTGCTGGCCACGGCGGACAAGGCGGGCCGGGCCAACGCGGCGATCTATTCGCGGCCCCATTTTTTTGAAGACGGCACCATCGGCTTTATCATGCTTCAGCGGCTCACCCACGCCAACCTTCAGGAAAACCCCCATGCCTGCTACCTTTTTGCCGAGGCGGGCTCAAAAAGTGCCGGCCGGCGGCTCTACCTGACCAAGGTGGCTGAAGAAAAGGAGACCGAGCGACTTTACCAGTTGAAACGCAGAAAGACCTCCCCGGAAAGCGAGGCGGAAAAGGGCCCCAAGTACCTGGCCGTTTTTACACTGGACAAGGTACTCCCCCTGATCGGGGATAGGGAATAGGGGAACCCGTTCATGGGTAAAAGCCACCTCATCCTGGGAACAACCACCGATTTTATTACCGGGCAGACGGTTGCGGACACCCATGATGAGCAGATTCGGCAAAAACTCGCAAAACTGCTGGTGGAAGAAAAGGGGTATGCAAAAACCGACATCACCACCCGGGTGCCCCTGTCCGTGACCGTGGACAACGACACCGGCGTGGTGACCCTTGATTTTGTCATTGCCCTGGAGGGCAGGGCCGTCATGATCGTTCAGTTCGGGCCGGGGGATATCGTGTCCCGCCAGCGGCCCCTTCTGGCGGCGGCACGGCTGCTGGCGCCCCACGTGATTCCGTTTGCAGTGATCTCCAACGGCGAAGATACCCATGTGATGGACGTGGCCACCGGCAGGGTGATCGGCGAGGGGCTGGATGCGATTTTTTCCCGCGACACGCTGAAAGAAAAAACAGAGGCCCTGCCCCTCCTGTCCCTGCCGGATAAAAAGCGGGAGGGGGAGCAGCGAATTCTTTTCTGCATGGAGGTGCTCACCGAACGGGAGTGCGCCACTTATGTATGCAAGGGGTGCTGACGGTTGGATAGACATATCTTACAGTCGATGATGGAAGTCAGGGACGGCGCGCTGGTCCGGGAGCAGGTGGGGCTGATTGTTGAAGAGCCCCTTTCCATACGGGTCGAAGGAGCCCCCTACGCGGTGGTGATGCGGACCCCCGGCGAGGAAAAAGAGCACGTGGCCGGCTTCTGCCTGGCCGAAGGGCTGGTGGAGGGACCCGGCGATATCGTCACCATCGGTTTCTGCACCGAAGCCGGCACCAACGTGGCAACGGTTACCCTTACCGATGCCCGCCGGCAACAGGTGGCCGAACTGCTGGAGCGAAAAGGGTTTGTCAGCCAGACCAGTTGCGGCATCTGCGGCAAGGCGGTGGTGGACGACATTCGGCAGGTGGTGGCCCCGATCGCCGTAACGGACCGGTTTTCCGGGGCCCGCCTGATGGCCCTGGTGGATGGCCTTCCCCGGCAACAATCCCTGAATCGCGAAACCCGGGGGGCTCACGCGGCCATGATCCTTGACGGTCGGGAGATGCCGCTGGCCCTGGCCGAGGATGTGGGCCGCCACAACGCCCTGGACAAGGCCATTGGCCGGGTGATGCTGGACGGCCGCCTCTCCGAAGCGGAGCTGGGCATTGTCTCTTCCCGCCTCAGCTACGAGATGGTGCAGAAGGCGGCACGGGCCGGCCTTCAGGTCCTGGTGGGCCTTTCCCGGCCCACGGCCCTGGCCGTGGATCTGGCCCTGTCGGTGGGCATCACCCTGGTATGTGTGCAGAGCGGCCGGCTGATGGTATTTGGTGAGGCATCCCGCGTCTTTATTTGATTCTTCAACGCAAAGGAGCATCCGATGGAATTTGACAACTTCAGAGATATTATTCGTTTTGCCATGGACAACGAACTGGAGGCCCAGACCTTTTATGAAGAGGCCTCGGCCCGGCTTGAAAACCCCGCCCTCAAGGAGTTGTTTACCGAGCTGGCCGGAGAAGAAAAGCGCCACCGGGACCTGCTTCGCGCTCTTTACACCAGCAACCGGTTCGGCGACTTCTTTCATGAAGACAGGGATTTCCAGGTGGCTGAAACCGTTGAGACACCGGCCCTTTCCACGGATATGAAGCCTGCCGACGCTTTTGCCCTTGCCATGAAAAAGGAAGAGGCCGCCATGAAAGAGTATGAAGCCCTGGCTGAAGCCTGCAGAGACGAAAAGCAGAAAAGACTTTTTCTCGACCTGGCCGCCATGGAAAGAGGCCACAAAATGAAAATGGAAAAGGCCTTTACCGACATCGGGTTTCCGGAAGTCTGGTAACCCCTCATCTTAATCGTGCTCGTGCTCGTGATCGTGCTCGTACCCGAAAACCGGTCATTGCACGAGAACAGGCGCATGAAGATCACGAGTACGAGTACGAGTACGAGCAAGAGTAAGAGTAAGAGAAAATAAGGAAACAGATGCCGCTTTCCGTGTTGGACCTGTATAAAGATGTGCTGCCAAAGACCAACTGCGGGGACTGCGGGTTTTCCACCTGCATGGCCTTTGCCGGCATGGTGGTGTCGGAAAAGCACCCCATCGGCAACTGCCCCCATCTTTTACCTGAAACCGTGGCCGCCTGTGAAAAGGAGCTTTTCGCCCAGTATGCCGCGGGAAAATGGCTTAAAAAGGACCCTGCCAAAGACGCCCTTCAGTGGGCAAAAGAGCGATCCGCCTCCATGGCGCTTGAGGATCTGCCGGAACGGATCGGCGGCACCCTGGTGCAGCACGGCAGCCAGACCGCCCTGGCCCTGCCCTATTTTGCCGGCACCATTTTGATTCTGCCGGACCGCATCATCCAGCAGGACGGAAAAGAGCTGAACATGTGGGAACAGGTTTTTATTTACAACCACCTGGCCCAGAACGGTTCGGCATTGCCATCGGGTCAGTGGAAGGGGTTTGGCGAGTTTCCCAACACCGTCTCAAAGATCAAAAACATGAAGGCCCAGGTGGAGACCCCCCTGGCCGAGACCTTCAAGGGCCGGGTGGACAGGCTGATTGCTGCGGCCAGGGCACTGGGCGGAAAAGAAATGACCGCAGAGGCCGGTTCCGCGGACGCGGCTGTTCTTTTTACGCCCCTGCCCAGGGTACCGGTGATGCTGATGTTCTGGAACGCGGAGGAAACAGACGGGTTTGAAGCAGAGGCCCGGCTGCTGTTTGACAAGACCGCAACCGAGCATCTGGACATTGAATCCATACTTTTTTTAAGTGAACGGCTGTGCCGGCTCCTGTGCGGCACGGGCCACTCGTGAAATATTCGAAACAGACCGGAGGAAAAATGGCTGCCCCAACACCTGAACAGAAAAACGTTTCCATCGGCGACACATCCATCGACTATCTTCACTACCCGGGAGATGGGCCCACCCTTATTTTTCTTCACGCCACGGGCTTTATGCCCGGTATCTGGCACCCCATTGCCCGTGAATTTGCCGGTACCTGCAATGTGATGGCCCCCTATTTCTGTGACCACCGGGCCGCCGAGCCGGAAGACGGTGGCCTGAGCTGGCTCCAGCTGGCAGAGGACATTGCCCTGTTCTGCAAAACCCTGGACATCGACGCCCCTTTTATGGTGGGCCACTCCATGGGCGGGGCCGTGATCACCCTGGCTGCCGGAAAATTCGGGGTAACGCCCCGGAAAATGGTACTCATTGAACCGATCTTTCTGCCCCCCCAGCTCTACAACCTGAAGATCCGGGTGGAAGACCACCCCCTTGCCGGCAAATCAATCCGGCGGAAAAACGGGTGGGCCGACCTTGACGAGGCCAAGGCCTATCTTCGTTCCAAGCCGCTATTTGCCCGGTGGGATGATGAGATGCTGGAGATGTACCTGAACTACGGGTTCGTGCCGTCACAGGACGAGGGGATCGCCCTTGCCTGCCACCCCCGGCGGGAGGCATCCCTGTTCATGGGATCCATGGCCTATGACCCGTGGCCGTTGATGTCCGGCATCAACTGCCCGGTGCTGGTGCTGGAGGGAGAAACATCGGAAAACCGGCTCTTTATCGACCTGCAGAAGGCGGCCGGTCTTTTCCCCAAGGGGCAGTACCGCCTGGTTGAAAATGCCGGGCACCTGATTCCCATGGAAAAACCGGCCGACACCACTGCCCTCATTCAGGAATTCTTTGGTTTCCGGTGATGTCGCGACAGGACGGCAGCCGACGGCAAACCTGCCGCCCTGTAAAAAGAGATTTACCGTTGCTGATGAATATGCGATTATATTAGGAATTCATCTTTCAGCGCACGGAGGCCGACCATGAACCCCAAATCCTATTTTTTGCGCCGGTACGACAACGCATCATTTCTGCAGCAACAAAAAGCCGCGGCCCTGATGTATGTGGCCCTGGCATTTATTGTTCTGTTCGTGCTCGTGGCGGCCGTCACCCTGCCCATGGGGCTCAGTCATGAACCGGTGGCCTCCCTGATCGCCTACATCGTTGCCATCTGCGCTTTTGTTGCCGTGCTGTTCATCATGCGGGCGGGCCACTATTATTTCGCGGCCCATTTTCTGGTCCTCTTCACGACCCTTCTCATTCTTGTCTATATTCACCGGGAGCCTAACGGCATCGACAATTTTGCCGGCATCCTCCATTTCACCTACCTGGTCATCGCCCTGGCGTCCCTGTTTGCCACGCGCACGGTTCTGACCATCAGCACCGTGCTTTTTATCGCCGGCTGGCTGGCCTATCTCTTTCGAAGCCGGCCCCTGATTGATGAGGCCCTGCTCCCTTACGCCACCAAGACCGGCAGCTATTTTCTGATTATGCTGGTGCTGATCTATCTTGTTTCCAATGCCATCATCGCCATTGCCAACAATGCGTTGAAAAAAATGCGGCAGGAATCAGACAATAACCGGCGGCAGAAAGAGACATTGGCCGATATTCTGGAATCGGTGCGCCAGGTATCCGGGGAACTGACGCGGTCGGCGAGTGACCTGATGGAGACCGCCAATGACCTGCGGGACGGCACCGCCAGCCAGGCGGCCAGTGTGGAGGAGATATCCTCCTCCATGGAAGAGATCGGCACCACCGTTGCCATGAACGCGGACAACGCCCAGCAGACCGACCGGATCGCACAGAAAACGGCCCAGCGCACCGATGAGGGCGGCGTGGTCTTCAGGAACACCATGGAGGCCCTGCGCCAGATCGCCGAAAAAATCGGCATCATCGACGGCATCGCCTACCAGACCAACCTGCTGGCGTTAAACGCCGCCATTGAAGCGGCCCGGGCCGGCGAACACGGCAAAGGATTTGCCGTTGTGGCCGGCGAAGTGCGGCAGCTGGCGGAAAAAACACGCGCCGCCTCCCAGGAGATCAATGCCCTGGCATCGGAAAGCATGAAGATTGCCGACACCTCAAGCGAACTTTTCATGGAGATCATTCCGGACGCGAAAAAAACAGCGGAACTGGTCCAGGAGATATTCGGCGCCTCCCATGAACAGAACATGGGGATTCAGCAGATCAACACCAGCATGGAGCAGCTCAGCGCCACCACCGAAGGCAACTCCGCCGTTGCCCGGGAGCTGGGGAAAATGGCCCAGCTGCTCATGGACAACGCCAAACTTCTCACCGACAAGGTGAGCACCCGGGCGATTTCGGACACCAGCGCGACATGACCGCCGACGCTTCCGGGGCCAACCACCTGGCCGGCGAACAAAGCCCCTACCTGCTGCAACACGCCGACAACCCCGTGGAGTGGTATCCCTGGTCAAGCGCGGCCATTGCCCGTGCCCGCCGGACCGACCGGCCCATTCTGCTTTCCATCGGCTATGCCACCTGCCACTGGTGCCACGTGATGGCCCACGAATCCTTTGCCGATCCCGGCACCGCCGCTCTCATGAACGCCCACTTTGTCTGTATCAAGGTGGACCGGGAAGAGCGGCCCGACATTGACCGGCTCTACATGACCGCGGTCTCCGCCATCACCGGCTCCGGGGGGTGGCCGTTAAATGTGTTTCTGGATCCCCAGACCCTTGCCCCTTTTTTCGGGGGCACCTATTTCCCGCCCCGGCCGGGCCGGTCCCTGATGATCACCTGGCCCGACCTGCTTCAGCAGATCGCCGACGCCTGGGACAACCCGGACAAACGGCCCTCCCTTCTGGCTTCTGCCGACCGCATCACCGCTTTTCTTGAATCCACCCTTACCGGCACCCGCAGACCGCCGGCCGAAACATATTCCGGTGCGACCGAGCTCTGTCAAAAGGCGCTGGATGCCTTTACCGCGATGTATGACGCCCAGAACGGCGGTTTTGGTCCCGCCCCCAAATTTCCCATGCCCTCCATCATCAATTTTCTGCTGACCTGGGCCGCGGCCGGTCCCGTCGTCGGCCCCGGCCGGGATGCGCAAAAAGAAAAAAAAGCGCTGGACATGGCGGTTCACACCCTTTCGGCCATGGCAAAAGGCGGCATTTACGATCAACTGGGAGGCGGCTTTCACCGCTACGCCACGGATGAGCGGTGGCACCTGCCCCATTTTGAAAAGATGCTCTACGACAACGCCCAGCTGCTGGCCTGCCTGGCCGACGCGTATGCGCTCACCGAAAACAGCGGCCTGCTTTGCCGCGCCCGGCACACGGCAGACTATATATTTACCGAAATGACCCATCCGGAAGGCGGCTTTTATTCCGCCCAGGACGCGGACAGCCCGGAATCGGCGAGTGCCGGAAAGAAGGTTGAAGGCGCCTTTTACGTGTGGGAGGCACGGGAGATCGAATCCCTGCTGGATGCCCCCGCGGCAAAAATATTCATGACCCATTTCGGTGTGCGGCCCGAAGGCAACGTGTCCGGTCCCCATGCCGCGGAATTTCCCAGAAAGAACGTGCTGTACGCAACCGGCCCGGCAGACCGGACCGCTGAGGCCTTGAGCCTTTCAGAACAGAAAACGCGGGAACTGCTGCAATCAGCCCGGCAAACCCTGCTGGCCCACCGAAAGCATCGCCCCGCGCCTGACACCGACGATAAGATCATCACCGCGTGGAACGGGCTGATGATCTCCGGCCTGGCAAAACTGTACCGGGTGACCCGGGAGGTGCAATACCGGGATGCCGCGGTCAAAGCGGCCCGGTTTATTCAGGCCCGTCTGTATGATCCGCAAACCCGATACCTGGCGCGCATCTGGCGCGGCGGCGAGGCCCGGATCGCCGGCATGGCTGAAGATTACGCGTTTCTGATCCAGGGGCTGATCGATCTGTACGAGGCGGACCCCGTGTCTTGCTGGCTGGAATGGGCCATCGCCCTTTCCGAAATGATGCTGGCCTCTTTTTACGATGCGGAAAACGGCGGTATCTTCATGACCGGCAAAGGTCATGATCCCTTTCTGCCCCTTCGCATGAAGGAAGATACCGACAATGTGGTACCGAGTGCCGGGTCAGTGGCGGCACGAAATTTTTACCGCCTTGCCGCCTATACCGGCCGGAACGACTTTTCCGCCGCGGCAGGGGCCACGGTAACCGCGATTATCCCCCTGCTTGAAAAACACCCTTCGGCGGCGCCTCTGCTGCTGACCGCCGCCATGGAACAGACAGCCAGAGACCTATGAACGCGATCACCATTGTCGGCATTGCCGTTGCCCTGGCCATGGATGCCTTTGCCGTCTCCATTGCGGCAGGGGTTTTTCTGCGCAGCATCGGCCTGCGCCACTACTTTCGCCTGGCCTGGCACTTCGGCCTGTTCCAGGCGCTGATGCCCATTGTCGGCTGGTATGCCGGCCTTTCGGTGCGGGGCCTGATTGAACGGTATGATCACTGGATCGCTTTTTTTCTGCTGGCCTTTGTCAGCTTCAACATGATCCGGGAATCCTTTGATGCCGGTGAAAATCACACAAAGGCCGACCCCACCCGGGGGCTTCGCCTGGTGCTGCTGTCGATTGCCACCAGCATCGACGCCCTGGCCGTGGGGCTGAGCCTTTCAGTATTGAATGTATCGGTATGGATGCCCGCGCTTGTTATCGGCATCACCGCCGCCCTTTTTACCGTTGGCGGCCTGATGATGGGAAGCCGGGCCGGTGACATTTCCTGGCTGCGCCGGTACGCCGACCGTGTGGGCGCGGGCGTACTGCTTTTTATCGGCCTGCGGATTCTTTACGCGCATGGTGTTTTTTGTTAAAGCGCCCCCTGCGGGCCGAATATTGCCTCTGAATAAAATTACTGGTAAGATTGCCCCTCACTGGGACAAAAACACTGGATACCTGAAAAAACGACGCCAAGGAGAAGATCATGACAAAAAAATTCAAGCGGAACTGTGTCTGCAAACACTGCGGACCTGCAATAGATGATGAATCAGCCTGACTTTCAGGGGAAACGGAACACAGGGAGATCAAAATGCGGAAGTGGAAGTGTGAGGTGTGCGGTTACATTCATACAGGTGACAGCCCGCCGGACAAGTGCCCGGTGTGCGGAGCGGACAAAAGCCGGTTTACCGAAATAACCGAAACCGACGCTGCCCCGACAGCAGATGCAGCGCAGCCGGAGACACCGGCTGCGACCGCAACGGAGCCGGAAACCCCGGCCCGGCAAACCGCCTTTGACACCCTGCTCGGTCTGGTGGTCAGGCACCACGCCCATCCCATCACCACCCACATTCCCAACGGCGTGATCCCTGTGTCGGTACTGTTTATTCTCATATCCGCCCTGCTCAATGTGGAAGTGGTTGCAAAAGCCGCCTACCTGAACCTCGTGGTGGTGGTCCTTTCCCTGCCTGCGGTGCTGTTTACCGGATGGACCGAATGGCAAAAAAAATACAAAGGCGCGATCACTCCCCTGTTTATGACCAAAATCGCCTGCGCCGGTGTGGTGTCGGTGCTGGCCGCAATCAGCGCGGCATGGCTGATGATCGATCCCCAGGTGACCGCGTCTTCGGGCAAGTGGTCTTTTGTACTGCTCAACATTGTCCTGCTGGGCGCGGCCGGCGTGGCCGGCCATATCGGTGGAAAACTGGTTTTCAAGGACTGATGCAGGGGGATATCCCCCCATAACCCGTCATGCATGGAGGAACCATGGTCCCGATTCTCATTTTTCTGGGTCTTATTCTGGTGCTGATCATTGTTGTCGTAGGACTCTACAACAACCTGGTCACGCTTCGAAACCGATTCAAAAACGCCTTTGCCCAGATCGACGTCCAGTTGAAGCGGCGCTATGATCTGATTCCCAACCTGGTGGAGACCGCCAAGGGGTACATGAAACATGAGCGGGAGGCCCTGGAAGCGGTGATTCGGGCCAGAAGCAGCGCCATGAGCGCCAGCGACAGGGCCGCCAGGTCCCCTGGAGAGCCTGCCGCCATGCAGGGGCTGGCCAGCGCCGAAGGGGCACTGTCCGGTGCCCTGGGCCGCATCTTTGCCCTTGCGGAAAGTTATCCCGACCTGAAGGCCAACCAGAACATGCTGGCCCTTCAGGAGGAGCTCACCTCCACGGAAAACCGGATCGCCTTTGCCCGGCAGGCATTTAACGACGCAGTGACCAGCTACAACATCGGGCGTGAAAAATTTCCCAACAACATTGTGGCCGACATGTTTAATTTCGCTCCGGCCGAGCTCCTGGAATCCACCGAGGCGCCGGAAGAGAGAAAAGCGCCCAGAGTCTCTTTTTAATCCGTATCGCCTTTCACCTGAGACAGGCCGCCTTTTGAGGGACTTTCATGGATTTTTTTGATCAGCAGGACAGGGCCAGAAAAAAAACCGGCATGCTTGTAGGGCTTTTCATCCTTGCCGTGTGCCTGGTGATCTTTGCGGTCTATGCCGCCGTGATGGGGGTTGTCATTTATAACAGCTCCGACCCGAACACCGCCTTCTTCCATCCCCAGCTCTTTTTCACGATTACAGTCATCACCCTGGCCGTCATCGCCATCGGCAGCGCCATAAAGATTTCAGCCCTTTCAAAAGGGGGCGGGTATGTGGCGGAACGCCTGGGTGGTACCCTGGTCAGCCCCTCTACCAGAGACCCGGACCAGCGGCGGCTGCTCAACGTGGTGGAGGAGATGGCCATTGCATCGGGAACACCGGTGCCGCCGGTCTATTTACTGGAAGCCGAGCCCGGTATCAATGCCTTTGCCGCCGGATTTACCCCCAGTGACGCGGTTATCGGAATTACACGGGGAGCCTGCCAGCAGCTCACCCGGGAGGAGCTGCAGGGGGTGATCGCCCATGAGTTCAGCCATATCTTAAACGGCGACATGCGGCTGAATATCCGGCTCATGGGCTACCTCGGCGGCATCATGGTGATCTCCGCCATCGGCGAGACCATTCTGCGCAGCACCAACTTTCGTTCCTCCCGTTCCGGCAGAAGCGGCAAAGGCGGGGGCCAGGTCCTGATTCTCGCGTTCCTGCTGCTGGTCATCGGATACCTGGGCGTACTGATCGGCCGGCTGATTCAAAGCGCTGTCTCCCGGCAGCGGGAGTATCTGGCCGATGCCTCGGCGGTCCAGTTTACCCGCAGCACCGGCATTGCCGATGCCTTAAAAAAAATCGGCGGGTTTCCCGATGGTTCAGAAATCGAGTCCCCTGGAGCCGGCGAAGCGTGTCACATGTTTTTTGGCAGGGCCATCTGGTCCCTGTTTGCCACCCACCCGCCTCTGGTCGATCGCATTCGGAAAATAGAACCGGGTTTTACAGGGGTCTTCATCACTGAAACCATTCCGGCGGCATCCATGGGCGACGTGCAGCCCCTGGCGCCGATGCAGGCGGGTCAGAGCCTGCCCGTTCAGGCGGACACGGTGAAAAACAGCGTGGGCAATATCACGCCGGACAACGTGGCTTACAGCGCCGCGGTACTGGCCGCCATCCCCGAACCGGTAAAAGAAGAGGCCAAAGACATTCTTGGGGCATGGGCCGTTGTCTGCGCCCTGCTGCTGGACAAAGCCCCTGAACAGCGGGAAAACCAGATTCGGGCCCTTGGTAAAACAGCGCCCGATCCACTTTTGCGCCAGCTGGCGATTGTGACGCCCCGCATAAAAGAACTTGCCCCGGAACTGCGGTTGCCGGTCCTGGATATTGCGATTTCCACACTGCGCCAAATGTCTTCGGAACAGCACGCCGTTTTACAGGACCATATTCGCATACTGGTGGAAGCAGACGGCAGAATGAGCCTTTTTGAATTTGTTTTAAAAGAGGTGATCCACTACCGGCTCCAGGCTGTGCTGGTTCCTCCCGGACCGAAAGTGCCCTACCGGAACATCTCTCCCCTGGCGGATGATGCCGCGGTCCTGCTTTCTGCCCTGGCCCACGCAGGGCACAGGGAGCGGTCATCGGTCCAAAGCGCGTTTCAGGCCGCCGTGGCGGCCCTGCCCTTGCGAGGGGAGAAGATGACCCTGCGCACAGACGCCTCCTTCAAGGGGCTGCACCAGGCCCTGGAACGGTTTGCCCGGGCCTCCTTCGGCGTAAAAAAGGCGATTTTCGGCGCCTGCTGCCAGTGCGTCCTTTTTGACGGCACTGTATCGATCACCGAGGCCGAACTGCTGCGGGCCGTAGCCTATGCCGTGGGTATTCCGGTTCCCCCGTTTGCGGAGATCGCCGGTATTCGGCAGTAACCCTGTTCCCGCCCCATTCCGGCCGCCAGCCTTGCCTGGGCCGATGCCGCTTCGGTAAGGATTTTCTCCATCACCTGCGCCACGGACAGGGTCTCGTCAATAAGGCCGGTTACCTGGCCCATGAGAAAGACCCCTCGCTTCTGATCCCCGTCATCAATGGCCAGCTTGACGGCGCGAAAGGCGTTGGCCATGCGGGCCAGCTGTTTCGATCGCCGGTAACCGGACAGCAGGATGCCGGCCATGGCCGCAATCCATGGAAACCCGTATGCCCGGGCCGCGAAACGGGAGTTGGCAAGGGCCTTTAACAGATAAAGCCGGTCGGTCATCATTTCTCTGGCGCCCGAAGAGTCCAGTGCCCGGCAGGGCAGACCGTCGATCCGGTCTGAATAAACCGTGTCTTCCACCGCTTTCTGGTTGCAGAGCTGCTTCATGGTGTCGTGAACCGGACTTTCCCGCGTATTCATGAAACGGGTGCCCATGGCCACGCCCTCGGCCCCCAGCACAAGGGCCGCGGCCAGCCCCCTGCCGTCGGCAATGCCGCCGGCGGCGATCACCGGAATATTCACCCGGTCCACAATACCGGGGATCAGCACCATGGAAGCCACGGCTCCGCCATGGGCCGCGGCTTCGTGGCCGGTCACGATCAGAGCGTCGGCCCCGTGTTTTTGGGCCGACAGGGCATGTTTTTCCGTGGTTACCGTGGCCACCACTTTTCCGCCGTACCGGTGAACCGCCTCGGCCACGCGTTCTCCACTGCCAAGCGTGTAGTTGACCACCGGCACCTTCTCTTCCACCAAAATGGCCAGCTTCTCAGTGGCGCCTGGAATCAGAAGCGGCACGTTGGCGCCAAAAGGCCGGTCCGTTATCCTGCGCGTTTGCCGGACCGCCTGCCGGGTCTGCTCCAGGGTAAGATCGGCCGTGGCCAGCAGCCCCAGTCCTCCGGCATTGCTCACCGCACCGGCCAGGTCCGGCGTGCTGACCCCGGTCATGCCGGAAAGCAATACCGGATATTCGCATCCCATAAGTTGCGTCACCGCTGTTTTCATAACAGTTCCTTTTACAAGAACCATTCGTCTGCCGGTCTGTTAGCCTGAATGTCGCATAAAATATTCGGGTCCGTTCGCCGGCCGGTCAATTTCTCAACCCCGTCAATTGAAATGGTGCCCAGAAGTATGGGTGCGGGTATTGTTGCATCAATGCAAGCTGAGCGGCCTGCAGTGCCTCGGCCTTGTCCGTCGACCTTAAGGCCGTATAGAAGGCCCCCATGAAAACAGAGGTCGCCTCGTCATCCACCGGCCACAGGCTGGCAACGATGGATCTGGCACCGGCATACATGAACCCGCGTGTAAGGCCAATCACATCGTCTCCAGGGCTTACCCTGCCTAAAGCAGTCTCGCACGCGCTCAAGGTGACAAGGTCGGCCTTTAACCGCATGGCGTAAAGATCGGTCATTCTCAGCATATCCCCTCCCGGACCATGCCCGGCCATCAAAATGCCGGAATTCACCGGAGCATCGGCGTTAAAAATGCCGTGCGCCGCGACATGGATATAATCGAATCCACCCGCAAGCCCCATGAATGCGTCTTTCGTGGCCTCACGACGACTGATTCGCCGTGCTCCAGGAAAAAGCGCGGCAATCTTTTCGGCTTCCCTGTCGGCAAACTTAAGGTCATAAGCCGGGCTCCTCAAATCAGGGTTGGACACTACCAGCATGCCGCCGGCCGCATCCCCTTCCCTTGGCGCCAGATAGGCCAATGTCGCCGCACTGGGAAGCAGGGCAAGGTTGTAATACTCGATGACATAACCTTGCGAGCCACGCAGGGCACCAAAAGGCAGATAGTGCAAGACACCGTGAGGGACCACCAGCAGCTTCCGTGTGCCAAGGAAAGACGAGACCGGCACGATTAATCGATCGTAAAGCGCCCTTGCCACAGCCAGATGGCCGGAACCGTCAGGATTTTGTGCTTCCCGCCTGTATCTGCGCACGAGGTCATCCAGGTCTCTTCCATCCGCTTTCACAGCTATAAGATTATGGGCCGTCATCACAAATATGAACAGATCCCCACCCTGAAGAAAATATTCGATCAGGGTTTCATCCGCATTCAGCCTGGCCTGGACACGGGCCGGAGAAGGTGGATCTACTGAGATAAGCGAGGCCAGCTCTGGATTTCGGGCTTTTATTGTCTCCTTTATCTGAACGCTCCTTGTCCTGGACGCTCCGGCATTGTCGTCCGAAGATTCAAAGACCGCCCCTTGTCTTTCCAAATCGTTCAGTTCGGCCACCAACATTTCCCCCGCCAAGGGATCGGCCAGAGAAGAAACCGCAGCCGACGCCAGAAGATCTACAAGCGTTCTTGCCTTGGCCCTCTCCGCATAGGTAAAGGCCGAACGAAAATCCTTTTCCAGATACAGATTATTCACAAGTCTATAATAAACATCCTGCTTGTCGCCGACAAAACCGATTTTGCTGGCCTCACTGTTGATGGTGGACCGCTGGCTCTCGATCACATCCGCTGCCTTCTTGTACAACTCAATGGCCTTTTTTCTGTCCCCGGCTTCCTCGTAAATCCTGCCCCGATCAAAAAGGATGACCCAGTAGAGCTCCCCGTTATCTCTGGCTTCGGGTCGGGCAAGAAGCCTGTCATAGCCTTTAGCGGCATCCTTGATGCGTCCGGTCTCGAACAGGGCCTTGTTCTTGACAAAATCCCGCGGCAGTTCGACGAAAGCAAACACTTTGTCCTCCATCGCCTTTACAATACCGAACGAAAACACATGGGCAAATCCCATGAGAAAATCGGCATGGAATTCAAGAACCTTCTCATAGCGTTTTTGAGCCATGTAGGCCCGGCCCAGAGCAAAATCTTTTTCCTTCCGAACCAAGTACCCTCCCATAAACCCCGGCCACTCCTTCTCAAGGGTTTCTGTGTAACGGAGCGACTCAGCCATGTTCCCGTCAAAAGCGCAGGCAGCAGACAAAAGCCCCAGCGCCCGAATACGGCATTTTCTGTGCCAGTTAACCTGAAGATCAGCCATAGACCATTTCATTGAAAGGGCTGTTTCATAAGCCTTTCTGGCTTGGGCCGTGGCTTCGGTATAGCGGCCTGTCTCAATGAGCGCCTCGGCCCTTATCAGATGGGGGGTCACGGACAGATCATGGGGAAAGCTGGTCATTGTGCCCAGAATAGAGTTGACATCCCCCTCCATATACCTGTCTCCGGCCTGGATTCTTTTCTCCAGCAGATCAAGGGACGAAAAAAGATCCGCATACCGCTTCATCTTGTAATTGGCCTGACAAATCCATACAAGCTGATTGGCCCGGGCCTGGGACGGATCCGGAACCTTTTCTTTTAAAAGATCAAGGGCATCCCCGTACCGCCCTTGGTTGAAAAATTTTTCCGTTTCCAGGTGCGCACAGCCCGAAACAATCACTAACACCGTCGTCAGTAAAATAAGGAACCATCGTTTTTCTTGGGCAAACACCATTAGAGGGCACCTCCCTTAAATCTTCATCCATGATGAACGAAAAAAATATGCTGTTTCCAAGAATAATATTTATACCAAGAGCAAAATTGCATATCAACATGTTCCGCTGGCGGAACATGACCTTTCCTTATGATGCGATAGTTCTCTACTCTGATCGTGGTCCGTCCTCGATTTCGATACCGATACCGATTTCGATGCAGGGATTGGATAATCCCTTGAAAAATCCCTTTTACTTCTTTATTCTACACCCATGGGATATGTCTTCGACTTCAGGGACGCCGAGGCCTATGAAAAATGGGCCGAAAATGAACGGCACACATCCGTTATCCGGCTTCAGACCGGCCTGATGCTTGACATGCTCAGACCGGCCAGGGGAGAGTCGGTCCTGGATATCGGCTGCGGCACCGGCCTGATCATGAGGGTCCTTATCGACAAGGGGCTTCGGGTCACGGGCATTGATCCATCGCCCTACATGCTGGACGTGGCGAAAAAGCATCTGGGCAGGCGGGCCTGCCTGCACCGGGGCGTTGCCGAAGACCTTCCCTTTGACGACAACGCCTTTAACCATGCCGTTCTCTTTACCACCCTGGAGTTTGTCAACGACCCGCTTCAGGCCCTGGAAGAGGCCTGCCGGGTGGCCAAGGACCGGCTCTTTGTGGGGGTACTCAACCGGTACGCCCTGATCAGCCTTCAGCGCCGCCTCAAAGGGATCTTTACCGACACCATTTACAACAGGGCCCGCTTCTTCAGTGTATGGGAGCTGACCGCCATGCTGCGGGGCCTTCTGGGGAATGTGCCCATTGAGTGGAAAAGTGTCTGCCACCTGCCCCTGTCCGCCGGCCGGCTGGCCCAGATACTGGACGCGTCGGAACTGGCCCGGCGAACCCCTTTCGGTGCGTTTGTCGGCGTCTCGGCCCAGCTTGTACCGAGGTTCCGTACCCGGCCCCTGGAACTGAAATACGCCCCGCCCAAGCGAGGAGAAGCAGTTGCCGGTTCCCTGCCGGCCGGAACCCTGAATGCGAACAACAACGCCAAGCACATGAGGTGCCACCGTGGAAGCCCTTCTTTATGAAAAGCAGGAAGACGGCAGCGTCATCTGCGGCCTGTGCAACCACCGCTGCCATATCCGGACCGACGGCTACGGAAAATGCAAGGTCCGGCAGAACATCAACGGAACCCTGGAGACCCTGGTTTACGGCAAACTGATCGCCATCAACCCCGATCCCATTGAAAAAAAGCCCCTCTATCATTTTCTGCCCGGCACCCTCACCTACTCCATCGCCACGGTGGGATGCAACTTCCGCTGCGCCTTCTGCCAGAACATGGAGATATCCCAGATGCCCAGGGAGCAGGGACGAATCGAGGGCACCCCTTTTTCACCCGAAGAGGTGGTGGCCGACGCCCTGCGTCACCAGTGCAAGAGCATTTCCTTCACCTATACCGAGCCCACGGTCTTTTTTGAGTTCGCCTATGACACGGCCCGTCTGGCCCAGGCCAACGGCCTGAAAACCGTGTTTGTCTCCAACGGGTACATGACCACCGACGCCATCGACAAGATCGCGCCATGGCTGGACGCGGCCAACATCGACCTGAAATCCTTCAGCGATGAATTTTATAAGAAGTTGTGCGGCGCCCGGCTGGAACCGGTCAAGCAGAGCCTCACCTACCTCAAGGCCCGGGGCGTATTCCTGGAGGTCACCACCCTGCTGATTCCCGGATTAAACGACAGCCCGGCGGAACTCAAGGCAATGGCCGACTTTATCGTCTATACCCTGGGCCCCCGCACCCCCTGGCACATCAGCCGGTTTCACCCGGCCTACAACATGCCCGACGTATCACCCACGCCGGTGGGCAGGCTGGCCGAGGCTTATGAGACCGGTAAAAAATCGGGGCTGAAGTATGTCTATATCGGCAATGTTGCCGGCCACGCCGGCAGCAACACCTACTGCCCCAATTGCGGAGAAACCCTGGTCAAGCGGGCCGGGCATTTTCAACTTCAGGAATACCGGATAAAGGATGGCTGCTGCACGCACTGTTTTACCCATATTGACGGCGTGGGCATGTGATGTTCCCTTTTCACCTCTTTGAAAATGTCATTAATAAATGGAGAAGCGATTGAAAAAAAGATTACTGGGACTGATCGGGTCTTATCGCAAGACAGGCAACTCGGAAATCGTTGCCAAGGCCGTTGCCCGGCAAATGGGCGACGCCTGGCAGCTCTCCCTGGTCCGGCTGCCGAAGCTCTCTGTTGCCCCGTGCCGGGGGTGCTATGCCTGCCTGATACCGGGCAAGGCCTGCATGATCGAAGACGACCTGACCTGGCTGCTGGAACAGATTAAACAGGCCGATGCCGTGGTCATGGCCGCTCCCAACTACGCCCTGGGACCGGTGGGAATCGTGAAGATGATATCGGACCGGGTGTTACAGGCGGCCCACTATTTTCAGGTGTTTCAACACATCCCCACCGCCGTGGTCCTGACCCTGGGACTGGAAAAATACAACGGCATCGCACAGACCGCCCTGTGTGTTCAGACCGCCTCCCTGGGGCTCAACGTGGTCGGCGTGGAAAGCTTTGTGGGCACCCATCCGGGAGAGGTGGCCATGGCCGGCGATTTTGACAAAAAAGTCGGCGCCATTGCCGCTGTCCTGGTCCGGCCGCCAAAGAAGGATGAAAAACAGGCCGGCCCGGGCCGGTGTCCCCGCTGTTTTTCCGACCTGTTCCGGCCCCATGCCGACGGCGGCCTGGAGTGCGCGGTCTGCAAATCACGGGCCCGCCAGAATGGCCGGGACCTGGACTTTCACTATTTTGATCCGGAGTTTACAAAAGAGGGCCGGATGAAGCACATGGCCTGGCTTCTGGGCAAAAAAGAGGAGTATGAGACCATCAAGGATACGCTCAAGGCGATTCGGGAGAACTATCGGGACGGCGAATGGGAAAAGCCGGGCGAAAAACCATAAACATGCGAAGGGCCGTTCTTTTATAATCCAAGACGCTATCGAAATCGGTATCGGCATCGAAAGCACCATCGTGCCGACCCCTGTACCAACTTCAGTGGGAAACACCCGGCAAAAGACGGGTTCTATTTATGAAAAGCAAAAGCGGGATCTATTTACCGATAGTTTTTTTCTCTATTTTCATTCTGGTTGGGCTGGCGCCGCCGGCCCATGTCCGTGCCGACGAGAAAGCCGACCGCGTCAAAGCCCTTCTGGAACAGGGGTGGGCATTTGAAGGGCAGATGCATGTAGACCTTGCCAACCTGGACAAAGCCATCGCGGTCCACAAAGAGGCCCTGGCCCTGGCGCCGGACAATGACGAGGCCATGTGGCGACTGGCGGAGGTGATCTTTAAAAAATCAGAAGCGGTGACGGATAAAAAAGAGCGAAAGGCCATGGTGGAGCGCACCGTCCTGCTTGCCGAACAGGCCCTGGCCGTCAATCCAACGTCAGTGGGCGGCATGTACTGGGCCGGCACCGCCCATGCCCGGCTGGCCGACATGTCAGGGCTCTTTTCAGCCGCCGGCCAGGTCAAACAGGCCAAGGTTTGTCTTCACCGGGCCATTGACACCGACCCGAACCACCGGCTGGCAGTTCTGTCCGGCGTGATTCTGGCCAAGATCTATTCCGAATCGCCCTGGCCCATAAAGGACATGGAACAAGCCCTGAATCTGGCCCGGTGGGCTGTTGCAAAGGATCCGAACCTCACCCTTGCCGGCCTGACCCTGGGACGTATTCTCCTTGCAAAGAATGAAACAGCGGCGGCCCGCACCGAACTGAACCGGTGCCTGACCACGGAACACCCCACCTATGTATGGGACGCGGTCCTGTACGACTGGCCCGAGGCAAAAACGGTGCTGGCCGGTATCAAGTAAAAGCAGCGGGTCCGGTCAACTTCGTGTTTGTCGGCAGAAAGGATCACCATGAAACAGGTCTGCGCCTGGTGCGGAAAAGCACTCGGTTCTGATGAAGCATACGCGTCGGACGGAGACATCAGTCACGGGATCTGTTCCCAGTGTGCCATTAAACTCTCCGGCTTTGAACCGCGCACGGCAAAAGAGGTGCTGGATTACGTACAGGAGCCTGTTTTTGTGTTCAACCCTGATGGTGTTGTTACCGGGGCCAACCACAGCGGACTGGAGATGCTGGGCAAAAACATGGAAGAAATTGAAAACGCCCTGGGGGGCGATGCCTTTGAATGCTCCTATGCCGATGAGGAGGGCGGCTGCGGCAACACGCTGCACTGTAAAACCTGCTCGATCAGAAACACCGTGATGGATACCCTTGCCACGGGTAAGGGGTATAAAAATGTGCCGGCCTTTCAGAGCATAAAAACAGAAGCCGGCATAAAAATACTCAAGTTTTACATATCCACTGAAAAGGTGGGAGAAAGCATACTGCTGCGAATCGACAGTGTTTCAGATACCGGCAAGAACTGAAAAGCGGTCAGGCACCGCCATGAGGTACGCCAATGAACGATGACAGGCAGGCCACCGGGACGATAAAAGATTACGTCTATACGGTAACCATTGAAAACGGTGTGGCCGTGGCGACAAAACAGGGCCCCGGCTGTGAGGCGGTAACGGGCTTTGGCGCCGATGCCTTTGAAAAAGACCCTGAACTCTGGCTGAGCCGTATACCTGTCGAGGACCGCGACCGCGTCACCGGAATGATCAGTCTTGCCGCCGCCGGCAGGGATGCGGCCTCCATCGAACACCGGTTTCTCCATCAGGACGGCCGGACCCGCTGGGTAAGAAACACGCCGATTCTCCACTGGGAGGGGCCCGGTCCCCGTTCGCAATGCCTGGGCCTGATTCAGGACATTACCGGGCACAGGCAGGCCGATGCGGCCCTTCGGGAGATCCGGGCCATGCTCAACCGGGTGGTTGACGCCGTGCCCCAGTCCATCTTCTGGAAAGACACAAAAGGCCGTTATCTCGGCTGCAACAAGGCCTTTGCAAAGGCCGCCGGTCTTGACCACCCCCGCCAGATCGTGGGCAAGACCGATTTCGACCTGCCGTGGCCCGGGGGGACGGCAGAAAGCTACCGCGCATCCGACCGGGAGGTGCTGGAAAGCAACAGTCCGCGCCTCCATGTGGTTGAACCCATGCAGCAGGCGGACGGCACCCGCCTGTGGGTCGACGTGTCAAAAGTGCCCCTGGTGGATGAAACCGGCCTGCCTTTTGCCGTGCTGGGCATCTACGAGGACATCACCGAGCGCAAACAGATGGAAGATGAACTGCTGCGGGAAAAAACCTTTATCGAGGCCATTTTCAACAGCGCTCCCGGCATGTTGTATCTGTATGACGCCAATGAGCGGCTGGTCCGGTGGAACAGAAAACATGAAACGATGTCAGGCTACACTTCCGAAGAGATAAACGGCATGCATATCCTCAAGTGGTTCGAAAACGACGAAAAAAGCATCAAGGCCATACTTGAGGGGGTTCAGACCACCATGGAAAAAGGTGTCGGAGAGGCCGAAGCCGACCTTCAGAAGAAGGACGGCACCACCATTCCCATGCATTTCACGGGCAGTCGATTAACCATTGACGGCCAGCCCTACCTCACCGGCATCGGCATTGACATCACCGAAGGCCGTCGGGCCGCGGAGGAAAAGGAAAAACTTCAGGCCCAGCTGCTGCAGGCCCAGAAGATAGAATCCGTGGGAAGGCTGGCCGGCGGCGTGGCCCACGATTTCAACAACATGCTCAATGTCATTCTGGGCCACGCGGCCCTGGCCTTGAGTACCCTGGCCGATGACGACCCGATGCGCGGCCATCTGGAACAGATTCAAAAGGCAGCGGACCGGTCCGCCGGGCTCACGCGACAACTCCTGGCCTTTGCCCGTAAACAGACCGTGGCGCCAAAGGTGCTTGAACTGAATGCCACCGTGGCCAGTATGATGGAGATGCTGCGGCGGCTTATCGGTGAAGACATTGACCTTGCCTGGCATCCGGGCGCACACCCCATGCTGATAAAAATGGACCCCTCCCAGGTCGACCAGATTCTTGCCAACCTGTGCGTCAACGCCAGGGACGCCATTGAAGGCACGGGAAAGATCACCATTGAAACCGGTACCGCCGATTTTGATGAAGCCTACTGCGCCGAACACCCGGACTGCATCCCCGGCGCCTATGCCCTGCTGGCCATCAGCGACAACGGCGCCGGCATGGATACCGAAACCATGTTCCACCTGTTCGAGCCCTTTTTCACCACCAAGGAGATGGGCAAAGGCAGCGGCCTGGGCCTGGCCACGGTCTACGGCATTATCAGGCAGAACAACGGGTTTATAAACGTTTACAGCGAACCGGGAACGGGAACAACCTTCAAGGTCTACCTGCCCCGGCACACAGATGAAGAGATCGGACAGGCACCGGCCAAGCAGATATCCGAACCGCCTGCCCGGGGCCATGAAACCATCCTGCTGGTGGAAGACGAATCCCTGCTTTTGGACATGACCGCGACCATGCTCAGGCTCCAGGGATACACGGTTCTGACGGCTTCCACCCCGAAAGAGGCCATGCGCCTTGCCGGGGAGCATACCGGCGACATCCACCTGCTGATGACCGACGTGATCATGCCTGAAATGAACGGCCGGGACCTGGCCACCAGAGCGCTGTCCCTGCGGCCCGGAATCAGGCTTCTTTTCATGTCCGGCTACACGGCCAATGTCATTGCCCACCACGGCGTGCTGGACGACGGCGTTCACTTTCTTCAGAAACCCTTTTCAGCCAAAGAGCTGGCCGCAAGAGTGCGGGAGGCGCTGGATGAAAACGGCGGGGGCACACCACCGGCGATCGATTAAATTAAGGGTTCCAGTCCGGTCGACAGAAAAGGATCAAGGAGCTGGGGCGTCCGCCAGTGCTGCAAAGGCTTTGTGCATGGCCCTGTGAAAAGGATATTGACCAATATCTTTCATGCGGATCCAGTGGTGGGCCTGGTACCCGTTTCTTTTTATCCGGCCGGAGACAAAATCGCAGGCAAACAGGTCCATGGTGATTGTAAGATGGGTGTAGGCATGGGAAACCCTTGCCAGGCAAGGGCCGGGAAGAACCGTGAGGCCGACGCTCTCCAGAACGGCCCGGCAACAGGCATCGGCCGGGTTTTCAGCCTTTTCTACCCGGCCCCCGGGCATCTCCCACAGCCCGGCCAGAAGACCGGTTGCCGGCCGTTGCACAATAAGAAACCGGCCTCCTTTTTTTACCAGCCCCACAGCCAGATGATGGTGCGGGTTTTTCCGGGCGGCCAGGTGCCTGGGAAACTCGGGAACACGCCCGGCCTGATGGGCCCCACAGAATGATGCCACAGGACATTGATCGCACAGGGGCCGGCCCGGTTTGCACACCAGGGCGCCCAGTTCCATCATGGCCTGATTAAAGGTGCCGGGGTCTTTGGAAACAAGCAGCAGGCCGGCCTTTTCAAGAAACACCCTGTGGTTTGCGGGCCGGTTGACCGGCTCGTCCAAAAGAAAAAGCCTTGCCAGGACCCGCTTGACATTGCCGTCGACCACCGGCAGCGGGTGGCCGAAGGCGATGCTTAAGACCGCCGCATTTATATAGTCGCCCACGCCGGGCAGCCGGCCAAAGGCTTCAGGGGTGCGGGGAACGCGCTTTTTACCGCCGGCAACGATTTGCCGCGCGGCCCTGTGAAGGTTGGCGGCCCGGGCATAGTAGCCCAGCCCCTCCCACAGCTTTAAAACATCCTGAAGATCGGCGGCGGCCAGGGTTTCGATACCGGGAAAGGCCTGCAGAAACCGCCGGTAATAACCACCCACCGTGGCAACCTGGGTCTGCTGCAGCATCACCTCGGAGACCCAGATATGATAAGGGTTTTTCGATCTTCGCCACGGCAGGTCCCGCTGATGGACCGCATACCAGCGCAGCAGCCGGCGCTGGAACGGCCCAACAGGAAACAGTGTCATGGATTCTCATCCGGCGGCAGCAGCTGCTCGCCATACACCTCCCTGGCCAGGGCCCGCAGGGCCGCGTCTTTTTCTTCCCGGCTCAGGCTGTCATTTCCCAGGATCTGCTCTTTCTCCTGCTCAAACCGCTCGTCGGCCTTCTGCTGCTGGACCATCTGGACATCAATGGCCTCAAGCTGGGCAACGACTTCGGGGGAAAAATAGCGGTTGCGAAACGCTTTTACCATCTCCTCCCGCTGGGCGTCGGTCTCCATTTCCGCCATGTCCCTGGCGTAAACCTGAAGCTTTTCCCGGTAGCGGTGAAAGGGCTGGGAGTAATCATTTACCGCCTGGGCCTGGTCTCCCCACATCTCCTCGGTGAGCCGGTCGATGCGGGCCTCCTTTTCCTGGCCATACAGGTGGGTATCCCCGGCGACCGCGCTTCTGCGAAGCGCGTACTCACGGGTCTTTATATCAGCGCCGAACAGGGCATCGGCCACATCCGCACCCAGGTATTCCCTGCGGAACTGCTGGGCCTCGGCCAGCAGCCCCACCACTTCGGCGGCGGTTTTCGGTTCCGGGCGGTCGGCAAGCATTTCAGACAGCTCCAGTTCGCAGGTCAAATAACTTTCATACAGGCTGTAAAGCATGCCGGCCCTCTCTTCAGGCAGTTGTTCAAACAGCAGGGCCTTTACCTTCTCCAGGTGGGACGGCAGGTCCGGGCTGTCGGCAAAAAGGGCCCCCAGGTAGTTGAAATAGGCCAGGGTGGCCACGCTGATGGTAAACCCATCGGTCATATAGGCCTCAGGGCTTACTTCATTACCCGGCCGAAGCTGACCCTCCTCGGTCATGAATCGGTCGGCCAAATCCCTGGCGCCGGAAATCTCCTCCAGGCTGACCGGATAGGTGCTGTCAAAAATATAATCGCCGGGCATGACCGCCTGCTTTTCAATCGTGCCGTGAATCCAGGCGGCCTGCACCGCCACCAGAACGGCAAACCCGGCGGCCAGCACCGCCACCACCGTAAACAGGATGGCCAGAATGTTGCTCATTGAATTCTTCATCAGCGTTCTCCTTATAATATGGCCGGTCGGCGGCACGCCTTAGCGGTCTGCCGCGGGTCATGGGTTGCTTTGTGGTGGATGCTTCCGGAAGTCGATTTCGATACCGATACCGGTTTTGATAAAAACGTCATTCTTTTAATTCGATGGAAACAATATCCAGTTCCCGGCCGGATAAAATATCCACCTCCCCTGCCCTGCATTTTTCACACGAAAAATCAGGGCCTGAGATGATCCATTCATGACCGCACTGCTTGCACCGGGCCGCCACCGGCACATCCTCGATGACAAGCTCGGCGCCGGCCAGGGGGGTATCCCGGGTGGCGATGTTGAAACAAAAGGTCAGGCTTGTCGGCACCACCGCGGTCAGCTTGCCCACCCGAATGTTCACCTTTGCCGCCGAAGGGTTTTCGATCCCCGGGGGAATGGCTCCGCCGGCAATCTCCACAATCTGCATGGCAATACCCATTTCGTGCATGAATGCTTCCCCGGCTTTTATTGGAGGTCTCTAAAAATTGGGGCTTCTTCTCATACGACCCCTGTTAGTCCTTGTTTTTCACCGCAAAGACGCAAAGAGCGCAAAGGGTTGTGGTTTACTTTGCGGAAAGAAGATCGCTGTTTCACGCGCAGCGTCCATGTTTTTTTGCGTCCTTTGCGTATCTGCGGTGAATTTAAATCTTTAAAGCCGCCTTATCGCTTAATGTTTGAAGCTTCGCTGGCCGGTAAACACCATGGTGGCCCCGGCCTGGTTGCAGGCTTCAATGGACTGGTAATCGTTCTGGGAGCCGCCCGGATGAATCACGGCCGATACCCCCTCTTTTAAACCCACATCCACGCCGTCCCGGAACGGGAAAAAGGCGTCGCTGATCATGGCCGACCCGATCAGGCCCCCCTTTTCCCTGGCCACCCGTTTGTCAATGGCCGCTTTTTTTTCAAGGTCGTTCAAATCAGCATAGGAAACGCCGTGGTCCTCAAAACAATAACGGTCGGCCAGCTTCCGGTAGGCCTTATCCCTGGCGATCTCGGCCACGCCCACCCGGTCCTGCTCGCCGGTGCCGATGCCCACGGTAACTTCGTCCTTGACGTAAATCACCGAGTTGGAGGTCACGCCCGACTCCACCAGCCAGCCGAACAGCATGTCGGTATACTCCCGCTCCGTGGGCTGGCGGTCGATGGTGTAAAGTTTTCCCTTGTATTCACACCGGGCCGGCAGCAGATCGGCTTTGGTCCGGGTGGTCGGCACAAAAGACCACTGGGCAATGATGCCGCCGTCGATCAGGCTTTTGAAATCCACAACCCGCTTTCCCACAAAGCTTTCCAGCGTGTCCATGGCGCGAATGCGGATGACCCGCAGATTTTTACGGGAAAAGAGAACCGGCAACACCCCCTCCTCGAAATCCGGGGCCACCACCACCTCGGCGTACTGGGCGGATATGGCCTCGGCCGTGGGTTTATCAACGGGCCGGTTAAGGGCGATACACCCGCCAAAAGCCGCGATCCGGTCGGCCATGTAGGCTTTGGCAAACGCCTCTTCCAGGGAGGCGGCCCTTGCCACGCCGCAGGGGTTGTTGTGTTTGACAATCACGGCCGTGGGCCTGTCGCTGAAGTAGCGCAGAATGTTCAAGGCATTGTCGGTGTCGGTGAGGTTGGTCTTGCCCGGATGTTTGCCGGATTGCAGCAACTCCACATCCGATGCGAGATACCGGCCCGGCGCAATGGTTTCAGTATCCCCCAGCACCAGGGTGCCGTTGACCAGCCGGTAAAGGGCCGCCTCCTGGCCCGGATTTTCACCGTAGCGCAGTCCCTTTTCAACCCCGTCGATGGTCCAGGTGGCTTTTTCAAAAAACAGGGTCTGCCGCCGGTCGTCATCCGCAAAGGTTATCTCCATGCGCGGCGGAAAATGATCGTCCATGATGGTGGTGTAACTTTTCTTGATATCATCGGCCATGGGTCTCTCCTGGTGCTGTTTTACGCCCGCCGGGCTACATGCGGTAACACGCCTTTACGTCATTGATGGTCTGCTTTTTCAGGTAATCGGCAATGGCCCGGTCATAGGCCGCCGTATGGTCAAAAGCCTTCTGGGCCAGCTCAAACCGGGTGTCCAGGGAGAGGGCGCCCTGGCGGTGCTCCATTTCATCGGCCACGGTGTTATAATCCGCCGGGTCCACCACGGACGCCACCCGCAGAAAATTCTTGGCCGAGGCCCGCACCATGCAGGGCCCGCCGATGTCGATGTTGCCCCTGGCCTGTTCCGGCGTCACATCCGGCCTGGCAACGGTCTGGGAAAAAGGATAGAGGTTGACCACCACCATGTCGATGGCCACGGCGCCGGTGCGCTTCATGTCCCGGGCATGGGCTTCGTTGTAGGTTTCGGTAAGCAGGCCCAGGTAGATTTTAAAATCCAGGGTCTTGACCAGGCCGCCCTGGGTTTCGGGCTGTCCGGTGTAATCCGATACCTGGGTCAGGACCGATTTTGCCGCGCTGCCGAAAATCCCGTAAATCTTCTGGTAAGTGCCGCCCGTGGAAAAGATATGCACATCCGGATTGATGCGCACCAGCCGGGTGACAAACTCCTCAAGGCCGGTCTTGTCCGACACGCTGATCAATACATTGGAAACAGGAACATACTCGTCGATTTGGGACACGGTGTTGATGCTCATCTTTTCTCCACGCCGCATTCTTTATTATAATGCGGCTTCCTCCTTTTTATATTTTCATCGGAATCGGGATCGCTATCAAAATCGACAGATCCCCGGCGCTTCGACAAATCAATTTCATCCGAGTGTATCGGATAGACGGCCCGGTCCGCAAGGGGTTTTTTGGAGAAACGAAACGTAGCGAAAGGAGCGCGCGATGTCTTCTGTGGGGACTGCACCTGGATTTTGCAGCAGAGCCGGTCCACTTCAAAAGAGAGACCGAACTCGAAGGCCACCAGAAACAGGTGCCACGGGCCGGCAAACTCGGTTCCCTCCGGCCCCCTGGAAAGGGCCCCCTCTCCTGTATGTTTTCGGACGGGTGAACGGCTATAATCCGGCACTATTGCCACCGGACCGGACGGCTGTCAAGACAGGAAAAGCCAACCCGGATATTTCACGATTGGTATCAATATCCATCCATATCAAAAATTTTTATGAAATATTCGGGCCAAATCGGTCATAAAAGGCGGGCACAGGTGGAGTATTGCATCTGAAACTACCCTGTGGTAGGTTTATTTGAGGCGGCATTCGCTGACTCGTTTACACCAGGACCGCCGGAACCGGATTTTAAAAACCGTAAAAGGCGTAACGGACAATCGACAACGAACAAGGAGAACGTGACAATGGGGGACAAGGTATTAAGCATCAGCGACGGCAGTTTTGAAGCAGAGGTGATCCAGGCGGAGATGCCTGTCTTTGTGGACTTCTGGGCCCCCTGGTGCGGCCCGTGCAAGGCCATTGGCCCGCTGGTGGAAGATCTGGCCGCCGCCTATGACGGAAAAATCAAGTTTGCCAAGTGCAACGTGGACGACAACCCCTCCACCCCGACCAGGTTCGGCATTCAGGCCATTCCCACCCTCATGATTTTCAAGGGCGGCGAAGTAGTGGAGCGGATCACCGGCATGGTACCCAAGGCCAAGCTGGAGGCGGCATTAAACAAAGCAATGGAATAGAAAAATGAGCGAGACAAATTACGATCTGGTGATCATTGGCGGTGGGCCTGCCGGCCTGACCGCCGGTATTTATGCAGCCCGTGCCCGGCTCAACGCCGTGGTGGTTGAAAAAATGGCCGCCGGCGGACAGGTGCTGATGTCGGACTGGATTGAAAACTACCCCGGCTTTCCCGAGGGAATCAGCGGCGCGGACCTGATGATGCGAATGAGCGACCAGGCCTCTCACCTGGGTGTGACCCTGGAATATGAAGAGATCACGGCCGTTGACCTGACCGACCCGGTGAAAATTCTCACCCTGGGAGACAAAACCATCACCTGCAAGGCGGTCATCATCGCTACCGGTGCTTCGCCCAACCGGCTGAACGTACCGGGCGAGGAACGGTTTATTGGCCGGGGCATCTCCTTCTGCGCCACCTGCGACGCTCCTTTCTTCCGGGATAAAGTGGTAGCAGCCGTGGGCGGCGGCGACACCGCGGTCCAGGAGAGCCTGTTTCTGACAAAATTTGCCAAAAAGGTCTACCTGATCCATCGCCGGGACGCCCTGCGGGCCACCAGGATTCTTCAGGAGCGGGCCTTTGAAAACAAAAAGATCGAGTTTGTGTGGGACAGCGTGGTCACTGAAATCGGCGGGGGCCTGACCAATGTGGAAAAGGTAACCGTGAAAAACGTCAAGACGGAAGAGACCAGGGACCTGGCCGTGGACGGCTGTTTCATGTGGGTGGGCATCCATCCCAACGCCGATTTTCTGGCCGGCGCCGTGGATACCGACAAAGGCGGCTTTATCCTCACCGACCAGGCCATGGCCACGTCGGTTCCCGGCGTATTTGCCGCCGGTGACGTGCGGGCCACTCCGCTGCGCCAGATCGCGACCTCGGTGGGGGATGCCGCCATTGCCCTGCATTCGGCGGAGGCGTATATCGAGAGCATGGGGAATTAATTACGCTTTCCCCAGAAGCGTCACCGTGGGCCCCACGGAAAAGCAGAGAGGCCCTTCGGTAGTATAAATATCCCCGTCGATCATCCACGGCTCTTTTTCCCTGGGCTTCATGACCACCCGGGCCGTGGTGCCGGAAAAATGGAGGTTGGGGTGTTCGATATCCCGGCCCATCCACAGGGCCGGAACCTTGGGAACCAGGTTGGCCGGCGACATGGATCCGGCCAGCAGATGAAAATGGCCGGGCTTGTCATAGGCCCGGGGAGTGGGGGTAAACCCCAGACCGATCTCCCGAATGGTGCACCCCAGGACAAAAATATACTCGGCCTGTTCCATTTCCCGGCCGTCCACCTCCAGGCGGCAGCGAATGGGCCTGAAGATGCGGCTGTTGTAATCAGTGCCGAAAATGGCACTGCCGATCATGCGGCACACCATGGCGGCTGCGTATGGCGGGCCGGAATGTTTGGCTGAATAGTAAACTTCCAGAAAATAGGCGATCACCCCTGCCCCGGCCATGAACCCATAGACATCGTTGACCCTCAGCAGGTGCTGTTTGAACTTTTTGATGGGTTTTCCGGTCTCGTGATGATCAATGATGGCCCGCAGGGTTGATGCCGCGCATCCCTTGAGCTTGATGGACTTGGTAACCGTGTTCATGGTGCCGCTGCGCAGCAGGGCAAAGGCCGGCAGGGGCCGGTCCCCATAGGTGTTGATAATGGCGGTGAATACCTGGTGAAGGGTGCCGTCGCCGCCACTCACCGCCACGATGTCTGTTTTCTGCTCCAGGAAATACGCGGCGGCGTTTAAAAGCGAATCCTTGTTCTCAGTGCGGAACCACGTGCCCCGGTTACCAAGAATTTTTTTAAGCCGCTCTTCCCTTCCGGGGTTTTTTCTGTTTCTGCCTGCGTAGGGATTATAGACAACGCCGATTCCGCCCATTTTCTCTCCGCTCTTAATTGATGCAGGTTCAGATTAAAGTAAATTTCAGTTTTTTTCCTTTGCGTCCTTTGCGGTGAATTTACAATTTAAAGGCAGGGTTGCTTGCCGCCCCTGCTTCGCCGGGCGTCACGGTTCGGCAATCCGAACAGACTGAATGCCGGCGGCATCGCCGGGCGCAAACTCCGGTACATTGGCGGCAAACCCCGTCTCGTTGAACCGGGTCAATACCACCGGCGCCGTGTCGTTGCCGTTTTCATCCACATGGGTCAAAAAAATTTCCGTATAAGGCGTGTTGGCCTTGGAGGAAAAGAGCAGCCACCGGCCGTTGGACGACCAGCTGTGCCATGAATTGAAGTTGCCCCGGTTGCAGTTCATCTTGCGGGCCGTGCCCCCGGCGGCCGGCACGATCCACAGCTCGCTGTCCGGCTGCAGCATGATACCGTAAGGGCTTTTGGTAAAAACAATCCACTTGCCGTCCGGGGAAAACCTGGCAAAGTAGTTGCTGGCGTTGTTGTTCGACGCCCCTTCCAGGGGAACGGCCTCGCCGCCTTCGCCATTGTTGAAGGGAACGCGGTAAAGGTCGAACCGCATGGGATACAGGGCATTGAGTGCCTGAATCGACCGGGTTTCCATTATGGTTTTCACGTTTGCCAGGTCGGAATGCACCTCGTTGCGCGTGTCGGCCCGGCAGAAGACAATTTCTTTTTCATCCATACTCCACACGGGATTGGCCTGGACCAGGCCGTAGTCATCCGCCCCTGGAAGCAGACGGGTTTTCCCCGTCTTCCTGTCGTAAACGCCGATCACGCCGTAGGTGGGGAAAAAGAGCTGGCAGAAGTCAAGGTCATTCATCACCGTGGCAAAGGATATCTCGTTGACCGACGCGGCGGCGTAACGGCCCGACGGCGACATGCGGCCGAAAAGCCCCCGTGTGGGGGGCAGCAGACCGGACTTGGGAAAATCGCTCCAGGTAAAAAAATCATTTTTCTCAACGACAATCTCTGAAGCCGTTTTGACAATAAACTGCGCCCCGCCGTCGTTGCCATAGTTATACTCCATGCTCATGTACTTGCCATCCCTGGAGAATGAATGACAACTGGCGCACACCGGCACCCCCTGCATCACCGTGACCGGCGGATCGTAAGAATCAATATGGCCCATGCGCCATCGCGTTTTTTCAAAGCTCTGGCTGGCCAGGGCAAAGGGCAGCGGAATCTGGCGAAAAAAAACAGCGTCACCCACAGGGTCGGTGGATGTGGAAAAAGATACCCGGCCCACCGATGCCACGACATCGGCGTTTTCATCCGCAAGGCCGAAAACAGAGAGCATCACCGGGGCTGAAACAGAATTGGCCTTAATCGTTTCCCATGTCGTTCTGTCCGGGGTCCACTCGGGTTCCCGCACAAACCCGTAAACCGGCTTGCGACCGTTGTCAAAAACGACGCTGATCAGCCAGAACCGGCTTTGCGCATCACCGTCCCGCCACGTCACCGTGGGAGAGGCGATGTCCGGAGGAAACAGGGCCATGTCATAGGGAGCGGTCACCAGAAGGGTTTTTAAGGGCGTTCTGCCCCTGGCCATGCAGGCGTTGACCCGAACCACAAGGGCCTGCAGCCGGGCATCGGCACCGCTGGTGTCATGACTGTCCCATACCACGCCGCCGGGCGACGCGCAGTGGGACAGCAAAAAAAGCGAAAAAACCGGCAACACATAGAGCCATCTGAATCTCATAGCAAATTTCCTTTGGCGTTTCCAAGGTATCCAAGCTGTCGGAAACCAGATTACAAAAATATTTCTCCATAAACATAAGGGAATCTCTAAATATTGATTTTTCCCCCATGCTGAAACCGGCAGACGGGGCGTATAGGCTTGGGGCACCAACATCTCCTGGTGTCTGATATCCGTCCAAAACGTGCTTCGTCCTGAAACATTAAACGAATCGGACCGTTCCCTTCCCACTGCCGGCTGACTTCGGCAACTATTTTGGGGAATTTTTTTTCCATTTAACCGACGGGAAATCCTCCAGGTTGGTGTGCGGCAAAAAAAGCGCCGAGGTGAATTCGCTCATGAACTCGTTGTTGCTGGAAAAATCCACATAGGTCATGCTGTTGGATACCCGGATCGCCTCCTTGCGGTGTTTTTCGGAAAGCAGGGCCATGTAAGCCCCGGCCACGGAACTGTTGCCCATGTATTTGAATTTTGCCCGGTCGATGTCAGGCAGCAGGCCGATGGTGATGGCCTTTTCAATGTTTAAAAACTGGCCGAACCCGCCGGTGATGATCACCTGATCGAGCATGGCAAAGTCAATACCCGCCTGGCGCAGCAGCACGGTGAACCCGGCATAGACCGCGCCCTTGCTGCGAATGATGGTATTGATATCCGATTCGGTAAACACGATATCCTGACCCACGGCGGTCTGGCCGGCCATGGCAACGACAAAGGCCTTTTCATCACCGGTGACGGTCATGCGGGGATGGTCAGCGTCCAGGGCAAACCGGCCGTTGGCCTGAATGACACCGGTCATCAGCATCTCGGAAATCAGGTCGATCATGCCCGACCCGCAGATGCCCCGGGCCGGTTTGTCTCCCACCACCGAGAAGGATGGCACCAGGGTGTCAGTGTCGATTGTTACTTTTTCAATGGCCCCTTCTTCGGCCCGCATGCCCCACCGCACGCCGCCGCCTTCAAAAGCCGGTCCGGCCGAGCAGGAGGCGGTGAGCAGCCACTGGTTGTTGCCCAGCACGATCTCGCCGTTGGTGCCCACGTCGATGAACAGGGTCATGGCCTCTTCCCGGTGGAACCCGGTATAGATCAGGCCGGAAACAATATCACCACCCACGTAACCGGCCGGGCCGGGCATGATAAACACCGCCGCGTCCGGGTCGGCCTTGATGCCCACCTCAACGGCCTTGAGTATGGGAAACGCCGAAACAGTAGGCACATAGGGTTCCCGCCGGATGTTGCGCGGCTCAATGCCCAGCAGCAGGTGGGTCATGACCGTGTTGCCGGCCAGGGCGATGTTGGTGACCTCGCGCCGGTCCCGGCCCGCGGCAAACAGTGCTTCGTTAAGCAACCCGTTGATGGTGGCAAGGGCCATGGTGCGCAGCTTTTTAACGCCGTCCTTTTCCGAGCATACGATGCGGTTGATCACGTCATCGCCGCAGGCCGCCTGACGGTTGTGGCCGGCGGTGGCGGCGATCACCGTACCGTCGGTCATATCCACCAGGTAGACCACGATGGAGGTGGTGCCCACGTCAATGGCCAGCCCCAGGCCGGGACCGGCCGCGTTTCCGGCGTTCAACCCCACCACCTCGTTGGAACAGCGCTTCTTTAGAACATGGGCTGTGACATGAAAATTCTGGCTGCGCATAACCGAGGCCATGTCCCGCATGACCCGGAGCCCCATGTTCATGCGGTCCAGATCATACCCCTGCTGCTTGAGCCCCCGGTTCAGCCGGTCCAGGTCGCTCACCGCGTCATCCAGGGTGGGGGGGGCGAGTTCCAGGGCCACGGACTCACGCATGGGCGTAATGTCCGTTACCAGCCCCTTTAACCGGTCGGTCACTTCGGCGCCCATGCCGGCCACCTGGAGTTTCTTTTCCAGCGTCTCCTCGGGAATGCGCACCGTCACATCCCCGGAAAGTTTCGCCTGGCAGGCCAGCACATACCCGTTTTTCTTTTCCTCGTCAGTAAGCAGCGGCGTTGGAGGATGGTCCACCTTGCCGGAGACCGCCACCAGCTTGCACTTGCCGCAGGAGCCCTTGCCGTTGCAGGAAGCATTCAGCGGTATTTCACCGGCCCTGGCCGCGTCCAGCAGAGTGCTGCCGGCCGCCAGGGTCACTCTCTGATTGTCGGGCTGAAACGTGACGGTACACTCCTTCTTCTCCTCAGCACCTACATCATCCAGTCCGTCGCTGTGTTTTGTCATAAACCAGATGGGGCATGACGACCGGAACTTGCAATAGAGATCAGGGTCGCGGCACTTGAGGCACTCCTCGCACATGTAAGTTCCATGTTTCAGACAGACATAATTGGTTTCCCGGTCCGGGTGATTTACGCATTTTCCCATGGTGTGTTTCCTTTGGTCAGATCAGTCGATCAATTTTTATAATCCCAGCAGGGCGTCGAGTTTTTTCTCCTTTTCCAGGGCGTAAAGCTCGTCACATCCGCCCACGCGGACCTCGCCGATAAAAATCTGGGGCACGGTGGTGCGCCCCCCGCTGCGCTTCACGGCTTCATCCACATAGGCCGGGGTGTGGTCCACCCGGAACTCGGTGTAGGAAACCTTTTTCTTGTCCAGCAGTGCCTTGGCCCGAATACAGAAAGGACAGGTGCCTGTTGTGTAGATTTCAACCGCTTTGATCATTTCAAACCTCCTTGTGCTTCCACTTCATCAATAAATTGCCGCCACTTTACCTTAAACAGATCGCCGGGCACGGCATCCAGAGTGCGCAGCTCCAGGGTGGGAGCGCTCATGTTGAGCCGTACATCGGTGAAAATTGTCGTCATGTGGTACAGAAACGATTCAAATGCAGGGTTCCGGGTCTGCCAGTAGGGGATCTCGGCGCCCAGCACCACTGCGTCCATGCCCACCCGCACAATGTCCCGGGCCAGGTCGGCGGCGGATGTATCCCGGCCGGGCCGCAGGTAAGGCATGCCGCATCGCGTGTCGTCGGTGTTGTCCCAGATATCCCGGCGCTCCGGCCCCATGCGAAAATTCGGGCTTCGGCCCAGCCGGTCCATCAGGCCGAACAAGGCCGGCATCTCGTCAATACTTAAAAGCAGGGCGTGCAGATGAATCGAGGCCGTGCCCTTCATCATCTCGTGGCCCCGGGTGCCGCTTTTTGCCAGCCTTTTGTGAAGATTGACATACCGTTCGCTGGTCAGGCAGAGCGGCCCTTCCCCCCGGCCCGGCATATAGGGCTCCGGCGTGTAGTCCACGCCGCACTCCCACCGAATGGCGTCATTGATGGTGTCAATCTCCTTTAAAGTGGCGTCAAATGCTTCATCGGCGCCTGGCAGAAGGGGCATGCTGTGGTATTCGATCTGGCCGCCGGGTTCAAAGGTGACATGCATGCCGTGGCTGTTTTTCAGATACTTGCCGTCATGGACAAACCCCATCTCGGCAAGACACCCGTGCATCTTTTTGACACACTCCGACGTGGGCGGCTCTTTTGCCAGAAACTCGAATTCAAACCCGTAGGTACGTCCGGCATCAGGAACCAGCTTTTCTGCGATCCGTTCCAGCAGTTGTCCGGCATAGTCCTCGATAAGGTGTTGCCGCGAGTCCTGAACCATAACGATCCTTCCCTCTCCTGCTCTTTCTCTTTCTCTTACTCGTGCCCGTGACCGTGCTCGTGACCGTGATCTTACTCCCGTTTCAGTCGGGTTTCGATTAGGATTAAGAGTAAGAGTAAGAGTAAGAGTAAGATAATATTTAAATCCGGACAAGAATATTGTGGTATTTATTCCCTTGAGTCATTTCTTACCCTCCCATAAACCGATCATACCACAATGTAAACACAATCACCGCAAACACCCGGTCCGCCTCGGAGACCAGGGTGTGCGGCCCGATGTTGTCGCTGGTGATGTTTTCCACAAGCCGTTTAAATATGGCGGGATCGACGATCCCCTGCCGGGCTACCCTATCGCCACGGACAACTTCCCGAATCGGCTCCGGAAGCCGGTCCGGCTCGGACAACCAGGGGGCCAGGGGAATGGTAAAGGGCTTTTTTTTACGAAAGGCGGTTTGCCGGTCCAGCACACCGAACCGTTCAAAGGACTGGCGGCACACCACCTTTTCCATGCCGGCGAAAGTATCCAGTTTCAGGTGAACAGGCAGCCGGGCCGCGAATTCGGCCAGACGAAAATCCAGAAACGGGGTACGGGTCTCAAGCGAATGGCGCATGGAGAGTTTGTCCAGCCGCAGGATCACGTAGTCGGGAAGCCGGGCCCGGCATTCAAAGGCAATGGCGGTATTTACCGGATGACCGGCCGGATCAACCGTCGGCAGCGCGTCCTCGGGGAATGCCGTATCAAGGCCGGCCCGGCCCAGCAGCTGTTCAAGGAACGGAGCGTCAAACAGCAGTTCGCTCTGAATATACCGTTTTGCCGGGTCCCCGTGCCGAACGGCCAGGTAGGGCAACAGTTCAGGATAGGTCGCTGCCAGTTCTTTCTGGCCGGTGGCGCAAAGCGCGGGATAGGCATGGGCCGCGGCCTCGATCAAAAACTTGCGGTACCCGGCAAATATCTCGTCTGCCCCCTCCCCTGTCACCACCACCTTGAGGTGGCTTCCGGCCAGTTCACAGACCTGGTCGGTGGGCAGGACGGTTCCCAGTGAAACAGGTTCCTCAAGGGATTCAACAATACCGGGGAGCCGCTCCAGCATGCGCCTGTCGCAGGACTGGACGATATGGTCACACCCGGCAAACCGCCCGCTGTTTGCCGTAAGAAAGGCGTTTACATCTGCCAGCTCATTATAGGCCTGTTCCTCAAAGGCGATGGTAAACAACCGGCCCGGGCCGCGCAGGGCCACTGCCTGTGAAGCCACGGCCGACGAGTCAATGCCGCCGCTGACAAGGGCCCCCACCTCCACGTCGGAACGAAGCCGAATGCGAACGGCGTCGGAAAAAAGATCATAAAAGGTTTCCTGGGCTGTTTCAGGGGTCATGGCCGGATCGGGCCGGTCCGGTGAATAGTTCCAGTACCGGTGAATCTCATGCCTGCCGGTGCGCAGATCGTAGACCAGAAAGCTTGCCGGCGGCAGGCGCAGCACCCCCTCAAACAGGGTCTGCTCGCCCGGCACATAGCGGTAGGTAAAAAAGGTGGCCAGCCGGGCCTCGTTAAGCCGGGCCGGCCGGCCGCTGCCGGCCAGCAGGGGTTTGATCTCCGAGGCAAACACGAAGGTGCCTTCATGGGTCGTGTAATACAGGGGCTTGATGCCGAACCGGTCCCGGAACAGCACCACCCGGTGCTTTACCGGATCATAAATGACGCCGCCGTACATGCCGTTGAGGTCGTTTAAAAAATCGAGCCCCTTTTTTCGATAGGCGTGAAGGGCGGTTTCAATATCCCCTTTGGAGACAAAAGACTGGCCGGCCATTTCCCGGCGCAGCTCCACATAGTTGTAGACCTGGCCGTTGCAGACGATGGCGGTGCCGTCTTCGGGACAGACAATGGGCTGCATGCCGGTTTCAAGGTCAAGGATGGAAAGCCGCGCCAGGCCCAGGCCGATCCGCCGGCCTTCAGGGCCATCAAACACCTGCTCCCGCCGGTCATCCGGACCCCGGTGACGTTGCAGGTGTCCCATCCGTTCCAGGCGGGCCAGCACCTCGTTTTCGGCCAGTAATTGCGTTATGATACCGCTGATGCCGCACATGACAGGCCTTAAATAAATCGCCTATTCAAACCAAACGCGCCCTGTTAAGCCAAGGTCCTCAAGGATCTGTTTGAGATCGGATTCAAACGTTTTTTCAATCTGCCGATCAATGGTTACTGAAAACTCAATGCCGATCTTAAGGTCTTTACCGCTTCGCAGCTTGGGAAGAATTTTTGTCCCCAGCCGGTTCCAGATTTCGGGGGGAACATCGCCGGAAATCCGAAACGTCCGTGCACTCTTGGCCGGTTCGGGTTCCGGTTCGGGCCGGGGTTCTGATTCAGGCAACGGCACCGGGTCTGAAATCGGCTCGGGTTCGGGCACAATCTTGAGGCTATTTGCTTTTTTCTTTAAAAGAAGAAAGACGCCCGGCTCAAAAATGATATCCGCCGGGTCGATAAATTCGTTAAAGAACACGCGTTCATATCCGCCATCGGGTTTCTGACCCGACGCCAAGCCAAAGTCTCCTCTTGAAACAAACTCGACGATTTTGCCTCTCAGAATTGTGTCTGGATCAAGCAGGCGGGTTAACGAGCCATTCAGAAAGCTTTGCCTCAGACTCGCAAGAGGCCATGCCCCGGACGTCTTAAGTGCGGGCGGCCAGTTTCTCTCGATGTAGCCGGCGCCTACAGATTCATTCAGCAGTGCCTGGGATTTGAGCGCAGTTATAACACGGCCGCAGAGCGTTTCGCTGCCGCTGGAATGGCCCGCGCCGAGATCGATAACCTTGAGACCATCCGGCTCCCGATGATCGGCGATTACCACAAACCGGAATCCTCCCCAGACTTCATCCTTGGCTGCCACTTCGGCATCAGCCACCTTGGTTTGTAGTTGCGTCCGGTCAGAACGGTCAAAATCCCCGCCAAGGGTTCCCTCGGTAATCTCTTTGGCCACGCGCTTCCAAGCCAGCCACAACTCCACCTTCTCCTTGAACTCGCGTCCCGGTTTTTTAACGCACCAGACCAGTGAACCTGGATAGAGCCGGGGTGATGTTCCACGCTGTCGGGTCCATTCCGCTATCTGCTGTTTTAATAACCCTGTTCCGGTCCATTCGGACTCCGGATCGATGACAACCAGGGTCAACCGGGGGGTATCCTGCACCGACGCTCCGTCGGTCGGGAAAAGCACGATGGGAATGCCGGCTCCCCGGTCAAACTCTTTCTGAGCCAGTATCCGCATGGCCGGTCTGGTTTCGGTTTCTTCGTCCAGCGAAGCCCGGCGGTCGTTAACCACTTTTTTCATGGTCGGCTGATGGCCGATCCGGAATCCATCCGAACCGACCCGCCGGATAAAATAGGCTTTGTCTTCAAGCGTCAAGGCCGCCGTATCCACGGACGTGGTATCGACATCCGGCTCGCCAAGGGCAAACCGCAACTCGGGCAGATGGGCAATCTTATCTATCTGACCGCCCGATGATTCAAACAGAATGGTTGTGGCCACCCGGCGATGAATATTACGCAAGGCGCCTTTTGTATCCGCATCCAACGCCCGGGCATGCGCCTGTGCGCCGCAAATATCGGCATCAATAGCGGCCCCCAGCCGGGTTTCGCCCAGCTGCCCCAGCACGACGCTGCGGAACTCCGGCACATCCAGCGGCGCGGACCCCAGCGTAATGAGCGGTTCCCTCCGTGCTTCGGTAAACCCGGTGCGATAGGCCCAGGCGATCCACTGGGCCAGCATGGCCAGGGTGCCTCGGGTCTGCTGATACTGGGTCAGGGCCTGCCATTTGCGCTGAAACACGGACAACGTCGCCGGATGAAACGGATAACACATCTCGAACCGGCTTCGAAGAAACTCCCTGGCTTTGGCTTCGGTTGTGGCGCTGTCCACAGCCGTCCATTCCGCCGGGAGTTGAGCGCGCCGTTCAAAACACCAGTCTGCATAGGTTTTGCAGATATTTTTGCGAATTTTCTCACTGCCCAGGTCTTTAAAAAGCCGACGGCGCACCACTTCGCTGATTTCAGCTTCGTCATTGGCCACAAGGTCCTTGGCCACCCGGCGGACCACTTTGGTGATCTTGTCCTGCCACTCCATATCCCAGTCGGTCATCTCCACCTGACTGCGGGGCAGGCTGATCACCGCCGCGCCGTGGGTGGTGCCGGTGGTGGCCACGGTCAGGTTCTGAATAAAGGCATGAAACTGGTCGGCCATGCCCCGATGGCGGTTTAGATAGTTAAGCACTTCGTCGAAAAGGAGAAGCACTGGTTTTCCCGCCGCTTTAAAAACACGAACAAGGGTTTCCGTGCCCGGCGGCGTGGTCTTTGCTGCAGGGCCAAGTTCCTGGACGCCTTTATCCCCGGCAAGCTGACGGGCCACATCGATCCAAGGCGTTTCCCGGCCCTCCCGCGGGTCCCAGGCATTGCCGACAAAAGCGGCCACACGGGCTTCGGGAACGGCCTGGAGACCCGCCTGGGCCATCAAGTCCTTTACTCCTGTAAAATTCGAGGCTCCGGCCCCATGGGTCGTCAGGTGATAAAGCGTTGCCAGTGTGTGGGTTTTACCGCCGCCGAACTGAGTAATCAGGGTCATCACTGGGGCAGTGTTTGCTGTATCGCCGGACAACCGACGCAGCACCATGCCGGTATGCTCCTTCAGCGCCCGAGTAAAGCAGGTACGGGAAAAAAACTTTTCCGGATCCCGGTAATCCTCCGGCGCGCTCTTGTCTATTACCTGCTCCAGGTGGATGGCGAACTCGTCCGGGTTAAACGACCGGCCTTCACGAACTTCCTGTCTCGGCGTGGCAACTTTGTACCAGGGTTCCATACTAAAAGATTCTCCTATGTTTGATTTCCCTGTCTGAATTTTGCCCTTAACTCATCAACGAAAGCCTTCAGGCAATGGTGATTGTGGCATGCCCGATACAGGTCCATGGCCGAGGTTAGTTCGGGTGCGAATTCAATACCGCCAAGGGTAATCGGATATCCCGAATTGCGAATGGCTTGAACAAGCAGGCTTTTATAATAATCGCGCTGGCATTTGCGTTTCCCTACCTTTGGCAAGGTCCCAACGAC
>JAXHVI010000114.1:0-3050 GCA_034189195.1 Thermodesulfobacteriota bacterium | reverse complement strand
TAAGAAGCCGTCAACAGGGCGGAACCACCTTCTCTGTTTTTATCCCGGTGTCGGCCGCTGTTGCCGGCTGATGCGCCCTTCCACTTGAACACTTCTCAAGTGGCGTCCCACTTGCCCTGAGACCGCAGGTTTTCAACCACCTGGCGGGCCTTTTCTTTTAAGTCCATATAATCGGTTTTGGCCACCCGGTTGAGGGGGAAGGTGCCGAAGGCCATGATCTCCACGTGGGAGGGCCGCGAATAGGCGGAAATATCGTCGCAGGCGGCCATCACATCTTCCGGCGTCAGGGTTTCGCCCTCCACCGGCTCCGCAAAGGCGATGATGCCTTCTGAAAACACCTCGTGGGGTGTGCCCACCACGGCCACTTGGCTGATCCTGCCCTTGAGCTTTTCCGCGATATGATGTTCCACGTCATCGGGAAAGACCTGGTAACCCTTGGGCTTTATCACCAGCTTGGACCGGCCGGAAAAATGGAGTCCCTCGCCGTTATAATATCCCAAGTCCCCGGTGTAGCACACCCCTTCGGTGGAAATGGTTTTCGCCGTGTTCTCTGAATCGTTGAGGTAGCCGATAAAGATCTGGGGGCCGGAAAAACAGATCTCGCCCACCTCGCCTTCGGGTTTTTCCTTTCCCGCACTGCCGTCGACATTCATGGGTTCACGAATGGTCAGCGGGCAGAGGGGCATGTCATAGCCGATGCTTTTTACAATTTTATCCACCCCGGCATCAAGGTCCGTGTAGGTGCAGAATCCCGAGGTCTCGGTCAGGCCCAGGCCGGTGCCGATCTGCGGGGACATCTTTTTCATTTTTACCAGAAACTCCCGGGAAACGGCCTGGCCCCCGTAAATGGCAAACCGCAGGCTGGAAAGATCATACCGATCATAATCGGGCAGGCGCCACTCCATATTGAACAGGGCCGGAATCTGCCCCAGGCAGGTGACCCGGTGTTTTTGTATGGCCTCAAGGCTCAATTTGGGATCAAAGATATGGAGCAGCACGGACACGGCCCCGCCGTATATGGTGGTGGCCAGCTGCTCGGTGGTGCATCCCACATGTGAAGGCGGCAGGTTGACCAGGAAGATATCGTCTCTGGCGATTTCAAAGGCCGTTGCCAGGCCGATGTTCTGGGTGAGGATACTTTCGTGGCAGAGCATGGCCGGCTTGGGGGAGCCGGTGGAGCCGGTGGTAAAAATAATCAGGCAGGGGTCTCTTTTTCCCACCTGCCGGCGCGCCTTTTTCACGCTGCCGGTCAGCAGGCTCTTGATGAAGACCTTCTTAATGTCTTTTACAAAATCGGAAATGCCGATGGCCCCGTCCACGACCAGGCCGGCTTCCTTCTGAAACTGCACCCAGTGGACCACAAAAGGGCACTGGGCCATGACCTCCTGAATCATGGGCCGAAAGTCGGCCACCGGTGTTTTGCCGAGAAAAAAATAGGCTTTGGGTTTCATCCGGTCCATGCAGTACTGGATCTCTTTGGCCTTGAGCCGCAGGTCAAGGGGCGCAATGATCACGCCGATCCGGTAACAGGCGTACATAAGGTAGACGTGTTCTTTTAACAGAGGCAGGCTGGTGGCCACGATATCTCCCTTTTTTAACCCGATGGAGAGCAGCTTGGCCGCAAAGGCCGATACCGATGTGTTAAATGTTTTCCAGGAGACCTTTTCCCCGGTATTGTGTTCAATCAAGGCAATGGCGTCTTTTTTGGTTTTCGCGTAATGGGCCACGTAATCGGACAAGTTGGGCAACAACTCCCGGTACAGGTCCTGGGCCTTCCGGTCTTTTTGCAAATCTTTCATCGACCGCCTCCTTGTGTATATATAGACAATATGGGGGTACCGACAAATGGCACGGGCCGCCCGTTTTTCCTGTTGCATAAAGGCTTTCACAAATGGGAATGCAATATCTCTGCCAGTATTCGGATAGGCTCATAATGAATAACTATTTGATAATAAATAATTTTTAATCAATGATGATTCGGTGAGGTTTTTTGCCCGCCTGCAATATCGGAATATTTGGCACCCTGTAAAAAAAGCCGACAGCCGTTCCTTCGCTGCACCTGATACTGGACTCGGAAGGCATGGTTGTGTTAAAGAGTGAAAGTCATGGAAGCCATGGAACACATACTGATCATCGACGACGACGAAGGGCTGGTCCATTTCCTTAGCCGGTTTTTCCAGCGCAAGGGATATGACGTAACCGCCTGCCTCACCGGCAGGGAGGCCCTGGCCGCCATTCCGAAACAGAGCTTCGACCTGATCCTGCTGGACTACAAGATGCCCGACATCAACGGGCTGGACATGCTCGCTGAAATCCGGCGCATTGAGATAAAAACCCCGGTGATTCTCATGACCGCCTACGGTACCACCGACCTGGCCATTGAGACCATGAAACTGGGGGCCTACGACTACCTGACCAAGCCCTTTGACCGAAAGGACCTCTCCCGCATCGTCACCGAGGCCCTGGCCGTAAACCGCCAGATGAAAGAGCGGGTCCGCATCGGCACTGGGCCGGACACCACGGCCGAAGCCGGGGACAGCCGGTCCATTCGAATGGTGGGCCACGGCAAACAGATGCAGGAAATCTTCAAACGCATCGGCCAGGTGGCGGCCAATGACGTGCCGGTACTGATCACCGGCGAAAGCGGCACCGGCAAGGAGCTGGTGGCCCGGGCCATCTACCACCACAGCCATCGCAACGACAGGCCCTTTATCGCGGTCAACTGCGCCGCCATTCCGGACAGCCTATTTGAAAGCGAACTCTTCGGCCACGAGCGGGGCGCCTTTACCGGAGCGGACCGCACCTATATCGGCAAAATGGAGCGGTGCGACCAGGGCACCCTGTTTCTCGACGAAATCAGCGAACTTGCTCCCGGCGTTCAGGCCAAGCTGTTGCGGGCCCTTCAGGAAGGGGAGATCGAACGGGTGGGTGGGTCCGGCCCCATCAAGGTGGACGTCCGGGTCATCGCCGCCACCAACCGGAACCTGGAACAGGAGATCGAAACCGGGGCCTTCCGAAAAGACCTTTACTGGCGGCTCAAGGTGATCACC
>JAXHVI010000113.1:29964-32176 GCA_034189195.1 Thermodesulfobacteriota bacterium | reverse complement strand
ATGACACTAGTAAGGAGACGACATGAAACACCTGTTTATCGTAGGCTGCGCTTTTCTTTTATTTTTCACCTATAGTGCTCTGCCGCTGCCGGCCCATGCAGCCTCCGGCACCATCGGCGGAGACATTTTCGGTCTTCAGCAGGGCGTTTTTCACACCTTTTTTAACGTCACCGAAAAATATACGGACAACCTTTATAATTCCGACTCCAACAAAGAATCAGAGCTGATCAGCATTGTTTCCCCCGGCCTGGCCCTGGCCTTCCCCGGCTCCGACGTGGTGGATATTAAAATGAACACCGCCACCGGCGCCCCCGGCGGTCTTGCCATGTCCCGCTATAAAATGGACACCACCCGGCGCTACCAGGGCATGCTGGTTTACAACCCGGAATTTGAGTTCTATCATGACAATTCCAGTGAAAATTTTATCAGCCACAAGGTCAAGGGGGCGTTTCAATATAAAGCCCCCGGCGGGCTGACCTTTGATGTCGCCGACCATTATAAATACGGACAGGAGATGCGGGGCGAAATCGGCAACCCGGACCCGGACACCTATTATTCCAACGTGGCGCATGCCATTGTGGAGTTTGCCTTTTCCCCGAAATTCAGCATCGGCGCCGGCGGTGCGTCCCACACCGTTTCCTACCGGGAAACAGACTTCCGCGACAGAAACGACAGTGTCTATTTCGGCTCCCTCAACTTCCATCCAACGGCAAAAACACGGCTTTTCTTCGAATACAAAAACATTGACGTTCGCTACGATGCCTTTGTCTCCACGGACAAAGAAAATACAGAAGATCAATATTATGCAGGTGTTGCATGGAAGATGACGACCAAATCACAGGGTACGTTTAAGGTCGGTTATATGGCCAAAAATTTTGATGCCCCCGGAACAGACGACCCATCAGACTGGGCCGGCGAAGTGGACCTGACGCATGCAATCACCCCGGACACGACCATCATGCTGGGAGCTTCCCGAAAATACCACGAAACCAACATTGCAGCCGCCGACTACTACACCGCCGACCGCGTCGCGGCCATGTACAGCCAGGCATTCACCCCCAAGCTCAAGGGTGACATGATGCTTTCTTACGGCAAAGACAACTATGAAGGTATTATCCTTGAGTGCGACACCTACATAATCCGGCCCGCCCTTACCTTCAAGCCCCGGCGGTGGCTGTCGATTGAGATGGCCTACTCCTACACCGAACGTTTTGCCGACCTGGCCTACATGGACTACAGCACCAACGATTACACACTGAGGATAGGGGGCACTTTTTAAACAAACCTGCATCCGGTATGGCCCGCCATCCTGTTGGAACGGCGGGCCGTACCGTCCATTCTGCCATCCATGCGTCACATCAACAGGGACTTCTTCGAGCGCCTGTTTTTTCTTGACTATGTGTGGACCGGCCTGTAATAGATTGAATTTACACAAACCAGGGAGTCAAAAAATGTGGGGATATTCGCTACCGGCCCTACCCCGCCGGGGTCCGCTTGTCATCGCGGTGTTGGCCCTTCTGCTGTTTGCGTCCATGGGCACATGCGAAAACTACATTGTCGGTCCTGGAGACACGCTGAGCATCAATGTATACGAGCATCCGGATCTGACCACAACGGTGCAGGTGGATGGTGGCGGGGCGATTCGATTTCCCCTGATCGGCGAGTTCGAGGTCACCGGCATGGATGTCTCCGAACTCTCCCAGGCCATTGAAAAAAAGCTGGCCGACGGATACATCGTCAATCCCCAGGTGGCCATTGTTGTAAAAGAGTATCGCAGCCGCAAGGCCACCATTCTCGGCCAGGTCAATGCACCGGCCCTCTACGAGCTCAGAGGCCGCACCACCCTGCTGGAACTGATCTCCACTGCCGGCGGCCTCACCGCCGATGCCGGCGAATACGCCTATCTCACTCGCACACTCTCGGAAAACGGCGAAAAAGACGCGCCGCGGCAGGAAGTCATCAAGATCGACATAAAAAAGCTGGTGGAAGAAGGCGACACCACCCAGAATATTCTCATCAGCAATGGTGACAGTGTTTTCATCTCCCGTATGGAAAAAGTTTATGTTACCGGCGAGGTCAAGTACGCCGGGGCCTACCCCTACGAAGAGGGACTCACCGTGATCAAGGCTATCACCAACGCCCGTGGGTTCACGGACAGGGCATCGGCCACCAACGTTCAGATCATTCGAAAAGAAAATGGTATTGAGCAGGT
>JAXHVI010000113.1:0-29864 GCA_034189195.1 Thermodesulfobacteriota bacterium | reverse complement strand
CCTACCCCTACGAAGAGGGACTCACCGTGATCAAGGCTATCACCAACGCCCGTGGGTTCACGGACAGGGCATCGGCCACCAACGTTCAGATCATTCGAAAAGAAAATGGTATTGAGCAGGTATTGAGCAAAGTAAAAATGGACGAGCGGGTTATGCCGGAAGACGTGATCGTGGTGCCGGAAAGCTTTTTCTAAGTGCCCGGGTAATCCGGTGTAAAATTGATACCACACCCTAAACCATCAACAACGAGAAAATTTCATGCAACCTATGCAGCCCGTGGAATCCGAAGACATCCATCTGCGCGATTACCTGAAGGTTATCCTGAAAAGAAAACGGATTATCCTTGTTTTTTTCATCACCACCGTGGTGGTGGTGCTGCTGGCGACGCTCCAGTCCACACCGCTTTACACGGCCACCACCCGGCTCAAGGTGGAACAGAAAAACGGGGATCCCCTTAATGATGTATACCGATACATCCGTCATGACCCCGAGTTCCTCAATTCCCAGATTCAGATCATCTCCAGCCAGACCGTGATGGAACGAGTGGTTGATCTGCTCGACCTGGAAGACACCTACTCCCGCTATTTTCCGGATCAGGACAAAAAGTCCCCGGTAATCGATTTTTTCAAAAATCTGTTGAAAGGGTCAGAAGAAACAGCCGCTGAAAACGACGCAACCGGGCCAAGGCCCATGTCGCCGGAAGAAAAGCTGGCAAAAAGAATGCTGGATGGCCTGAAAATCGAACGTATTCGGGACAGCCAGATTCTTCAGGTCTCTTACACCTCTGAAAATCCGGCTTTTTCCACGCTGGTCTGTAATATGCTGCCCAGGGCCTATATCGAACAGCTGCTGGAAATGAAAATGACCAACACTGAATACACCCTGGACTGGATGGAAAAAAAGGCGGCAACGGAACGGGAAAAACTGGAAGAGGCGGAGCATTCGCTGCAGGACTACCTGATTGCCCAGGACATTGTAACCATTGAAAACCGAATCGCCATCATTCCGGAGCGACTCTCCCAGATCAGCGCCGAACTGACAAAGGCGCAAACCCGGAGAAAAGAGCTGGAAGCGGTTATTGAGCAGATCGACCGGACGCCGAAAAACAGCCTCGACACCATTCCCGCCATTGCCAGCGAGCCCTCCCTGCAGGCCATCCGCGGCCAGATCCGCGCCGCCGAGCAGGAGATCCTCACCCTGGGTCAGAAATACGGCGCCAGGCACCCGGTGCGTATAGAGGCGCAAAACATGCTCAATGAACTGAAGGAAAAAAAGGCGGCGGAAACCGAAAATATTGTTCAGCGCATCCGCAACGACTATGAACTGGCCGTCACCAACCAGGAAAACCTGAAACAACAGCTTGAAGACACCAAAACCGAAGCGGCCCGGCTCAATGAAAAATTTATTCAGTACAACATTCTCAACCGGGAGATCGAAACCAAGAAACAGCTCTACGACGCCCTTGTGTCCCGCATCAAGGAGCAGACCATGACCAAACAGATCCGGGACGTGGATGTTTACGTGGTAGAGGCGGCCAAGCTGCCCGAGGACCCGTCCAACCAGAACCTGCCCCGGAACCTGCTGCTGGCTGTGGTGCTGGGCTGCATGGGGGGTATCGGCAGCGCCTTTTTCCTTGAATACCTGGACAACACCATCTCCACGGCCGAAGATGCTGAAGAGAAAACCGGCGTCCCTGTCATCGCCACCATTCCGTTGATTGACAGCAGCCGGAAAAAACCACAGACCGTTGTGACGGACCACCCGGCCTCCCAGGAGGCGGAAGCCTACAAGGTGGCCCGCACCGCCTTGTCGCTTTCAACATCCGGCGGCTATCCCCGGTCCATGGTTATCACCAGCATCTACCCCGGTGAGGGCAAAACCCTCACCTGTCTCAACCTGGCAGCGGCCATTGCCCAGGCCGGCCGCAAAGTGCTGGTGATTGACTGCGACCTGCGGCGTCCCACCCTTCACCTTGCTTTTGGCATAGAAAATCAGCCCGGTTTTTCCGAGGTGCTTACCGGTCAGTACGAACCCGTTGCCGTCATTCAAAAGACAGGGCTTGCCAATCTGGATATTCTGCCTTCGGGCAAAAGCCCCCCCAACCCGTCCGACCTGCTCTCCTCGAACCATGCCCGGACCATTATCACCGCGCTGACGGAAAACTATGATGTAATCCTCTTTGACACCCCGCCCATCGGAACGGTTTCCGACGGCGTGGTGCTGGCCGCATGCACAGAAAAAACCCTGCTGGTCACCCGGTCCCGAATGACCCGGTACGAGGATGTCAACCGAGAGATTAAGCGGCTCCAGGAAGCAGGCAACAAGCTGATGGGGCAGATCGTCAATGCGGTGGACACCCGGCGGGAGGGGTATTATTATGGTTATGGCGCTTACCGGTATGCCGGCTATTACACCGAGCAATGATCGATATTCACAACCACATTCTGCCGGAAATCGATGACGGCGCGGCAGACATGGACCAATCCCTGGCTATGGCCCGCATGGCGGAAAAAGACGGCATCACCGACATTATCGCCACCCCCCATCTGATGGATCCGCAACTGGACCGGCCGGCCATTCTTGACCGCGTTTCAGTGTTAAACAGCAGACTGGCGGCCGACGGTATTCATGTCCGGGTACATGCCGGCGCTGAAATTCCTTTTCACATGCTTGAAGAAGCGCGCCACTGGATCGGCCTGGCCGGCTCAAAATGCCTGCTGGTGGAGTTCCCGGCCCATGCCGTTCCCTCTGTGGCCGGGGATATGTTCCACCGGGTAGGCGTGCACGGTTATACCGTTATCATTGCCCACCCGGAGCGCAATCTTGAGGTGATGGGCCGGCCGGAGCGGCTCCTGAACCTTCTGAAACCCGGCATTCTTGTGCAGATCACGGCAGACAGCCTCACCGGCCGCATGGGGGAAGACGCCCGGGCCTGTGCCAGATACCTGGTGAAAAAAGGGCATGTGGACTTCATCGCCACCGACGCCCATGATGATTCAACCCGCCCGCCCCTTCTGTCCGCGGCCCTGGCATCCATGCCGGTGTCCGCAAAGGTCGATCCCATGAAACTGGTCCGAGGCAATGCCAAAGCGCAGATTCTAATGAACCCTGTTCCGCATTCATAAAATAGAAGATCAATTCAAGTTGGGTAATGACGGGGAAGGGATACGCGGATATGCTTTCAATAAGCCGTTTTCTGTTTTTAGCAACCCTGGCCTTTGCACCCCTGGCATTCGGCAGCGTGGAGCCATGGGCCTTCTTCGTGCTGGTGCTGCTGGTCGGCGCCGCCATCACTCTTTTCCTGGCCGGCGTCCTGCGTCATGACACCCCTCTCTACCGGGTGCCCTGCCTCCTGCCCCTGGCCCTGCTGGGCCTTTACCTCCTTTTCCAGATCATCCCCCTGCCCCAGCCCTTCCTCTCCCTGGTTTCGCCCAGGGCCGCGGCCCTTCGCCAGGACACCATCGGCATTCTGCTGCCGAAACATGCATGGCCGGTCTCCCTGGACATTCACGCCACCCTGTTCGAGTTCTGCCGCTGGCTGTTGTGGGTCGGCTTCTACTGGCTTTCCGTTCAGCTTCTGTCCGACAAAACCATGCTGCGCCGCACCCTGCTGTTTCTGGCCTTTTTTGGCGGCCTGTTTGCCCTCTCTTCCATTCTTCAGAACATTTTCACCGAAGATCATGCTCTCTGGTTCCGCTACGTTCCTGACAACTCCATGGTGTTCGGGTCCTATGTCTGCCACAACCACTACGCCGGCCTTATGGCCATGATCTTCGGCCCGGTGCTGGCCCTGGTGCTGGCCCATCGCCCGCCCCGCCAGTTCGGCTCCCCGCGGGAAAAAGTATTGGGCTTCTTTGAAGAAGAAGAGACCCCCCTGTTCATACTGCTGATTTTGTCAGCCGCGGTCATTGCCATGTCAATTTTTGCCAGCCTCTCCAGGGGCGGCATCCTCAGCCTGTGCGTGTCCATGCTTTTTTTCGCCCTGGCCCTTTCCGGCAGAGCCTTTCCGGACCGGCGCATCAACCGTCGCGCCAGCGCCGTGCTGCTGCTGTGCGCCGTAATCGCGGCCGTCACATGGTTCGGCTGGGAAAGAATCGACAACCGTTTTGCAAAAATCTATGCGGCGGAAAACTTTACAGACAGCGAGGGCCGGTTCCATTTCTGGGCCGACAGCCTGAAGATGGTATCCGACTTTCCCGCCACCGGCGTGGGGTTCGGGGCCTTCGGCAATGTGATCCCCGCTTACCAGAACCGCTACCTGGGCCGCATCCTGGACCATGCCCACAACGACTACCTGGAACTGCTGGCAGAAGGCGGCATTCCCGGTGTGGTGCTGGCCCCGGCGTTTTTTATCTGCCTTTTTAAAACAGTTCGAAAGGTCCTGAAAAAACGCAAAGAGCCCTGTACCATCCTGGTCTGCGCGGGCACCGCCACCGGGATCCTGGCCATTCTGCTGCACGGCGTCACCGACTTCAACCTGCATATTCCGGCCAACGCCCTTTATCTGGCCTTTCTCTGCGGTTTACTGGCAGCCGCGGCCCACACGCGCCTGCGCGACCGGGTAACTCCCGTCACCTATCTGCAAGCCCACGCTCCGGGCATTGCCAAAAAAATAACCGTTCCAATTCTTCTGATCTGGCTTGCCCTGGCGGGCCTGGCCCTTGGCCGATGGACAATTCCCGCTTTTGATCTCTGGAGCCCCGATCCTCACATTGCTGCCGGTGACACGGCCCTGGCTGCAGGCCTGCCGTCAACGGCCCTGGAAAACTACCAGCAGGCCCTGTGTTTTTCCCCGACGCGATCCGCCCTGCTTCAAAAAACCGGCACAGCCGCCCTGAAGGCCGGCCTGCCCGTCTCCCGGGCCGAGGCCCTGATGACCGCCGGCGTCACTCTTTTTCCCATGCGGCCCGGCGCTTATGGAGCGTATGCGGGGTTTCTGCTTGAAACCGATCGAAAAGCAAAAGCCCTGTCCGTGATCCGGTCCGGCCTTGAGGCCCATCCTGCCCAGGCCGACCTTTTTTTTGCTCTCATGGCCCATACCGGTCTCTCCCCGGCGGAAATGTTTACCACCCTGCCCGCCCACTCCCTGGTGCTGGCAAAATTTGCCGCCCATGTTCAAGACACCGGCTACGACTTCATGCGAAAAGCCATCCTTACCGCAGCCGTGAATGCCGCCGATCAGGAAGCTGAACCCGTGCCGTGGGCCTATACCGGCCTGGCCCACCTCTACCTGCGGGAAAAGGACCCTGACCAGGCCATCACCGTTCTGGAGCGCGGCGTCGCCCGCCTGCCGGACAACCCCTACCTGCTTTACCTGCTGGCCCTGACCTATGAACAGAACCATATATTCTACAAGGCCCTGGACCTCTATAAAAAGCTCCAGCTTCTTTCCCCCGGCTACCGCGACACCGAACAACGCCTCAAAGCCCTTCAGCGGTAGGGTTTTTGTTTTCTCGTGTTCCTGCGAACGCAGAGAAACAATCCTTAATCGTCTTCGGCCGCCTCTCCCAATAAAGACGAAGGATAATTTTACGCTGGATTACGGCATACTGGATTATCCAAACAACTTGGACAACGACGGCCACATAGACGGGTAGGCCGGATAATCCAGCATAAACTGGCTGAGAAAACTTTAAACGCCTTGACCTGACTGCAAATCCATTATAAATAAAAACCATTGTCGCCACGAAGGTGACCCGCCCCGCATGCCGGGGTAACCGCGGTACGCAAAGAATTCTTAAAAAATAAAGCCATGAAGGTAATCGGGCCGGCAGTGCCTGAAAAGCTTTCATGGCTTTTTTGTTGGGATGAAAGGAATAATCAATGAATAAACATTTTGAAAACAGCAGGAAAACCGATCACATCACACGGCCTGCCGCCAGGGCGCTGATGATCGCTTTTGTGGCGCTGTTGCTTTCAGGCACGGCCCTGGCCGCCGACACCCGCGTCATTACAGACATGCTGGACCGGCAGGTGACGGTGCCGGCCCATGTGAAACGCGTGATCTGCTCGGGCTCCGGGTGTCTGCGGCTGCTGGTTTATCTCCAGGCCCAGGACCGTGTTGTTGCCGTGGACAGCGCGGAAAAAGGCGGGCTTCCCTTTTCCGCGGATGCCCGGCCCTATGCCGTTGCCCATCCGGAGCTGCAAGCGCTTCCCCTGTTCGGCGAGTTCCGGGGCCACGACAACCCTGAACTGATCGCCGCTCTTTCGCCCCGCCCCCAGGTGATTTTCAAAACCTACGCGGCCCGGGACGGCGGAGCCGAGTCCCTGCAGGCCAAGACCGGCATCCCGGTAGTGGGGCTGGGTTACGGGGACCTGACCGGAAACCGGCCGGAGCTGGACCGGAGCCTGCGGATCATGGGCCAGGCATTGGGCGTCAAAGACCGGGCCGAAACGGTAATCGCCTTTTTTGACGGGCTTGCCGCCGACCTGGAACGCCGGGTGAAAACAGTTGCCGATGCCGACCGGCCCACCACCTATATCGGAGGCCTGGCCCAGCGCGGGGGCCACGGTTTTGCCTCCACGGAACCGGCCTATGCGCCCTTTACCTTTCTTTCCGCCCGCAACGTGGCCGGAAAGCTGGCGAAATCCGGCAAGGGCGACTCCCATGCCGTGGTATCCAAGGAGCAGCTCCTGATGTGGAACCCGGAGATTCTCTTTCTGGACATTTCCACGGCCAAGCTTCAGGCAGGGGCCAACGGCCTGGAGGAACTTCGGTCCGACCCCGCATACCAGGCCCTGACGGCCGTAAAAAAAGGCCGGGTGTTCGGCGTGTTCCCCTATAACTTTTACACCCAGAACTTTGAATCCATCTTTGCCAACGCCTATTTTATTGGAAAGACATTATACCCCGGGGCTTTTGCCGATATTGACCCCATGGCCAAAGCCGAAGAGATTGCCGTCTTTTTAAACGGCGGCCCGGCCTTTGAGGTCATTAATCAGGGTTACGACAACCTGGGATTCAGCCAGGTCACGTTGCAGTAGCCTGGGAGTTTCACGAATTGATTTGACGGATTAATTTTTCTTCCCATACTAAAAACGAAATTTTACTTTTTGACGGTTTTTTTGCACCGCAAAGGCGCAAAGGTTTATATTCCACTCCGCGAAGAGAGGATCGCTGTTTTACGCGCAACGTTCTTTTTTCTCTTTGCGTCCTTTGCGGTGAATTCTAATCTTTCAAGGATCTCTTATGTATTATGAGAGCAAATACAGGATCTAATTATGTCCCATTTTGACCGCGGACAGGTGCCGGAAGAGTACACCGCCTATATCGGCCGCAAGCTGTTTTTTCTGGCCGGGCTGATGGCGGCCGCCGTTCTGCTGATGGTGATGGCCGTTTCCCTGGGCGCGGTGCGCATTCCCGCGGCAGAAGCGGTCCGGGCCTTTTTCGGCCTGGGCGAAGATGAGCGCTTTGCCCTGATCATCCGCAACATCCGCCTTCCCCACGCCCTGGCCGCCCTGCTGGCCGGGGCCGGCCTGGCTGTTGCCGGCGCGGCCATGCAGTCCATCCTGCGCAACCCCCTGGGCTCGCCCTTCACCCTGGGCGTCTCCCAGGCCGGGGCGTTCGGCGCCGCCTTTTCCGTGATGATCCTGGGTGCCGGCGCCATGCAGAGCACCCAGGCCGGCGCGGTCAGCGTCATCAATCCCTGGCTGACCACCCTGCTGGCCTTCATCTTCTGCATGATCACCTCCCTGATCATCATCGCCATTGGCCGCATTCGGGGGGCCAGCCCGGAAGTGCTGGTGCTCAGCGGCGTGGCCCTGGGAGCATTGTTTTCAGCGGCCACCATGTTTCTTCAATACTTTGCCGACGACATTCAGCTGGCCGCCATGGTGTTCTGGACCTTCGGCGACGTGGGACGGGCCGGATGGCCGGAAGTCTGGTTCATGGCCGTGGTGGTGGCGGGCGCGCTTCTGTTTTTCATGTTCAACCGCTGGAACTACAACGCCATTGACGCCGGGGATGAAACCGCCAGAAGCCTGGGGGTCCGGGTGGAGCGTGTACGCATGACCGGCATGCTGGTCGCCTCCCTGATAACGGCGGTGATCGTGTCGTTTCTGGGCATCATCGGGTTCGTGGGCCTGGTCTGCCCCCACATCGTGCGCCGGGTCATCGGCGATGACCACCGGTTCCTGCTGCCGGCCTCGGCCCTGACCGGGGCCTGCCTGCTGCTGGCCGCGGACATCGGCGCCCGGCTGATGCTGGCGCCGAGAATGCTGCCGGTGGCCATTCTCACGGCTTTTTTCGGGGCCCCCATGTTTCTTTATCTTTTAATCGGAAGGCGGAGGGCCGGATGATGCTGTCTGTCAGGGATATATCCATCGGTTACAACGGCCGCATGGTGCTGCACAATCTGGGATTTACACTGGAGCGGGGCCAGACCCTGGCGATTCTGGGGCCCAACGGCGTGGGCAAAACCACACTGCTGCGCTGCATCAACGGCATGCTGAAGCCGAAAACCGGCGCTGTGCTGGTGGAAGGGGCCGACCTGTTTGGCATGCGGGCCGGCGAAATCGCCCGGCGCCTGGGATACGTGGCCCAGCGCAGCGAGGCCGGCCGCATGACCGCCTTTGACGCCGTGCTGCTGGGCCGCAAGCCCCACATTCACTGGAACGCATCCGTTGCCGACCTGAAAAAGGTGAGCGCGGCCTTGGATCAGCTTGACCTGGGGCACCTGGCCCTGCGGTACATTGACGAAATGAGCGGGGGCGAGCTGCAGAAGGTGTGCATTGCCAGGGCCATGGTGCAGGAACCGTCCGTGCTGCTGCTGGACGAGCCCACCAGCAGCCTGGACCTGAAAAACCAGCTGGAAATTCTGCGCCTGATCCGCCACGTGGTCCATGAGCACAAGCTGGCCGCGGTCATGACCATGCACGACCTGAACATGGCCTTCCGGTTCTCCGACGCCTTTATTTTCATCAAGGACGGCCGGGTGCTGCACTACGGCCGAAACGAGGACCTGACCCCGGACATGATCCATGAAGTCTATGAGGTACCCGTGGAGATCATTCAGCACCGGGGCCAGATGGTGGTGTTTCCCAGGCTGGAACGCAAACAGGAACAGGAGGCCCTTTCCGGACGCCATGCCCATGGCGGGGATTTTCATACCCACGACACGGAATAGACCGTTGTCGGCCCCTCATTCTTATGGGAACCTCGAAAAATGCAATTGCACCGCAGAGACGCAAAGGACGCAAAGAAAAAGATGGACGCTGGGCGTAACAAGGGATCGCTTTCCCGCGAAACAAAACGCCATACTTTGCGCTCTCTGCGCCTTTGCGGTGCAAAAAAGGAACACGCTAAAATCACCATTACGTTAATCAGGCAAGGTCAAATCGATCCGCGTTCATCACCTTGTTCCAGGCCGATATAAAGTCGTTTGCAAATTTTTCGCCGGCATCCTGACACGCATAGACCTCCGCGATGGCACGAAGCTGGGAGTTTGAACCGAAAACAAGATCAATCCGGGTACCGGTCCATTTGAGTTCACCGGTTTGCCGGTCGCTGCCCTCAAACACGCCTTCGTCCGCCTTGGCCGGGTTCCAGACCGTTTCCATGTCCAGAAGGTTGACAAAAAAATCGTTGGTCAGCGTCTCCGGCCGCTTGGTAAAAACGCCGTGGGGGGACTGCCCGTAGTTGGCGTTCAGCACCCGCATGCCGCCGATCAATACCGTCATTTCCGGCGCGGTCAGGGTCAGCAGCTGTGCTTTGTCTATCAACAGTTCTTCGGCTGAAACACTGTACCCGGCTTTAAGGTAGTTGCGGAAACCGTCGGCCAGGGGCTCAAGCACCTCAAAGGAGGCCGCGTCGGTCTGCTTTTGCGTCGCGTCCGTGCGACCGGGCTCAAAAGGAACCGTCACTTTATACCCGGCGTTTTTGGCCGCCTGTTCGACAGCGGCACACCCGCCCAGCACAATCAGGTCGGCCAGGGACACCTTTTTACCGCCGGACTGGGCGCTGTTGAATGCCTTGCGGATTTTGTCAAGTTTGGCCAGCGCTTTCTTGAGCTGAACCGGTTGGTTGACCGCCCAGTCTTTTTGCGGCGCCAGCCGAATGCGGGCCCCATTGGCACCGCCCCGTTTGTCCGAGCCCCGGAACGTGGCGGCCGAGGACCAGGCAGTGTAGACCAGTTGAGACACCGACAGGCCCGAGGCCAGAGTTTCGCGCTTCAGTGCCGTGATATCCCTTGCGCCGATCAGCTTGTGGTTCACCGCCGGTACCGGGTCCTGCCAGATCAGTTCTTCCTTTGGCACCTCCGGCCCGAGATAGCGGGAACGGGGGCCCATGTCACGATGGGTCAGCTTGAACCACGCCCGGGCAAAGGCGTCGGCAAAGGCTTTGGGGTTCTTGCCGAACCGTTTTGCAATCGGCCCGAGAACCGGATCAAAGCGCAGCGAAAGGTCGGCCGTGGTCATCATGGGCCGGTGCTTTTTTGACGGGTCATGGGCGTCGACCACCATGTCTTTTTCGTCCACGTCCCTGGCCAGCCACTGGTGGGCCCCGGCCGGGCTTTTGACCAGTTCCCACTCGTATTTGAACAGCACCTTCAGATACCCCGTGTCCCACCGGGTCGGATAGGGCTTCCAGGCCCCCTCGATACCGCTGGTAATGGTATCGCCGCCCTTGCCGGAGCCGAAGCTGCTTTTCCAGCCAAGGCCCTGCGCTTCGATGGGAGCGGCTTCAGGCTCGGGCCCCACATGGGAAGCCGGCCCCGCACCATGGCACTTGCCGAATGTATGGCCACCGGCCACCAGGGCCACGGTCTCTTCAGGGTCCATGGCCATGCGCGCAAAGGTCTCAATCACGTCATGGCCTGCCGCTACCGGGTCGGGGTTGCCGTCCGGGCCTTCCGGGTTCACGTAAATCAGGCCCATCTGAACGGCGGCCAGGGGGTTTTCCAGATCCCGGTCCCCGCTGTAACGGCTCTTGGGCTTGTCGCTTGTTGCCAGCCATTCCTCTTCAGCCCCCCAGTAGATGTCGGTTTCCGGCTCCCACACATCCTCACGGCCCCCGGCAAAACCAAAGGTCTTAAACCCCATGGACTCCAGGGCGCAGTTGCCGGCCAGGACCATCAGATCGGCCCAGGAGATCCGTTTGCCGTATTTCTTTTTGATGGGCCAGAGCAGGCGCCGGGCCTTGTCCAGGTTGGCATTGTCCGGCCAGCTGTTCAGCGGCGCCAGTCGTTGACCGCCGGAGCCCGCGCCGCCGCGGCCGTCGCCCATGCGGTAAGTGCCGGCGCTGTGCCACGCCATGCGAATGAAAAGCCCGCCATAGTGGCCGTAGTCGGCCGGCCACCACTCCTGGGAATCGGTCATCAGAGCGTAAAGGTCCTTTTTTACCGCCGCCAGATTGAGTTTTTTGAACTCCTTTGCGTAATTGAAGTCCTCGCCCATGGGATTGCTCTTGTTCGACTGCAGATGCAGAATGCCCAGATTCAACTGGTTCGGCCACCAGTCCCGGTTGGACATACCGCCGCGAACCGTGGAGCCCACTACCGGGCGTTTGCTGTCATTATCCATTTTGTTTCCTCCTTTTATTGTCCGGGTTTATGCTCCGTGCTGACATGAATATCCTTTGGGTGTCTTTATGGGGGTACCGATCATCATGACCATCGAATAATAGGTAAAAAGCGAAGCGGAACTGCTTATATCCGGCCGGTGTTGATGCTGTGGCTGGTTTTAGTGGAACTGTTTGAGTAGCTCGTAAAGTTTATATCAACCCGCCGTCACCACGTTTCTGGTAACCGGCTTTCCGTCCTTTTTCCCTATTTCCCGGCTTTCTATTTTAAGCCGGTTTTCGGCAAAAAGCTGAATGCATTGGGGGTAGAGTTCCCACTCCAGTTTGAGGCCTTTTTCACGGATGGTATCGATGGTGTCGTCCGGCAGAATGGGAAAGGATTTCTGGCCGATGATGGGGCCGGTGTCTTCACCGTAATCGATAAAGTGGACGGTGCAGCCCCCGACCTTGCAGCCGTAGCGAAAGGTGTCGCCATAGCCGTCGGTGCCGGGAAAGGCGGGCAGCAGGGCCGGATGAATGTTCATGATGCGGGGCCGGGCCGGGTCGGGGTTGACATGGTCGATAAAGTACGGCGTGAGGTTACGCATGAACCCGGCCAGGATCAGCAGGTCAAAAGGGTGGCCTGCCATGTGGGCCAGCAGGGCGGCCTCGGCAATAGCCCTGGTTTTTAAAAAAAACTGACTTCTGTCCGGCAGAGACGCGGCGGTTTTTTGCAGATCAAAATCGGATGGCAGATGCAGGCTGTCGGGCTTTGCCTTGAAGGCCCCGATAATCCGGCTGTAATCCACCACAAAGGTGGCAATGCCCTGATTGGCCGCCTTTTCAAGGCCGGCGGCCGCCGGGTTGTCTGATCCGGCAAACACCACTTTACCGTCGATTCGGCCTGCATCACAGGCCCGCATGACGGCGGCAAGGTTGGTGCCACTGCCTGAAATCAGTGCGCCGATTCGTATCATAGGGTCAATATAATGGGTAGGGTCAAAAGATTCAAGATTAAACCTCCCCGCTGTATTCGGTAAGGAACTGCTCAAAAAAAGTCTCCATGAACCGGTGGCGGGCCTCGGCCATTTTTTTGCCGGTTTTGGTGAGCATGCGGTCTTTGATATGCCGCAGCTTGACCCGGTACTCCCGGAATCCCGTGTCGTCTTTTGAATAGGCCGGGGCCTTTTCCACGTCGATGTCCGGGTTGTGAAGTTTCGCGCCCAGTTCCCCGGCAAACAGGTAGGCCCGGGCCACGCCCACGGCGCCGATGGCGTCGATCTTGTCCGCGTCAAACACCACCTTTGCCTCAAGGGTCCCGGGCTCCGGGGGCCGCCGGAACCGGTGGGCCGCCACGCAGTGAAGAATGTTTGCCTTCCGCTCGGCAGACAAGGAGAAATTCTCCAGCATCGCTTCGGCCATGCGTGCGCCCTTTTGCGCGTGGCAGATCTTTCCGTTGGAGCCGTCCTGGTGATTTCTGCCGATGTCATGAAGAAAGGCGGCGGCGATCACCACCTCCATGTCGGCCCCTTCAGCGGCCCCGATGGTCCGGCTCAAGCCCACTACCCGGCGGGTGTGTTCCCAGTCGTGGCTGCCGCCGGTCTCTTCAAGCAGCCCCCGGACAATGGTCTCGATGCGGATCAGCATGGAATTGTCCTTATTTTCCCAGGTGCACCGACGGCGTCAATCCGCATGCCTCGCACCCTTCGATCAGGCCGTCTAAATCAAAGGCCTCGATGGGGCCGACAGCGCCGGTGGCCCGAAAGCCCTGGACGGCGGCCCGGTGGGCGGCCCAGGCCATCATTTTGGCCGTAAACGAATAACCGTCTACGCCCACGAGATCGGCCCGGGCCAGCAGGCGGCCTTTTTCGTCAAAGGTTTCGGCCACCACATGGGTCTGGTGCTGTTGCAGTGTTTCCGGTGACGGGCCTTTGCCTTTGCTCTCCGGCAGCATGGAGAGCGCAGCCCGTGCCAGAGACTTGTATCCGGGAATTTTTCCGGCAACCGACTGGAACAGGGCCGCCTTCTGCATGATGTAGGTTTTGCCGGCAAACCAGCCCAGGTAGGTGTTGATCTCCCGCAACCCGGGAAACACCCGGGGCAGGGAGAAGTGCTCGGTACAGGACACGGTCAGCCCGGGATGGGGTTGGCCGTCCAGGTCAAAAGTGCGCGTGCGGATGCCGCCGGTCTGCTCCACCAGCTTCCCCGACTGCCACACCTTGATGGGGTCGATCATGGCCAGGCGAAGGGAAGAGGCGGTGCCCTGGCTCATGTCAAGGGGCAGGACCCTGCCGCTCTTTTTGGAAAAATAGCCCACGTCCACCCGCACCGCTTTCTTGCCCGATGCGCTCAAGGCAATGCCGGCCGCGCAGTTGCCCGGAATATAGTCGTACCCGCAGGCGGTCAGCAGGGTGGCGCCGGAGGAAAGGGCCTGCGGTCCGTAAGTTTCAAACACCCGGGCGATAAAAGAGGGCTCGCCGGTGGAGTCGATATAAACAGCGCCTTTTTCAGTGGCAACAGACACCGCGGTTGTACCGTATTTTGCAAACGGCCCCACCGTTGAGATCAGGATATCCCCCTTGTTCACCAGGGCCTCCAGGCCGGCCGGATTCTCAACATCGGCAACCGCGGTTTGCAGGCCGCCCAGTTCAGCGGCCACGGCATCCAGCTTTTCCCGGCTTCGGCCGCACAGGACCGGGGCAAGCCCTTTGGCAACCAGTTCTCTGGCCACCTGCTTTCCGGTATAACCGGTGGCGCCGAAAAGTACGATTTTCTGACCGTCCATGATGCATCTCAGATCCTTCATTATTTTCCCTCGAACCTGTCAAAGATTTTCGCGTTTTCCATCACGTCCAGGGGGGTGTGCAGCAGATCCACGATATCATTTGTGGTGGCGTTTTCATAGTCCAGGATCATGATGTGAACCTCCGCCCACAGGGTCTGGTTGACCTGCCGCGTCTTGAGATACCTGTAGGTCACGACCGCTCCTTGCTTATCAAAAACCAAAAAATCAGGTCCCTTCCACCATGGCCACCACACGGGCCGGGCCGGCGCTGGCCCCCTCGATCTTTAAAGGGAAACAGGCCACTTTAAATCCGTGGGACGGCAGGGCCGACAGGTTGACCAGCCGCTCGATGTGAGAGTAAGCCCGGTCCACCTGGTGGGCGGCCCAGAAAATGCCCTTTTCCCCTTTTTCCGCGGCCCGGGCGGCCTGAAGGTCCAGGGGCTCGTCCCAGCCCCAGGCGTCGATGCCCATGACCCGGACACCCCGGTCGATCAGCCAGACCGTGGCCCCGGCCGTGACGCCGGGGCCCTGAAAAATATAGTCGGGCGCGCCGTAGTGCCGGTCGCACCCGGTGCGCATCAGCACGATGTCAAAGGGCTTGAGCGCGTAGCCGATGGCGGAAAGTCCCTTTTCAATGTCGGCCACATCAATGGGATTGCCCCGGGACTTGTGGGTCATGTCCAGGACCACGCCGTCGGAAAAAAACCACTCCAGGGGAAGCTGGTCAATGGTGGCGGCGGGCTTTCCTTCAATGGCGCTGTTGTAGTGCCAGGGCGCGTCCACATGGGTGGAGCTGTGGGTGCCAAGTTTTGTGATCTCCTCGGTAGCCCACCCTTCCTCATTTCGAAAGGCCGACGCGGGGGCGTTGAGCAGGGCCGACGCCTGGGCCGCGCCGTGGGCGTGGTCAAAATATTCAATATGAACGGCGTCAAAGGCCGCGCTCTCCTTTGGCATGGAACGGATGGTGGCCGACAGGTCGATGACTTTCACTGGAAGACCTCCTTCCTTCATGATTGGATATTCCCTTCCCTTGAATCCCTGGCCCTTCTGGCTTTCCGTTACCGGCAGTAGCTTCTCACCCGGTCCCCTTTCAGCCACTGTTTTACCAGGTGGCTGAAGATGGTGATATCGGCCTGCTCTTTTTCAGCCAGGGCAACCAGGGTTTCAAACCGGTTGTGGGCACGAATGGTGTCGCCGGTGAGGGCCGTGATCTTGATGCTGCGCTTGAGCCACTCAATGGCCTGGCCATTGTTGCCCAGGGCCGCGCCGCATTCGGCCATGGCCGCCAGGTCGTCGGCCATGCCCCGGTAATAGGCAAGCCGGGTGTCGGCCTCCAGGGCGGTATGAAAAAAGGAAAGCGCTTCGGTATAACGGCCCTGCTGCCGCATGAGGTTGCCCAGGCTGGCGTTGACCGTGGCATGGCCGGAAAGGGTGTCCGGCGTTGTCCCGCCCAGGGCCTTTCGCAGCACCGTTTCCGCTTCTTCAAACGCCCCCTGCTTGGCCAGCAGCACCCCCCGGTTGTTGAGCAGGGGCAAAAAATTCATTGCAAGGTCCGGCGCCAGGGCCTCGGCCCTGTCCAGCACCGCGCCGGCACCGGCATAGTCCCCGTTTTCCGTCAGCACCGTGGCCTTGTTGGCCAACGCCTGAAGCGCGCCCTGCCTGTCCCCCAGTCCCTGGTAGAGGGTAACGGCCTCGTCAAAAAAAGCCACGGCGGATTCAGGATCATCCGCGGCCCGGTAGACGGTGCCCATGTTGTTCATGCACATGGCCACTCCGGCCATGTCATCGGCAAGGGTAAACAGCTCATGGGCACGGTTCAGCTCCCGAAGGGCCAGTTCGTTGCACCCGGCACTGTAATCGGCCACCGCCTTCTGCACAATGTTCCTGGCCGCTGTCACCGACTCGTCACCAAGGTTGACCTCGGCTTTTTTGCCCGCGCAGCCCCCTGTTGCCAGCATCAGGGCCAATACGGGAATAAGTGCGAATCTCATGCCGATTCCTTTGTTTGCTTTCACGGCTTTCGAAAATAGACCCGGTCGCCTTTTGGAACGGCCTCCAGCCGGCCTTCGGCCACCAGTTGCTCAATGTGGGGACCCACCGCCGCCTCCGGCAGGTTCAGGCCCGCGGCAATGTCTGTGGCGGTCACCGGCCGGCGGGCCACCATCTCCACGATGTCGGCCGCCACGTTGCCGGAGCCTTCAGCCGGCCCGGTCCCGTCAAAAACCACATCCTTCTGGTGGGCCCGGCCCAGGGTCCGGTAAAAAGCATCGATCAGGGCCGGAGGGGCCTGTTTCACAAAGGACTCTTCCGGGGGCCGCACCGCCGTGTTGACATAAACCACGGCCGGGTTGATCCGGTCCACCAGGGGCTTGAAGGCCCGGGCATCGTCCACGGAGGCGTTGATGCCGTCCATGATAAAAATCTCCAGCCACAGCTGCCCGCCATAGACCGTTGAAAACGACACCAGCCCTTCGGTCATGGTGGTAAAATCAACGCTTCGGTGGGGCCGGTTGATGGATGCAAACATTTCCGGGTTCCACGCGTCCAGAGAGGGAATCACCATGTCAGCGGGGAGCAGGTCTTTTTGCACTTCCGGATTGGAGAGCAACGACCCGTTGGTCAACACCACCACCGGTATGTCGGTTTTTTTCTTGATGCCGGCAATAACCGCGCCGATACCGCTGTTGAGCGTGGGCTCTCCGGACCCCGCAATGGTGATGCGGTCGGGCCGGTCGATTTTTTTCAGCCGCTCGAAAAGCTGGGCCAGAACCGTGTCGGCGTTCCGGTAGGGCAGCCGCTTTACGGTTTTGGATGACGACTTTCCGAGCTGGCAGTAAACACAGTCATAGGTGCAGAGCTTGAGGGGAACCAGGTCCACGCCCAGGGAGCGGCCCAGCCTTCGGGAGGGCACCGGGCCATAGATAAAAGAAGCGTTGCTGCTTTTGTCTGTCATGCCGCAGCCGCCTGATATGCTTCATCCATGCGTTTCTGAAGGTAGGCGGCCATTGCGTCGTCCGATTCGTTCAGGTCAAAGCAATAGCCGTCTTCCCCCAGAAGACCGCCGGGAATCAGGTCCCCCAGTTCATCCGGGTCGGTGATCATTTCGCCGTAGAAGCAGACCGACAGCCACCGGTTGTCCGGATCATCGTCGATCACGTCCACCATGACAAACAGCTCCCGCTGCTGGCCGGGCCGGGCCGCCCGCAGGGAATAGCTGATGCCGGGCCGGGCTTTGAAGGAAAGAACCGCGTCGGGCATGGATTCAAGGTGATCCCTGAAGGTGATAAACGCGTCCCGGGTACCGGCGCCGTCCGTTGTCCACTGGTCGATGAATTGTTTCAGCTCAGATGTTTCCATTGTTACGCCTCCCTTGTTGAAATGTTGCCCGACATTGTTTTGTAATGCCGGCAGATGTTTAAAAAATCGCCCACATCCAGGGTTTCGGCCCTTACCGTGGGTGCAACACCGGCCTGAACCAGCAACTCTTCCCAGGCGGATGCGGAAATTTTCGTCATTCCCGCGGACAGGGCGTTTTTAATGGTTTTGCGCCGCGTTGCAAAAGCGAACCTGATCATAGCAAAAAAAAGCGCCTCGTCGCAATCCCTGTTCCCGGGCCAGGGGCGAAAAACAATGCGCACCACCTCGGAATCCACGCCGGGCCGGGGAAAAAAGAGATTGGGCTTCAGCCGGGCCACGGTGCTCAACTCCGCACAATACCGCAGGGCCACGGAGATCCGGCCGTACTCCCTGTTACCGGGCGGAGCCGCAATGCGCCGGGCCAGCTCCTGCTGAAACATCAGCACGGCCCGGTCCACGGCCTCCCGCTTTTCCACCAGGTCCATGAGAATCTGGGAGGAGATATAATAGGGAAGATTTCCCAGCACCACCAGTTTTCGGCCGGCCTCCCGGTATATCTCCCGAATGTCTGTCTTTAAAATGTCTTTGTGCAGCACCGTCACGTTGCCCAGGCCGGCGGCCTGTACCGTCTCTTTTAGCGGTTCGATCAGCCGGCCGTCTGTCTCAATGGCGTAAACCCATGCCGCCTGCCCGGCGGCCGGAAGGGTCAGTGCCCCGGTGCCCGGCCCCACCTCCACCACCACGTCCGCCTTTGAAAGCCCGCACCTTCTCACAATCATTTCAGCGGCCTGGGGGTCGCACAGAAAATTCTGGCCCAGGCTCTTCTTGGGCGCAATGTCGTGGCCGGACAGTATGGTTCTGGGAGAGGTCATAAAATGCTTCAAAAAATCAATTTTTATAAGGGTTCAAGGATTCAAGAAGGCCACGGGACCCCTGTTTGCAGTGTGCCAAGGGCATTCATCTTTCAACACCAAAGGGCTCATAATCTTCTTGACGGCCCTGACAGTGGTGGTGTAGGCTTCAACTCATGGCGGTGCAGGGGCCGCTTCCTTGTTTTCCAAATTTTTCAGCAACAGGCCACAAAACCTGTTTTTCTGTGGTTGTCGCTGGCCATTGTATACCAAACCCGTGGATGATGCTTATGAAAAAACACATCAAAGGCCTGATTCTGATCGGTGTCGGTGTGCTTCTGGGCTTTCCGGTCTTCAGCATGACCTACTACACCATGGTACGGACCTCCACCCCGGAGTTCTGCGCCTCCTGCCACGAAATTCAGCCGGCGGTGGATGCCTGGCGCACCTCCACCCATGTAAACAACGCCCAGGGCTTTGTGGCGGACTGCATGGACTGTCACCTGCCCGCCCCCCACAACACCGCCGACTTCTTCTACACCAAGACCCTGCACGGCCTCAAGGACGTGATCGCCCACTTTGTGATGGATGAGTATGACCGGGAAGAAAACAGGGAAAAGGCCTATGCCTCATTTAAAAACGACCAGTGCATGAAGTGCCACCGCAACATTCTCCATATTCCGGACAAGCGGGGGGCCATGCTGGCCCACCGGGACGTGATCAACGCCCTGCCCGGCCGGGAAAAACGGTGCGTGGACTGCCACCGGGACCTGGTGCACAACACGGTTGAATTTTATCAATACAAACAGTTCAAGAAGCTGTAACCGGTGAACAAGGAGGGTATATGAAAACAACGGGAAAATGGTTTGCGGTTGCTGTTGTGTGCCTGCTGGCGGGTGCCGCATGGGCTGCCGACGAACCGGCGGACATGGCCAAGGAAAAGGAGTTCCGCATCGAGCGCAGCATCTCCGAGGCGGGTATCGCCTGTATTCAGTGCCACAAGCGGGAGCATCCCGGCCTGTTTGCCGACTGGGCCAACAGCCGCCATGCCAACGCCAACATCACCTGCATCGACTGTCACCAGGCCCAGGAACACGACGCCGATGTGAGCAAGGCCCACTACACCCAGTATGAAAATTCAAAAGACCCCTGGGCTCAGAAAAAATACCGGGTGCCGGTCAGCGCCGTGGTCACGCCCAAGGACTGTTCCCGGTGCCATCCCAACGAGGCTGAGGAGTACGCGAAAAGCAAGCACGCCAACACCATCGAAATCATCTGGAAGATCGACCCCTGGCTCAATGACGGAATGAACAGCGAGCTGGAGCGCAGTTCCGGTTGTTTTTACTGCCACGGCACGGTGCTGGAAAAGGACAGGGACGGCAACCTGACCCCGGAGACCTGGCCCAATGTGGGTGTGGGCCGGATCAACCTGGACGGCAGCAAGGGAAGCTGCACCAGCTGCCACACCCGCCACCGCTTTTCCCTGATGGAAGCCAGAAAACCCGAGGCCTGCGGCCAGTGCCACCTGGGTCCGGACCATCCCCAGATTGAGATCTACACCGAGTCCAAGCACGGGGCCATGTACGCGGCCTTTGCCGACGAATACAACTGGACCGCCGCCCCCGGCACCTGGAGCCCGGGCGTGGACTTTCGCAGCCCCACCTGCGCCTCCTGCCACATGTCCGGCGCGGGAACGGTGCGCACCACCCATGACGTGACCGAGCGTCTATCCTGGGAGCTTCAGGCCCCCCTCACCGTTCGGCCAGAAGATTTCGCGGCCTTTCCCGCAAAGACCAACTGGCAGCAGGAGCGGGAAAAGATGCAGGAGATCTGCATGCAGTGTCACGGCAAGACCTGGGTGGTCGACCATTATGAAAAGACCGACAAGGTGGTCAACGAGTACAACGAGGTTTACTTCAAACCGGCCAAGGCCATGCTCGATTCCCTGTATGAAAAAGGACTTCTGGACAAAAGCCGTTTTTTCGACGAGGCCCTGGAGGTGGAGTATTATGAACTGTGGCACCACGAAGGCCGCCGGGCCCGGATGGGCGCGGCCATGATGGCGCCGGACTACGCCTGGTGGCACGGCTTCTATGAATGCAAAAACCGGTACAACCGGTTCATGGAAGAGGCCCGCCACCTGATCGAGACCGGCCAGAAGGCTTACAAATACCCGGATTTCCCCAATGCCACGGGCTCCACGGAAAAACCCAAAGCGGTGTTTCCGGAAAAATAAAACGCAAGAGGCGGCGGTGATCATGTGACGGCCGCCGCCTTCTTAAATTCACCGGGCAGCGGCATGGTTCATGCCCCTGCCCGGTTTTTTTCCATTGTGCCTTACTTGAACAGGTGCCACGGACAAACAAGTAAAATCCCTGTTTGTAGTGTGCCCGTAAGGGCATTGTTTTCGATCGGTTGCTAAACGCCTGACGGCGTCACTACAAACGGGCCACCGCTGCATTCAATCACAGCTTTTCCGTTTTGGTCCTGCTTTTTCTCTGCTTTTTGGAAAGCCGGTGACCCGGGCCTTTTTTTTTCGTGGTGCCGGACCAGGGAGAAAAAGCCCCGTCCTCCTCTGCCATGCCGGCGGCATCCATCATCATGGCCTGGGCCATGCGGTCTTCAAATTCGCGGGACGCGATAATGGCGGCTCCGGCGGACCGGGCAAAATCGGTGATGCCCCGGTCCGAGCTGACCACCAGGGCCTTTTCCCGTTTTTCCGCCGCCATTTTCCGGATCACGCTGTCGGCGGTCTGGCCCGGACCGGAAAACCGCACGTCAATACCGCCCACCCGGTCCCTGTGCGAATAATAGGAAGGCGCGTCCATACCGTCAAACACCACGGTGATGGCATGGGCCTTGATTCGCTTATATGACACAAGATTTTCCAGCAGGGCTTCCCTGCCCTGCTGAAGGTCCTGCTGGTCGATCCGGCTCAGCACCGGTGACTGACGGATCAGGTTGTAGCCGTCGATGATGATGTGAAGGGACATGATCAGGATTTCCGAAAAGCAGAAAGAGGAAGCCCATCAGATATTCAGCAGCAGTTCCAGGACCCGGTCCAGGTCGGCGTCGCTGTAAAACTCGATCTCGATCTTCCCCCGCCTGCCTTTCCGCTGAATGCGAACACGGGTGCCGAAGGTCCGGGCCAGGCTTTCCGCCATGTCGGTAAAATGGGCCGCGTCAGCGGGGGCCGGCTTTTTCAGGGGCGCCGTTGATGGGGATGCACCGGCCTTGTCCGGCGCCTTGACCATGGCCTCGGCCTGGCGCACGGAAAGTCCTCTGGCCAGAATGGCCTGAAAAATGGCGTTCTGCTGCTGGGGGGTCTTGGCCGCCAGCAGGGCACGGGCATGGCCCGTGCTGATGGACCCGTCGGCGATGCGTTCCTTGATGGCGTCGGGCAGGTTGCGCAGCCGCAGCATGTTGGCCACGGTGGACCGGTTCTTGCCCACGGCAGCGGCCACCTCCTCCTGGGAAAACCCGAAGGTGCTCACCAGCATGTGATAGCCCTGGGCCTCTTCCAGCGGATTCAGGTCCTCGCGCTGCACGTTTTCCACGATGGAGTAGACCAGGTGCTGCTGGTCCGATATTTCCCGGACCACCGCCGGCACCTGGGAGAGGCCGGCCAGACGGGCGGCCCGGAGCCGGCGTTCGCCGGCCACCAGCTCGTAGCCGGTGTCGGTTTTCCGGACAATCACCGGCTGAATCACACCCTCTTTTTTAATGGACTCGGCCAGGGCGGCAAGCTCTTCTTCTGAAAAACGGGACCGGGGCTGAAACCGGTTGGAGGAGATAACATCCAGGTCACAGTAAAAATAGTCGCCCCCGGCGGCATCGGCCCGGGAGATCTCCGGAAACAGCGCGTCCAGCCCACGGCCCAGAGCCCGCTTCTTTTTCGGCTCCCGGGGCTGCTCTTTGTCCTTTTTGGCAGGTCCCTTTTTTTGCATATTCACCCTTGGTCTTTTTTGATCAGCTCCTTTGCCAGGGCCATATAACTTTTTGAGCCGGCCGAGGCGGGGTCGTAAAGCAGAATGGGCAACCCGAAACTGGGGGCCTCGCCCAGCCGCACGTTTCTGGGAATCCGTGTTTTAAACACCAGGTCGGCAAAATGGGTTTCCGCGTCCTCGGTGACCTGATTGGAGAGGTTGGTGCGCTGGTCAAACATGGTCAGCAGAATGCCGGCGATCTTCAACGGCGGGTTAAGGGACTGCTTGATGCGCCGCACGGTCTGAAGCAGCTGGCCCAGACCCTCCAGGGCATAGAACTCGCTTTGCAGGGGGATAAGGATCGAATCAGCGGCGGCCATGGCGTTGATGGTCAGCAGGGTCAGGGACGGCGGACAGTCCAGAATCACATAGTCATAATCATTGCGGACCGGCCCCAGCACGGTGGACAAAAGCTTCTCCTTGCCCGGCTCGTCCACCATCTCCACCTCGAACCCGGAAAGCTCCACCCGGGAGGGCAGAATCGATAAATTTTTCACCGGGGTCTGAATCACGGCACGGGCCGCCGGCGCATCGCCGATCAGAACGTGGTAAAGGGTCTTTTCCAGCCCGGCCTTGTCCACGCCCACGCCGGTGGTGGCATTGGCCTGAGGGTCGCAGTCCACCAGCAGCACCTTTCTGGCAAGCGACGCCAGGGCCGCGGCAAGATTGACCGATGTGGTGGTTTTGCCCACCCCGCCCTTCTGGTTGGCTATGCATATGGTTTGAAACATAAACCGTCTGATACCATAAAACATTGTCTTTGAAAAGAAGATATACTATTATTGCAAAAACCGGCCGGGCCGGAAAACCGCGGTTCTTTTAACATTCAATCATCTTCTGCCGGGACCTTACAGCCCCCATGCAGGACAGAATAATGCCATTTTACAAAAAATTTCTTGCCATTATGTGCCTGGCCGTCTACCTGGCCGGCATTCTGGCCGCACCTTCGGTCCATGCCCTGACCCTGGGCGAGGAGGAGGATCTGGGCAAAGAGTTCTTCAAATACGTTCAGCACCGGTACCGGTTTGTTGAAGACTCCTTTGTCCGCCACTACATCGAGGCCCTGGGCAAGCGGCTGGCCGCCGCCTTTCCCGATCAACCGTTTCATTACCATTTTTTTGTCATTGAAGACGAAACCTACAACGCCTTTGCCGCGCCTGCCGGGTATGTGTTTGTCAACACCGGCCTGATCAAGGCCATGAACTCGGAAGCGGAGCTGGCCGGCATTCTGACCCATGAAATCGCCCATGTGTATTGCCGACATATATCTGAAAAAATAGAAAAATCAAAAAAGATCGGCCTGGCCACACTGGCGGGCATCGCCGCCGGCATCTTTCTGGGGGCCGGCGGGGCCGTGCCCGGTGACGCCGTGATGATCGGGTCGACGGCCGCGGGCCAGGCAGCAGCCCTTGCCTACAGCCGGGCAGACGAGCGGCAGGCCGATCAGATCGGGGTCACCTATCTGTGCGAAGCCGGGTACAGCGCCCGGGGACTGATGGAGATCCTTCAGAAAATCAAAAGCAAGCAGTGGTTCTCGGACAAAGAGTTTCCCACCTATCTCTCCACCCATCCGGGCACGGACGAACGCCTGATGTACATCGACACCCTGATGAACTCACCGGAGTTTGCCCGCTGCGGGAAAAATAGCGCCGCCGACGAAGCGGCCTTTGCCGTCATCAAAACAAAAATAGAGGCCCTCTGTCCCGGCGACAACGCGGCGATTCGGCATTTTACCGCCCTTGTGGAACAGAACCCGGCTGATCCGTCTGCCCGCTACGGCCTGGGGCTGGCCTTTCTGCAGAACAACCGCCCCGCCGATGCCATTGCCCACCTGGAAAAGGTGGCCGAGAAAAGCCCCTTTCACCCGCATGCCTTAACGGCCCTGGGCAAGGCTTTTTACTTTACCGGCGCCTATGAAAAGGCCCTCTCGATTCTGGAGCGGGTTCCGCCCACCGACTTTTACAACACCGAGCGATACTTCTATACGGCCATGGCCGCTGAAAAACTGGGCCTGCACGACAAGAGCATCACTCTTTACAAGCGGATCATTCAGCAGGAGCCCCGTTACCTGCCGGCTCTTTACGAACTGGGCAAGATCGCCGGCGAACAGGGCAACCTGGAGGACGCCCATTTTTACCTGGGCATCTACCACAACAACCGGCAGGAGGTGGACACGGCCCTGTTTCATCTCAACAAGGCCCTGGAGCTGAATAAAGATGAAAAACGAAAAGAACAGATAGAAAAGATGCTGGCCGATATTCAGGCGTTCTTAAAAGAGCAGCGAAGGAGCATGCGATAGCGGACTCTACCCTTTTCTTTGCGCCTTTGCGGTGAATTTTAATTTTTAGAACTTCTCGTAAATGAAATATTTATTCCACATTCAGCAGTTAACCCGGCGGCTGCCGGCCCTTTTCGCACTTGCAGCGGCCGTTCTTTTTGCAACCATACTGCCGTGCGGGCATTCGTCCGCCGCGGAGGCCCTCACGTGGCAGGACTGCGTTCAGGAGGCATTGGCCCGCCATCCGGAACTGACCGTCTCCAGGGAGTCTTTGAACCAGGCCCTGGCGGACAGGGACATCGCCAAAAGCCCGGCCCTGCCCCAGGTGGCCGCCAGCGCTTCCAGCAGCCGCAGCGACCGGGACGACACGGCGGCAACCGACTCCCACAGTTTCGGCATCAGCGCCCGGCAGATGCTTTATGACGGTAAAAAGACCGGCCACCAGACGGCCGCCGCCGAAGCCGCCATCACCGCCAGCCGGTACACATATGATGTCACATCCTCCCGCATTCGCCTGCAACTGCGCACCGCCTTTGTCGACCTGCTCCACGCGCGGGAGTTGCAGAACATCTCTGAAGAGATCGCCCGGCGGCGGCGGCAGAACCTGGAACTGGTAAGGCTTCGCCACGACGCCGGCCGGGAGCATCGGGGCTCTCTGCTGTCGGCTCAAGCCAACGTGGCCCAGGCCGAATACGAGATTCGCTCGGCCCGGCGCGAGGTCTTCCTTGCCATGTGGCGGCTGGCCCGGGAGATGGGCAGGGACGCGTCCCTGTCCCTGATCATCACCGGAGAGCTGGCCGTGCCGTCAGCCGACGCCGGCATGCCGGATTTTGAAACGCTGACCGCTGAAAACCCGTTTTTAAAAGAGCTGATCGCTCAAAAAGAGATTTCTCTGGCAAGAAAGGATGCCGTGAAGTCCGGCTTCTTTCCCCAGGTCTATGCCGACGCGTCGGCCGGCAGAAGCGATTCGGACTGGCCCCCGGACCGGGACCAGTGGTCCGTGGGGCTGTCGGTCTCGGTTCCCCTGTTTGAAGGGGGCAGCCGGTTTGCCGAAAAGAGAAAAGCCGATGCCCGGGTGCGCCAGGCCGAGGCCCAGGCGCGAAACGGCCGGGCCGAGACCCTGCACACCCTGCGCGACGCCTGGATTGCTTTTCAGAATGCCGTGGACCGGGTGACCGTGGGCCGGGCCTTTGTCAAAGCCTCTGAAGAGCGGGCAAAAATCGCCCAGGTGGAATACTCCAACGGCCTGATCACCTTTGACACCTGGGCCATCATTGAAGACGACCTGGAGCGGGACCGGAAAAACCATCTTACCTACCTTGCCGATGCCCTGGTGGCGGAAGCTTACTGGATGCAGGCAAAGGGCGTAACACTGGAGCATGACCTTGAAAAAAACTAGCATTCTTCTTCTGATCCTCCTGGTGATGGCAACAGCCGGCGGGGCCTGGTATTTTTTCTACTCCCCGGCCGCAAAACCGGCCGATGATGTTGTTGCCGAAGAGATACTTCCGAAGGTGGGCGACATTGCCGTGACCATCTCCACCACAGGGGTGGTCAAGCCCAAAAACCGGCTGGAGATCAAGCCGGCCATCAACGGCCGGATCGAGGAGATTCTGGTCCGCGAGGGCGACCATGTAGCCCAGGGCCAGGTGCTGGCCCGCATGAGTTCCACGGAACGGGCCGCCCTGCTGGACGCGGCCCTGGGCCAGGGTGAATCCATGGACTACTGGCAGAACGTTTACAAAGCCACCCCCCTGATGTCGCCCATCGACGGTGAGGTGATTGTCCGGGCCGTGGAGCCGGGCCAGACCGTGACCACCCAGGACGCGGTGATCGTGCTGTCCGACCGGCTGATCGTGGGCGCCCAGATGGATGAAACCGACATCGGCATGGTGCGGCCGGGCCAGAAGGCGGTGATCTCCCTGGACGCCTATCCCGACAGTACCGTGGCGGGGGTGGTGGACCACATTGCTTACGAGTCCACGGTGGTCAATAATGTCACGGTCTACGAGGTGGATATCCTGCCCGACACCCTGCCCGACTTTTTCCGTTCCGGCATGAGCGCCAATGTCGATGTCACGGTAAAAGAGCAGAAAAACGCCCTGCTGGTGCCGGTGGACGCCCTGATCGAGGAAAACGGGGAAAAGAAGCTTTTGATCAAACCGGCCGGCGCAAAAACCCCGGTCCAAACCGTTGTCACCACCGGCCTTGCCAACACCGAGCAGGTGGCCATCACCAGCGGCATCGAACCGGACACGGTTGTGGTGATCCGCCGGCAGCAGTATGAACTGCCCGCCGGCCAGACCGGGGGCAACCCCTTTTCGCCGTTCGGGTCCCGGAAAAAACCCCAGGGAAGCCGATGACCATCAGGCTTGCCTGAGCATTTCACGGGGAATCAACAACCCGAATTTGATTTTCAATAACTGGAATATATGAACACGCCAACTGCTGACGAAAAATCTCATGAAATACTCAGGCTTGAAAATTTATGCCGGGTCTACCGCAGCGGCGATATAGAGGTTCATGCCCTGCGCGACGTCTCCCTGACCATCGAGGCCGGGGAGTTTATCGCCATCATGGGGCCGTCCGGCTCGGGCAAGTCCACCCTGCTCCACACCCTGGGCCTGCTGGACCGGCCCGACAGCGGCACCTACATCCTGTTCGGCCGGGACACCACGAAAATGGACGACAACACCCTGGCCGTCCTTCGCAACCACCTGGCCGGGTTCGTGTTTCAGCAGTTTCACCTGTTGCAGCGCTCATCCGCCCTTGAAAACGTGGCCCTGCCCCTGGTCTATGCCGGCAGGCGGCAAAAAAAGGGCCGGGCCGAAAAACGGCTGGCCGAGGTGGGCCTGGCCCACCGCTCCGGCCACCGGCCCGGCGAGCTCTCCGGCGGCGAGCAGCAGCGGGTGGCCATTGCGCGTGCCCTGGTCAACAACCCGGCCGTTATCTTTGCCGACGAACCCACCGGCAACCTGGACACCAAAAGCGAAGCCGACATCATGGCGGTGTTAAAGGCCTTAAACCGCCGGGGCAAGACCATCATCATGGTTACCCACGAAATGGAGGTGGCTGAACACGCCGGCCGGATCATTCTGATGCGCGACGGGAAAATCGTGTCCGATGAAAAAAAGGCGGCCCCGGCCCCTGAGGCCCCGGCCCCGGCGCCGGACCTGCCCGACCGCGGGGCCGGCCGCATCGCCTTTGCCGATCACCTGAGGCAGGCCTTTGCCTCGGTCTTCTCCCACAAGATGCGCTCCTTTCTCTCCATTCTGGGTATTCTCATCGGCGTGGCCGCGGTGATCGCCATGCTGGCCCTGGGCCGGGGCGCCAAGTCCTCCATTGAAGAGAGCTTGAAATCCCTGGGCTCCAACCTTCTGACCATTCGGCCGGGCACCCCCATCATGCGCGGGGTGCATACCGCCGGCGGCGACACCGCACAGTTTACCGATGCCGACGTGGCAGCCGTGGCGAAACTGCCCTCCATCCGCTATGCCGCGGGCATGGTGGGAGGCGCCGGCCAGATCGTCTTTCAGAACAAGAACTGGAGCACCCGGGTGGAAGGCGTGGGATACGACTACGGCGTGATGCGGGACTCCCTGCCGGTGGTGGGCCGCTGGTTCACAAAAGAGGAACTGCGCCGGCGGGCCAAGGTGCTGCTGGTGGGCACCACCGTGGCAAGGGAGCTCTTCGGCGAGACCAGCCCCATCGGCAAGACCGTCAAGTTCAACCGCGTCAACTTCACCGTCATCGGCGTGCTGCCGCCGAAAGGCTCCAATGCCTGGCGGGACAACGACGACATGGTGCTGATGCCGGTGACAACGGCCATGTACCGGGTGCTGGGGAAAACCTACCTGGACGGCATGTACGCGGAAGTGATCAGCCAGGAACTGATGTCCGCCGCCGAGCAGGAGGTACGTGCCCTGTTGCGCACCCGCCAGCGCCTGTCCCGCAACCAGGAAGACACCTTCACCATACGGAACTTAAACGACATTCAGGAGACCCTGACCGCCACCACCCGGACCATGGGGATCCTGCTGGGCGCCATTGCCGCCATTTCCCTGCTGGTGGGCGGCATCGGCATCATGAACATCATGCTGGTATCGGTGACCGAGCGAACCCGGGAGATCGGCCTGCGCATGGCCATCGGGGCCCGATCAAAAGACATCCTGGTGCAGTTTCTCATCGAGTCGGTGGTCATGACCTTTCTCGGGGGCCTGCTGGGCACCCTGCTGGGTGTGGGCACGGCCATGGCCCTGTCCCGTTTTGCCGGATGGACCACCCTGGTGGGACCGGACAGCATCCTGCTGGCCATCGTCTTTTCCGTGGCCGTTGGCGTCGGCTTCGGCCTGTGGCCGGCCCGCAAAGCCGCCCGCCTCAACCCGGTGGAAGCGTTAAGGTATGAATAACCCTCTCCGGCCCATCGCTGTCGGGATCGGGATCGAAACCCGCCCGTGGCAAAAACCTGAATATTATGCTCCGAAATCCTCGGCACTTTCCGGGTGGTGCTTGCGGGGTGTGAGCGTCGGGCTAGGACCCGATTACGGCAACCCTGTTGACGATTGACAGGATGGCGCTTTGCAGTCTTTTTGTGGGCTGGATAAATTTAACCCCCATGCCTTTGTCTTTTTTCTCGCCTTCCCGATTGGTCCACATGACCCTTGCATCCACATTGAAGGGGTCCGAACCTGCCAGTGAGAATGTCAGGGTGACCCGTTCCTTTACAGACAGGGGATTTTCCGTATTGATGAACATACCATCCGCGGAAATATCCCTTGAATAAGAAATCAGAAAATCCCCTTCCTGCAGATAGTTGATTTCAAATTTCAGAGGCGTCCTGGGGCTTTTTCTTCGCTCGGCTCCGGCCATTTGCCAACCTCTTTTGGGGATGAATGTCAATCAAGACAGTTGCACAGACAACAGGGCATTAACCATGAACATGCCTGGCCATCACCTATAGCAAGGCCGGTGGGGTGTGTCAATATCACTGCGGCCTCCAAAATCCGCGATTGATTTTACGCCGGGTTGTTTTGGGTGCCGCGTCGGGCGAAAAAATCGGCGCGGATGATCAATTCGCCAGAATACCGCGTTGGCCTCAAACCGTCCGCAC